>NZ_JAUOSC010000003.1:0-292416 GCF_030548285.1 Gilvimarinus sp. 1_MG-2023
GCTGGACGCTGGACGCTGGACGCTGGACGCTGGACGCTGGACGCTGGACGCTGGACGCTGGACGCTGGACGCTGGACAATATTGTGTTGCGCTGGCGCCTGGCGGTGTCAAGCATTATCGCCATTCAACTTCAATAAAAAGGGCGACCCCGGTAAGGAGCCGCCCTTTTTTAGCTGTTCTGCGTAATACGTTCAGCCTTCCGCGTGCTGCCTTCTGCGTTCTGCGTTTCGCATTCTACCCCCCGCGTTTTGCATCAAACATCAGACTTCTGACGTCAGACACTTTAATCCCTTGTATCCAAGGCCCCTCGGCCCTACAATAGCCGCCCCCTGTGAACTTAACCGTCATCATATTGTCACAGAGGGTGAGTTTACGCGGCCCTGCCGCACCCAGTTTTGGGGGCGATTTGGATTCGACGCCGGTGGCAAAACTCAAGGTGCATGTCGTGATGGTAGCGAATCACGTAAATCCAAAGCTGCATTTTATTAGTTGCCAATGACGACAACTACGGTGCCCAATTAGCCGCGTAAGCGGTTGATGAAGCACTTCTAACGGTACGCCGTTAGCGGTCCGTAACAAGGTGCCAGTACCGCGTTGCAGACTGTCATACAGAACTGGATAGCTGTGTTGTTATGACTGTGGCAACATTGCGAAACTTTTAGCAGACTCGTTCCCTGCACCCTGCCCGTTGGGTCGCAGATGAATTAAACCAATTAACGGAAACTAAGCATGTAGATCCGCGAGCGGAGTGCCGGCGGACGGGGGTTCAACTCCCCCCGCCTCCACCAAACAAACAAGGTCACCCAACTGGGTGGCCTTTTTTGTTTGTGGGGCAAGTAGAGAGTGTCCCCCGTAGGGTGGTTGACGTGCATGGACGCACTAATGTCGCGGGCGCAGGAAGCGCAGGAGCGATCACAAAATGCCGGGCAGATAATTGCTCCTGCAATATCTGCATTTCCACCATCCCTAGTGGTCAAGCATTTTGTACCGCGAATGCGCCCGAAGGGTTGGGGCCAGGGACAAGGTGAATGCCGCGCAGCGGCAGAGAAGGCAGCTTGGGCTTATTATGCCAACCGCGCGCCATTGGGTAACGCCATATCAACGGCTGATAGAACTACAGAACCATCAGGCCTATGCAGCCCAGTGACCAAACACTCCGACATAATGGGGCCAATTTGTTTTGGTGGGAAATTTACTACGGCTAACACCTGCTTACCGAGAAGCTCTTCTTTTGTATATAGAGCCGTAATCTGAGCACTAGACTTTTTAACACCGATTTCCTGCCCAAAATCCATCTTTAATTTGTAGGCAGGCTGACGAGCCTCTGGAAAGTCTTCGACCTCGACAATGGTTCCAACGCGGATATCGATTTTTTGAAAATCACCCCAATCAATATATTCCATAATTTACCTTAAGTATTTCTGTATATAACGTTGCACCAATGAGCACAACAACACTGGAAAATTTTTGTCGCGTAACACGAAAAGACGTCATTATTACGGAGCCTTATTGAACGCCTTACTGATACAAACCCTTCCTTGAAAGCTTTTTAATACAAAATACGAAAGTTAAAAAAACCACACATGCCCCAACTGAAGTTACCTGTTCAATGGTATTTGGTGGCACTACCAGCATAAAACCTTGGCCCTTTATTAATGATGAAAAGCTTGAAACACAAAATGGCATCATAAATAATCTGAACGTTTGCCAATGATCTTTTTGTTGCGCATTCGATACACTAAGCATAAGCGCAATACCAATAATTATGCTTATACCAATAGAATTAAGCCAAATCCTTAATGAGCCATCAAAATAATAATAAAGTGTTACGCAGTACCAAATCAGATAACACCATAAAACTATTTTCCCATTGGCGATGTTTTTAAAATACCGAATTGTGTTGTTCATAATCTCTCTTGTGCATAGTGCCCCGTAAGGGGAAATTTATGATTGGCTTAAACATTGAAAAGATGAGAATAAGACCCAAGCTCATTAACCAATAGCTCGGCAAAGGCCTATTATAGCGAGAGACCATTATGCAACAAAGTGGCTATGAGTAAGACGTCATCAAGCGCTGCGTTCTAAGCACCAACAACCATCTGCAGTAATTAAACGGTCTACTGCGAACGAAACTCTTATGCCCAACGCTAAACTGGAAAACTACCGCAAGCTAAATTTTCCGCCCACTTCGCCACTAAAAAGCAGAAACCTGCACACCTTCAACCCCACCACCTTATTGGAAATCCGCTTGCTGTTGGGTATGGTCCAATACGAACTTGCCGAACGATTCGCCATAGTTTTCCGAAAACCTACTTCGAAACAAAAAGCGGTGTCTGTTTAAGACTGTTGAATATGCGTTTAACGCCACAGATGATAAAGCGAGGTTAATAGCGTTAAATGGGGAAAACCTATTGAGGCTATGACAACTCCATACAGCGCAAACTAACTGCCCCAAACTCCGAATGCCTTGACTCCGGCAAACTTAAATAGACTAGATGCACAGAGCGACGATTGATCGACTTGCCCCGCCAGCCGAAAACTGAACAGAATTTGACCAAAATCAATGGTCAATAATCGGCCGGCAAGCAATGGTACATCAGGAATATGCGGCAAAAGCGCTTTAAGCCATCATGGGAATTAAGTGAACTGACCCCGGAATTCGGGCAAGTATGGTTGCTGATTCTGGGGACTACGTTTGGCCTAGATATCAGTGTAACGACTTGGGTAGAACTTCCGAGCTATGCTCACCTCATGCTGAATATTTGCCACTGGGTAAAGAAACCGAAGAGCTCGTCCTGAAAAACAGGGGCGTCCGGCACCAACATAATGATTCTGACGCCAAAAGTTTCATCTGACCCCATTAATCCCACCCTTCTCGTATCCCCCCACTAGCGGTATAGTTGCCCACCTGACACATAAGCGGCGGCTGACGAAGCTCGCCCATACAACATACAATCACCCGCCAGGCGGCCCACGGGCCCCGGCCAGAACAGTTGACGTTTATGAACGCCGAACAGCTAAAAGCACTGGAAGACAACCTCTGGCGCGCCGCCGATAACCTGCGCGCCAATACCGATTTAAAATCCTCCGAGTACGCCACACCCGTACTGGGGCTGATTTTCCTGAAATTTGCCGATAACAAATACGCCCTGGCCGAGCCCGATATTATTAAAGAGCACGCCAAGCTCAAGGGCACCCGGCGGGAAAAGTCCATCAGCGAAATCGCGATTGAAAAATGCGGCTTTTACCTGCCCGATAACGCCCGTTACAGCTACTTACTCAACCTGCCAGAAGAAGCCAACATCGCCAAAAAAATCAAAGAGGCGATGCAAGAGGTTGAAAACTACAAGCCCGAGCTAGACGGCGTACTGCCCAAAGACGAGTACCTACCCCTTGCCCGTATCGATAACACCATACCCGCGCAGCTGTTAAAGTCTTTCTCCGACATACCCCGCGATGCCAGCGGCGATATTCTGGGCAAAATTTACGAGTACTTTCTAAGCAACTTCGCCTTGGCCGAGGGCCAGGGCGGGGGCGAGTTCTTTACCCCCACCTCGGTCGTACGCTTAATGGTGGAGATTATCGAACCCTATAAAGGCACCGTGTACGATCCGGCCTGCGGCTCGGGCGGTATGTTTGTGCAATCGCAGCGTTTTATTGAAGAGCACCGCCAAGAGCTACAAGAGCTGGGCGAAGATCACGACGGCGACACTCTGTTTGTTAACGGCCAGGAAAAAACCCTAGATACCGTCAAACTGGCCAAAATGAACCTGGCGGTAAACGGCCTGCGCGGCGACATTCGCCAAGCCAACAGCTACGCCGAAGACCCATACAACGCCTTCGGCCAGTTCGATTTTGTCATGGCCAACCCGCCCTTTAACGTGGACGAAGTGCCCGTTGCCACGGTAGAGGGTGACCCGCGCTTTAACACCTACGGCATACCGCGCAACAAAACCAAAGCCAAAAAGGCCGCGCAGGGTAAAGAAACCGTCCCCAACGCCAACTATTTGTGGATTAACCTGTTCGCCACCTCACTTAAAGCGCCGGTCAAAGGCAAAGGCGGTGGCCGCGCCGCACTGGTTATGGCCAACTCCGCCAGCGATGCCCGCCACTCAGAGGCCGAAATTCGCCAAACTCTGATCGAGAACAACCTGATTTACGGCATGCTCACCCTGCCGTCCAACATGTTCTACACCGTTACCCTGCCCGCTACCCTGTGGTTTTTTGACAAAAACAAGCAAGACGATCGCCTGCTGTTTATCGACGCGCGCAATATATTTACCCAAATAGACCGCGCCCACCGCGAGTTTAGCGAGGCGCAAGTCAACAACATTGCCATTATCAGCAAGCTGCACAAAGGCAAACGCCGCGAGTATGTGCGCCTGGTGCACAGCTACTTTGAAAAAGGCATGGCGCTATTGGCCGAAAACAAAGCCCAAGTAGAACCGGTCAGTGAACAGTTATTAGACGTGCTGGACGACACACAGGGCAAACTGGCCGTGGGCGACCTAGTCAAACAATGGCAACAACTGAGCAAGCTGGACAAAAAATACCAGCAGTATTGCAGCGAGGTAAAAGGCCAGTTCAGGGCACACAAAAATGTGGACGCTATCAATAAAGCCCAGCACAAACTGCAAAAAGCCTGCGAGCCGTTTTTCGCGCAATTACACACTGGCCTAAAGCAGTTGGACAAAACCATACGCGCCCACGAAAAAGCCGCGCTAGAAAAAGCTAAGGCCCAGGCCAAAGCCGCCGGCAAAGCGGCCAAGCGCATCTCAGCCGACCGCAAAACCAAACTCTTAAAAGAGGCCCTGGAGCAACTGCACAAAGAGGTGCAATCCGCCGAGCTGTACTTTAACCATATTCACTGGCTGCAAGAGCGCTTCCCCAAAGCCGAGTACGAGGATGTCACCGGGCTGTGTAAATTGGCCACGCAAGAAGAAGTTAAAGAGCAGGATTATTCGCTGAATCCGGGTCGCTATGTGGGCGTGGTGATTGAGGAGGATGGTAAGACGGAGGAGGAGTTTATTGACTCAATAATGGCTTTGAATCAAAACTTGGTTGATCTCAGCGCTGAGGCTACCAACCTTCAAAAAACTATCAATAAGAACATCTATGCATTGGTTGGTGAATAATGGAGCTTTGGACCGAGAAACCAATAAAATCATTGGGAACTGTTGTTACCGGTAAAACACCATCAAAAGCACAAAGCGAATTCTATGCAAATGGTGAACATCTGTTTATTTCACCCAAGGACCTAGACTGGAATCAATTTTATGTTACCGACACTGAAACCCGCATTACAGAAAAGGCTTTAGAAAAGCATAAAAATCAAGTACTTCCAAAAAATTCGGTATTATTTACCAGCTTAAGCTTTGCTTTTGGAAAGATGGGAATAACCAGTCAACCCAGCCTAACCAACCAACAGATCAACTCTATAATCGTAAATGAAGAGCATGACTTTCGGTTTGTTTACTATTTATTACAACAATACCGTCCAACTATTTTTTCCTACAACTCTGGCATCGACACACCAATAGTTCCGAAGTCTGTATTCGAATCAATACTGGTTAAATATCCTAAATTAGAGACTCAAAGAAAAATCGCCGCCATTCTATCTGCCTACGACGACCTTATTGAAAACAATCAGCGCCGTATTACCCTGCTGGAAGCCATGGCCGAAGAAATCTACCGCGAGTGGTTTGTCCGTTTTCGTTTTCCCGGCCATAAAATCGCCGAGTTTGAGAAAGGAGTGCCGAAAGGGTGGGAGCGTCAATCTCTGTTAAAGTTATGTAGTGTTATCAAGAGAGGTATCTCGCCCAAATACAGTGATGGCTCCTCCAAGTTAGTCATTAACCAAAAGTGCATTCGAGATGGGAGAATCGATTTATCCCAAGCAAGAACACATGACAGCAAGGTCCCTGACGATAAGTACATACAATTTGGCGATGCCTTAATTAACTCAACTGGGGTGGGGACTTTGGGGCGAGTGTCGGTTGTAGAATTTTCCCCGGAAAATATAACAGTTGATTCTCACGTGACCATCTGTCGCGCTGAACCCAGTAAAATATGTCCCGTCTACTTAGGAAAGACCGTTGAAAAGATGCAGCACTATTTTGAATTTATGGCGGCAGGCTCTACAGGCCAAGTAGAACTTAATAAATCACTTATCTCAAAAATTGAGATTCTGACGCCAGATCAGACAACCCAAACTAAATTCCGAGAGTTTATCGAGCCAATCTTCAACGAGAAACAAACCTTATTTGCCGAAATTGACAACCTTAGCAAAACCAAAAACCTCCTACTCCCCCGCCTAATCTCGGGCAAGCTCTCCGTGGAGGACCTGGATATACAATTTCCACCATCCATGCAAGCAGAGGCGGATTAGCCGTTTATCGGGTTTACGGCGATCACGACAACGGGAAGGGTTGCAACGCCGACACTTGACCCGCGCCACCAAGTCAGACATAGTGTTACCACTTACACGCAAATGGAAGCATTATGTCTGACTTGCTATGGCTGACTCCCTATGGCTGACAATACAACCCACACACCCAACGCACTAAACCCCGAGGCGGTATTTCGCGCCCACGGCGGGCAAATGCGCATGAGCGAGGCGCTGGCGGCGGGGCTTAACCGCTACCAACTGTATCGCCTGCGCGACGCTGGGGTGATTGAGCCCATTAGCCGGGGCCTGTACCGCCTGGCAGAGCTGCCCCCCGTTACCCAGCCAGATTTACTGGCCGTGGCCAGCCGCTACCCCAAGGCCGTGCTGTGCCTAATCTCGGCGCTTGCCTGGCACGGCATTACCACACAAATACCCCACCGTATTCACTTGGCCGTAAACCGCCGCACGCGCCTGCCGGATATGGACTACCCACCGGTGCAGGGCTACCGTTTTAGTCAGGCCGCATTTGAGGCGGGCATTGAACAAAACGAATTAGACGGCACCACACTGAACGTCTACAACCCCGAAAAAACCCTGGCGGACTGCTTTAAATACCGCCATAAAATCGGCCAGGATATAACGCTAGAGGCCCTGCAACTGTACAAGCAGCGCTGCAAAGTAAAACCCGCTGAAATAATGCGCTACGCCCGCCTGTGCCGGGTAGACAATATTATGCGCCCGTATTTGGAAGCCGGGCTGTAAGTCGCAATCATCACAAGGAGGTTTATATGTCGCCAAGCAATATCGCCGCTTCGGTGCGCCAACGCTTACTTAACCGGGCGCGCCAACAAAAACGCCCTTTTAACGAGCTGCTGCAATACTACGCCATGGAGCGGTTTTTATACCGGCTAAGCCAATCGGCCCACGCCGAGCGCTTTATATTAAAAGGCGCACTGATGCTGCGGGTATGGCAGGCCCCCGAGGCCCGCCCCACCATGGATATCGACATGCTGGGCCAAACCGACAACCAGCCACAGGCCATCGTCCGGCAAATAACCGATGTGTTTAACACCCCCGTGGCCGACGACGGTGTGGTGTTTAATGCCGACACGCTCAACGCCGAAATCATCAAAGAAGACGCCGACTACCAGGGCGTGCGCCTACGCTTTACCGGCGAGTTGGCCGGAGCCCGCATTCCCATGCAGCTGGATATCGGTTTTGGCGATGCCATGGTGCCTGCGCCCCAGCGCAATACCTACCCCACACTGTTGGATTTACCCGCGCCCGAGCTCTGGTGCTACAGCCGCGAGAGCGCCATTGCCGAAAAATTTGAGGCCATGGTAAAGCTGGGCGAGCTTAACAGCCGCATGAAGGATTTTTACGATATTTGGCTGCTGGCCCGCCAGTTTGATTTTAGCGCCGAAGTACTGGCCGAGGCCGTTAAGCAAACCTTTACCACACGCGGTACTGCCCTGCCCCGCGCCCTGCCGTTTAATACAGACTTTATCGCGCTCAAACAGCCCCAGTGGCAGGCTTTTACCAAGCGATTAAACGCGCCGGGTGTTCCCACCCAGCTGGCTGAGGTATGCTCTGTATTGGCGGATTTTTTAGGGTTATTACTTGAGCCCCAACCCGCCGCCGCGCAGCTAAAACAACAACACTGGCGGGCCCCGGGCCCATGGAGACACCGGTAAATGGCAAACTTTATCGCCGAAGACGACATTGAAATGGCCCTGCTGCAACACCTGCAGCACCACCACGGCTTTAACGTACTAAACTGCTACACCGCCAAACCCGACGATATCAACGACGGCTCGGGCCGCAGCGATAAACGCGATGTCATACTGCCAGGCAGGCTGCGCGACGCCTGCCTGCGATTAAACCCCCAAATACCCGCCGAGGTGATCGACAGCCAGGTATTGCCCAAGGTGTGCGACCGCCGCGCCAACATGAGCCCCATTAATGCCAACCGCGAGCTGGACAGCCTGATTCGCGACGGCGTGGCGGTGGTGTATGACGATGAAAACGACATTAAGCAGCATGAGCAAGTCAAGCTGATCGACTTTTCCGCTACAGAAGAGGGAAAAAACGGCAATGATTTTTTGGCCGTACAACAACTCTGGATTAAAGCCAGTGTGCAGGCACCGCGCGCCGCCTACCGCCGCCCGGACGTTATTTTGTATATCAACGGCCTGCCGCTGGTGTTTATTGAGCTGAAAAACTCCAACGTAAAGCTGCGCTCGGCCTATGATGTGAATCTGTCTGATTATAAGCACGATATCCCCCAGCTGTTTCACTGCAACGCTTTTTGCATTTTATCCAACGCCATCGCCACCAAGGTAGGCAGCTTTACCGCCGGTTGGGAGCACTTTTTTAACTGGCTGCGAGTAGACGATGAAAAGGAAGCCATTAACCGCGACCAAATAAGCCGCAACGGCCTGACGCTGGAGCGTGTTATTCACGGCTTGTGCGCGCCCCACAAGCTGCTGGATTACGTCGAGAACTTTATTCTCTACCACAAAGAATCCACCAAGATTATTGCCCAAAACCACCAGTTTATGGGGGTTAACCAGGCGTTTACGCGATTTTTAAAGCGCGGCGAGCTGGAGGGCAAGCTGGGTGTTTTTTGGCACACCCAGGGCTCTGGCAAAAGCTTTTCGATGATTTTTTACGTGCGAAAGATTTTTCGCAAAGTTACCGGCAACTTTAGCTTTGTGGTGGTGACCGACCGCAGCGACCTGGACGAGCAAATTTACCGCAACTTTTTAAACACCAACACCGTCAACAAAAAAGACACCGCGCAACCCAAAAACTCTACGCAGCTGCGCGACTACTTAGGCCAGAATAAACGGGTGGTGTTTACCCTGATTCAAAAATTCCGCTTCGACAAAGGCAAAACCTACCCGCAACTGTTTGACCCAACCGCGCAAAAACGCGAAGTGGTGGTGATTGTCGACGAGGCCCACCGCACCCAGTACAAATCACTGGCCGAAAATATGCGGGCGGGTTTAAAGGGGGCCCACTTTATCGCGTTTACGGGCACACCTTTGCTGGGCAAAGAACGTAAAACCAGCAAGTGGTTTGGCGGCTATGTATCCGAGTACAACTTTCAGCAGGCCATGGAGGATGGCGCTACGGTTCCGCTGTTTTACGAAAAGCGCGTGCCCGAGGTACTGATTCAAAACGACGATTTAGGCGATGAGTTTTACGAGATACTGCAAGACGAAAACCTGGACGATGCCCAACAGGAAAAATTAGAGAAGAAATTCGCTAAAGAAATGCAGGTAATCGTACGCGACGACCGGCTGGACACCATCGCGCAGGATATCGTCTACCACTTTCCGCGCCGCGGGTATTTAGGTAAGGCGATGGTGGTATCGCTGGACAAGTTTACCGCCGTTAAAATGTACGACAAGGTACAGTCTTATTGGAAGGCCGAGATCAAGCGGCTGCGCGGCTTAGTCAAAAACACCACCAGTGACCTAGAGCGCCAGCGCTTTAAAAAAATGGTTGAGTATATGAAGTCGGTAGAGATGGCGGTGGTTGTCAGCGACCCCAGTGCCGACGAAGAAAAATTCACCCAAAAGGGGCTGGACATAAAACCCCATGTTGCGCGACTCAACCAGCTTGACGAGCACGGCCACGATGTAGAGGCCAACTTTAAAGACCCAGAGCACCCCTTACAAATTGTCTTTGTGTGTGCCATGTGGCTGACAGGGTTTGACGCGCCTACGGTATCGACCCTGTACCTCGACAAACCCATGAAAGACCACACCCTAATGCAGACCATCGCCCGCGCTAACCGCGTGGCGAGTTATCGCATTCAAGGGTATAGCGGCGAGCTAATAGAAAAGAAAAACGGCGAAATTGTCGATTACTACAATGTATTTCGCAATATGAAAAAGGCCCTGCGCGACTACGCCCAGGGCGAAGACGGTGCGACGCCGCCTATTCAAGAAAAATCCGAACTGTTCCGCCTTTTAGACGACGCCATTGTTCAGGCGGACCAATGGTGCCAAGAGCGCGATATTCACCTAAAAGCCATTATCGACTCCAAGAACACCTTTAAGAATATTGGCCTGTTTGAGCAGTACGCCGACATTCTACTCGGTACTGACGAGTGGCGAAAAACGTTTTACGTTTACGACAATACTGTATCGTCACTGTATGAGGCCTGCAAACCCGAGGTGTTAGGCCAGCCCAGGCCTTTAATCGCGGTTATTCAGTACCTGCGCGGCGTGATAGATATGCACGTTGAGCAAGCCGACATTGACGCCGTTACCGAAAGAGTCTCTGAGCTTTTGGACGAAAGCGTCGTGGTCGACAATGCTGATAAGTTTGCCGTTAAAGAGCACCAGGCGGAGTACAAAATTGTACAAAAGGGAAAATCTTGGGACTTAAGTAAGCTGAACTTCGACAAGCTCAAAGAGGAATTTGCCGAGGCCCAGTACAAAAATATTGAAATTGCCGAACTGAAGGCATTTATAGAGCAAAAACTCCGGCAAATGCTAGAGGCCAACCATACCCGCACTGATTTTGCCGAAAAGCTGCAAGAGATTGTCGATAAGTACAATGCGGGCGGCTCCTCAACCGAAAACTACTTTGAAGAGCTAATGACCTTTGCTGAAGGCATGCAGGCAGAGGACGAGCGCCATGTTCGCGAAGGGCTGAGTGAAGACGAGTTAGAGCTTTATGACCTTTTAAAGAAAGAAAAGCTCACCAAAGCCGAAGAGCAGAGCGTAAAACTTGCCGCCAAAGACCTTTTGGTTCGGCTGCTGAGCGAACACCCCAAAGTGTTGGTGCAAGATTGGTGGAAGGACGGCCAAACCCAACTGCAGGTAAAAGCCGTGATCGAGGAAGTGCTAGACGAAGACCTTCCCGAAAGCTATGACCGACTGGAGTTTAAAGACAAATGCGATAAGGTGTTTGAACTGGTCACGGATTTATCTGTACACGGTAGAAAGTGGATTGCTTGATTTGACAAAAACAAGCAGGACCTAACCCCCAGAGTACATGACCGCTACATAGAGTCGGCCACAAGAACTCCTGCCCCTGTGGTGTAGGGGTCGCCTTACTCAAGCAATCCCCCAACATTATCCCCCCATACTTGCGTAAACTATGCCCCCAAACCCCCAACTCGGAAGCAACCATGCGCGGTATGTCCCGTAAATTGCCCCCTGCGGCGCCCGACCCTTCAGTGCCCCGGCTTAACCTGCGGCAGGTGTGGGGTTATATCTGGCCTTATTTGTGGGATTACAAATGGCGGGTTGGGCTTGCCATTGCGGCGTTGCTGGCGGCCAAAGGGGCGACGCTGGCGATGCCCTGGGCGCTAAAACATATTGTGGATGGGGTGGACCGGTCTCTGCAGCCGGAGCTGGCACTGCCCCTGGCCTTTTTGCTGTTTTACGGTTTTTTGCGCTTTGGCGGGGTGTTTTTTGGTGAGCTGCGCGATGCCATTTTCAGCCGGGTGACCGAACGGGCGATGCGCCGGATTGGGCTGCGGGTGTTTCGGCACTTGCATCGGCTGGAGCTGGATTTTCACCTCAGCCGCCAGACCGGGGGCATTAGCCGGGATATCGAGCGCGGCACCAGTGCCATCAGTTTTTTGATGCGCTTTTTGATGTTTAATATTGTGCCCACGCTGTTTGAAATTTTTATGGTGGCGGCGATTTTTACCTTTGCCTTTTCTGCCTGGTATGCGCTGATTATTCTGGCGGCGGTGGCGGTTTATATTGGCTTTACGGTGTTTACCACCGAGTGGCGTACCCGGTTTGTGCGCGAGGCCAACCGGGCGGATTCCTCCACCAATACCCGGGCCGTGGATAGCCTGCTGAATTACGAGACGGTTAAATACTTTAACAACGAAGATTTTGAAGCGCAGACGTACGACCAGTTTTTGGCCGAGTGGGAGCAGGCCAAGCTAAAAAACCGCATGTCGCTGCTGGCGCTGAACTCGGGCCAGGCGCTGATTATCGCCGCCGCCATTACCGGCATGATGATTATGGCGGCCCAGTCGGTGATTACCGAGGAGATGACGCTGGGTGACTTGGCCATGGTGAACGCCTATATGATTCAGCTGTTTATTCCGCTGAATTTTCTCGGGTTTGTTTACCGGGAGATGCGCCGGGCGCTGACCGATTTAGAAAATATGCTGGGGCTTTTGAAACGTGCGCCGCGCATTGTGGATACGCCTGACGCCAAGCCCCTGCAGGTAACCGCCGGTGAAGTTGAGTTTAAGAATGTCGCGTTTGGCTATCGGCCCGAGCGAACCACCTTTACGAACTTGTCGTTTCGCGTAGCACCGGGACAAAGGCTGGCCATTGTCGGCGCCTCGGGTGCGGGCAAGAGCACCATCGCCCGCTTGCTGTATCGCTTTTACGATGTGGACGGCGGCTCCATCGCCATTGATGGGCAGGACATTCGCGAGGTGACGCTGGATTCGCTGCGCCAGGCCATCGCCGTGGTGCCGCAAGACACGGTGCTGTTTAATACCAGCATTCGCGCCAACATTGCCTACGGCAACCCCGAGGCGCCGGACGAGGCCATCGACCGGGCCATTACCATGGCCCATTTGAATGGGTTTATCGCCGCCCTGCCCGACGGTGACAGTACGCTGGTGGGCGAGCGGGGTTTGAAAGTCTCGGGCGGCGAGAAACAGCGCATTGCCATTGCCCGGGTGCTGCTTAAAAATGCGCCCATTTTGCTGTTTGACGAGGCCACCTCGGCGCTGGATTCGAATGCCGAGGCGGCAATATTGACCGCCATGCGGGAGGTGTCCAGCGGCCACACCAGCCTGGTGATTGCCCATCGCTTATCCACGGTGGTGGACGCGGATCAGATACTGGTGCTGCACGACGGCCAACTGGTGGAACAGGGCAGCCACCAAGAGCTGTTGCAGCGCGGTGGCCGCTATGCGCAACTGTGGGCGGTGCAGAAGCCAGAGCCCAATTAGGCCCGGCTGATGCTAACTTAATACGCTTAGCTAGAAGCCCTTGGGTGACCGCTAAAAATCCGCCCGTAGGCCGAGGCCACCTCTGTAACGAGCACGCAGCTCCGATTTGTGGCTTTGGTACCATTTTACCCCACTCGAAGTGTGGCCTATTGCCCCGCCACCAGATGAGCGTGAACCGAATACACGATCTAATCGAATCAAGTTATGAGCCGATTAGGGCCGATACTCCGCTCATAGAACAATAACTGACCCGTGAGTCATTATTCATCGTTAGCCGCCACGCCCGTTTTTGGGGCCTGGCTATCCAGTAAAGTCAGCATTGCTTGGGCGGGGTGACGGCAAACTCGCCGCGGCTATCGAGCGGCAACTAGGCTATTCACTTTTTTGTGGCATGGAGTTGAGTCATGGGCATCCCTTACGCTTAGCGGCAGTGTGTGTTTAGCCATTCAGTAAAAGGTCCCTACACCAACCTACCCCATGCTTTGATTGTAGTGCTCAATGAGCTCGTCCATGGCGGGTTTGTCGTAGTCGACAATACCGGAGACGAGCATGATTTTTTCGCCTTTACCGACTAGCTCATCGCCGTCTTTCCAGTGAAACGGTAAGGTAAGGCTGCCGCGTTTGCCCTCAGCGCTAAAGATGGGGGCCAGAGGCTCCAGTACGGGATTTTGAATATCAGTGCGGTCAAAATCTACCGCCATGCTCTGGTACATTACCATGGGACGCTTGGGGTTAATCATCACCTTTTGGGCCGACATAGCCGGCACTAAAATATGCGGGAAGGCCTCGCCCGAAAAAGCCACATACTGCTTGATGATACTTTCGACACAGGCCGGATCGGTATTGTTGTCGCCCGAGCGGTTCACAGTGACATAGGCTTTTTTGTCATCCGAAAATACCAAGGTGTCAGAGGGCTGCGGCAAGGTGATTATCGACTTTTCTGTGATCATCGCATCGAACGAGAACTGCATAGTCTGCGATATGCCGTACTTCAACAGCACCACGGCAAACAATAAGTCGCCCGGCACACAAAACCGTTTCGCATCCGTGTTGTGCAGAGGGTTGTAATCCCCGGCCACTTCCTTTGCAAACTGACTCGCTTGCTCGCGGGTAAAAGATAGAGTGTTATTGTTCTCGTGGAAAAAGTGATTAAGCATATTCGAAGGGTCTGGTGAGTCGTAAAAGGCTGGGAATAGTAAGCTTTTAAGGGTAGTTTTACAAACCTGCCAATAAAAGCCATGCAGTGGCAGGCTGCGGCACACGTTGTTACCTACTCGGCATCGTATAAACTCGCTGAACACCCTTCGTCGTGCAATGGCTGGGCGCCATTGCCGCGCCCAATCCTTTCACCGCCCCCCCACCGCAATTCAACCTCCGCTAGGTGGTGCTGGGTTTTGATTGCATTGAATGCCGCCACGGTTCACTGCCTTATAGTACCCATGCAAACCCAAAGCGCCCCGTATACGCACTGCGCGCTTGCTTACGGTCAGCCCACTGCGAACAGGGCCCTGTTCTTACGCTGCCCATTAAGCGTCGCGCCTATAAACGTAGACCTTACGCACAAGTCGTACAGCACGAGAGATAAGCCAATGGCAATACCAAAAACCAATGCCCACTTAATTCCCCAGTGCCAGCTCACCTCGGCAAAGGCAATTTGCAGCCAAATCACGATCGGTAAGTGAATTAAATACAGCCAGTAAGAGGCGTCGGCGAGATAGCGAATAACCTTATTGGGGCGGTCGAGGTAATGGCGAAATAATCCGATCATGAGCGCGATCAATGACCACATCATGACCGAGTAGCTAAATTTAAACGCCAGCGCTATATAAACAATGTGTGGATGACCGGGTTGACGCTCATAAGGGGAGGTAAGAATCGTCACAACAATAGCCGTTAGCGCCACTAACAATTTTTGCCAGCTTAACCGGCTAAAAGCCGGTATTAGGTCACTCTGGCGATGCATTAACCACCCCAGTGTAAAACAACCCCCATAAATACAATACACTGGCCAGTGCGGCACGAGAGACTTGTCGGGGGTATCCAAACCCCACTGCCCCATCAACCACATACACCCGGCAGTGGGAACGGCCAAAGCTAAAACAACCAGCGGCGAGTGACACAGCCACGCAAGTGCCGCATCCAATGATTTACTCAGTAAGCGGTAGGCAGGCTGAAAACGAACAGTGAGCGCGCGAACACACAACACACTAAGAGTCACTAACAACAGGTAATACAAAAACCATAGGTGGGTGCCCGTTAATAGCGATTGAGAAGCCGCCAGCATTGAACTGGCCCCCTCTTGCAACGCTGGCCAAAGACTGACATCGCCGCGCATACTCTGCGCACCCATGACCCAGGCAAATACCAATAGAGGTCGCAGTAGCATCCAGCCCAATACAAAGGGCAGCGCAATACGTAAGAGTCGCGACTTCAAAAACACGGCTCCCCCCTTGCGGTGATAGCTCATATGGCTGAAAAAACCCGCCAGTAAAAAGAACAACGCCATTCTAAAAGAGTGACTAACTAACGCGAACACGCCCACCACTGTGCTGGTGGAAATATCCATAACCGCCCAGCCAATATACACGGGTAAAAAAGACAAACAGGCGTGAAAAACAATGCCCAGCAAGAGCGCAAAAGCACGCACAGCGTCTAGATAATCCTGCCGGGTATTGTGTGGGGTATATGTGTCCATGGTCATATCCTTAACAAAGCCATTAGTAAAAGCTGACCTGATCCAATGCAAAGCTAAAGCGTTCGGGCTGCATGGCGTAGGCGACGATACTAATCCCGTTAATGGCTCCGGTGTTCAATGGCGTTTGCTCTGACCATGCGCGCTTAAGCGATTCAAACGGTACTTTTACCTGATGAAACTCACCATCGTTGGTGACCGTTACAGGCGCGGCGTGGTAATCATGGTTTTGAATTTCACTACCGTTTACCGTGACCGACAAGACTCCTTTGTTGAGCTTAACGCTCAGTAAAATACCGGTATAAGGCTGGGCGTTTTGCGAGCCGCCCTGAACGTCGAGTGGAAGCACCAGGCTCACCCAACCTAACTGCCCTCGCGCCGGTGTAATCTCCCCATCTACTGTAATAACGCCCTCGGCAATCGTGTGCTGAGCGGTGGAGCCTCCGCCCGCCAGACTGTCGGTTATGAGCTGACGCGGTAGCCCTAAGCTGTTATTCTCAGGCTTATCAAAGGTATCCACCACCGGTGGCAAAGTGCCACCCCAGGCTACCCCGGACAAGGAGAGTGTGGCCGCCAGAGCGATAGACTTAAGGGATGCGATTTTTGTCAGTGAATGTTTGTGCATGGTACTTTCTCCGCATATATAGAGGTTAACGACATAAGTGTCGCTCTCTAAGTACCCATGGCTGCGCAAAAGGTGACAATATTTCTAAGGAATCTCTGAATAAGCCCAAAAAAATAATTTTTCTGTCACCTTTTGTATAAAAGCTGGCACTCATAGGCCGAAGCGAATAAAACGGATCAAACAGATGAGCCTATTTAAAAGACGAGTGCAGTATAAAGAGTCGGCCGATACCTCACTGGTACTGGCCTCCATTGGCGGAGACCGCGACGCCTTTGGCGAGATTGTCAGCCGCTATCAAAGCCTGCTGTGCTCGCTGGCGTACTCTTCGGTGGGGGATTTAAAACACAGTGAGGATATTGCCCAAGAGACTTTTGTCGACGCCTGGCGCAAGCTGGATACCCTGGCGGAGCCCGAAAAGCTCAAGGCCTGGCTATGCGGTATTTTGCGTTTTAAAGTCAGCCGCTACCGCCGCAAGGAGTCGCGCCATAACAACAGCGACTCGGCCGAACTGGATGAACAGGAGTCACCTCAGCCGCAGGTGGATGAAACCCTTATACGCGAGCAGGAACAAACTCTGCTGTGGCAAACCCTACAACAGCTCCCCGAAACCTACCGCGAGCCATTAATTCTTTTTTACCGCGAGCAGCGCTCGGTGGAAAATGTGGCCGCCGAACTGGATTTAACCGAGGCGACGGTTAAGCAGCGCTTATCGCGCGGACGCAAAGCACTGCAAACGGCGATGGTCAGCTTTGTGGAAGACACGCTCAGCAAAAGTAAGCCAGGGGCGTCATTTACCACGGCGGTGCTGCTCGCCATCAGTACTATCTCAGCGCCCAAAGCTAAGGCAACAGCCCTGGGGATTGGGGCAGCCCATACGGGCTCGGCCTTTAAGTGGGCCAGCTTGTTAACGGTGTTTGCCGCCTTTTCGGGGCTGATTGGTTCGTTCTTTAGTGTGCGGGCAAGCCTGGCGCAATCACGCACTCGCAGCGAACGGCGCCTGACCATAAAAATCGTCGCCCTGTATTTAGGTATTGCTCTGGCATTCACTCTGGCTTTATACCTATTAAAAGCTCTGGCACTGGGCAATAGTGTTAACGCTCAGGGTTACGCCATCGCATCACAGCTCGTGGTGTTTGCTTTTGTCATCAGCTATTTGTATTTGCTGAGCTTTATGCTCACGCGCGTACCTCAGTTGCGGGCTCAGCAGCGGCTCGCTTTTCCGCAAGCGTTTCTTGCCGAAGGTGACCGGCCCGATGCCAAGCGGCGCGAATTCAAAACCCGTGCAACACTGTTGGGCGTGCCTGTCTTGCACTTTAAACTGGGCATGCCCGAGCCCGGCGACAAACCCGCCGTTGGCTGGGTTGCCGGAGGCGACCGAGCTTACGGATTGGTGTTTGCCTGGGGCGGCTGGGCGGTAGCGCCCGTTAGTGTAGGGATAGTATCGCTCGGGTTTATCAGTATTGGCGCGCTAGGTATCGGCGTTTTAAGTTTGGGGGCAGTGGCTATTGGTGTACTGGGTTTGGGCGCGGCGGCCGTGGCTTACAAGGCCTATGCCTCACTGTCGGCGCTGGGCTGGCAAAGTGCATTAAGCGGAGGATTTTCAATCGCGCAAGACGCCGCTCTTGGCCCGGTGGCTTTTGCCACAACCAGCAACAGCGAACAAGCCGCCCAGCTGACAAATTTAACCGCTTTTAACCACCACTATTTATGGGTGCTCGCGGTGATGTCAGTACTGGTGATTGTGCCGGCGGTATGGCATTCGAAGGTGGTGCGCCAGCGGATGGGGCAAAAGTAGCGCCCCTGCTTTCTCTAAGCCAATGGGCCTGAGAGACTTCAGGCCCCATTGAGTGATTTTTTATCGACAGCTGAGGGCCAATAAAATGAGTGCCAATATAATGAGGGGCAATAAAAAAGAATGGCTTATCGTAGAGGTTTCATTTTACGGACCAATTGCCCCACACCAACAACAGACCAAAAACAGACCAAACCAAGCAGACAGCCATATCAGGCATCAGCCAAACGCTCTGCGCAGATTAAGCGGCCTGCTTTACTGGGTTTTTATAACTGATCAATGACCTGTAACAACTGCTGTGGACTGGGGCGGGTTTTGTAATCCAGCGAGCTGTTGGCCCATAAAACCGCACCTTTGCCATCGACAATAAACGCGGACGATACGGCAAATTTACGATGGCCTGCGCCATTCCAGTCTTCCACCACTATGCCGTAATCTTTATACACTGGTACTAAATGTTCGGGCAGCTCCATAGTGACGTTAAACGCATCGTGCGCATTTAAGTCTGGGTCGGACAGAACGGGAAAGGGAATCTCATAGGTGCGCGCGGCCAGAGCTGCGGCATCAGGTTTGTCCGCACTAATGAGTATCGGCGTTACGCCGCGTTTTTCAAACTCGGGCCAGGCTTCAGTAAGCTGGCGAATTTGCACGTTGCAGTAAGGACACCAACCGCCACGGTAAAAAACGACCAATAAGGGCGCATCGTTTTTTAAGGTTGTCCAATCGACCTTTTCACCCTCGATGTTTTTAACGGAAAAATCGCTCACCACGCTTCCCTTTGCCAAACCCACATCGTCCGCCAAGGTTCCTAGCTGCTCTTGCGCGGTAGCGGCTAATTCAGGGCTTTTATTTGGCAACTGTACATCTTCAGCTAGCGCCGACAAACACACCAACAAACCTGCCACACCTGTTAATACACGCTTCACCGTATTCATACACGCTCCATTGTTATTAATTCGTTTAATCATTCGCTATCCTCAATTCAAACCCTAACAGTTTTTTAAGTCACTAGGGAGTGGGTTGGCTCATCTAATCGACTCGACGGCAAACTATAAGCCCGCGACTGCTCTAAGCAGTGTGTGATTCACCTACTATTTGGCGCATTTTAAATGTTTACGCAAGAAGCGAGCTTAGAGTCTGGCACCACAGTGATAAGCGTGAGCAATTTTGTACAGCAATGAATTGCGGGCATTCACCGAGCGCTTAAGATTATTATTAAGGCAGAGCTTCGAGCAAAACATGTAGACTAAATTATATAAATATTCAAGATGAAAAATTTATAGCGATTAACTTAAGACTCTCGACCAACCGGCTTTATCTGGCGTTAAAAAATATCCCGATAAGACAGCTTCAACCAAGGTTATACCTCTAGATATAAATGTGCGAACTATTGTATTTATGACACGAAATAGTTATTGTATTTTAGCCCGAGGAGTAATATGACAATGCTCGACGGTATAACGTAAACGTGGATAACCTGCGTTATCGTTAACGTCATAATAAAAGATCTTAAGCGTCTGTAGCCTACGTTATCGTTAACGTGATGCGCAAAGATCCTGATACGTCGCACCACGCTTTTTGGGCTTATCTTAATAAATTGATAATAAAATAAAAGGATTGCCATGCACTATTCAAATATACGACTCAAAAAACACTTTAAACGATCAGCCCTTGCTGCCTGCGTGATGGCAGTATCGACAGGTGCCTATGCGCAAGACGCCCTGGAAGAGGTTATTGTAATAGGCACTAAGGCTAGCCTAGAGCGAGCTCAAGACATCAAACGCAATGCGGATACCGTCAAGGACGTGATCACTGCAACGGATATCGGCTCTTTGCCAGACAAGTCTATTGTCGAAGCATTGCAGCGTATACCGGGCGTTGCTATTGAACGATTTAATGCTTCTAATGATCCCGATCACTTCGGTGTAGAAGGTGGCAAGGTTGTGGTGCGTGGTTTAAACCGCGTACGTGCTGAATTTAACGGCCGCGATGCACTAAGTGCTCGGGGCGATGGTGGCCTTAGCTTCTCTGACATCCCCCCCGAAATGGTCGGGCGCGTAGAGGTGAATAAGAACCAAACCGCTGACCTTATTGAAGGTGGCGTGAGCGGTACCATCAACTTGGTGACCCGTAAACCTTTCGATACTGACGGGCTTGTACTCGGCGGCACCATTAAAGCCAGTGAAGGCCATCTTGCAGAAGAAGCTGATATCTCGGCATCCGGCCTTATTAGTAACACCTGGGATTCTGAGGCAGGCCGTTTTGGTGCTCTTTTGAGTGTTACTCAATCAGAGCTGAATACGCGCAGTGATGGTATTGGCGTATACAACTATTACGATAATAACGGTGTCGGCGGTTTAGCGAGTGAATATCAAGGGCAAGATGTTGCTGTGCCAACATCGGCCTCATTCCGTATGCAGCAAAACAGCCGTGACCGCTTAGGTGTTGGAGCGTCTTTTCAGTGGGAAAGCACCAATGAAGATGTGTTAATTACCGCTGAGTTTATTCACTCCAACTCCGACCTGACCTGGCATGAAAATTTTGTTGAGCATCCTGAGCAGCCCTTCTCTGGTACGCCCAGAGCTGTATCCCTAGGCGATGACCAACAGTTTGACTGCCCAGCGACTAGCAGTGAGGCAAATCCTTGCTTATTTACCAGTGGCACACTGGTAGGCAGCACTCCCACTTGGGCTGACAACGTGCCAACTTTAACTCACACAGCCGCAACCCGTGTGCGCCATGATGAGGCTGAGGTAAGCGATTACAGCCTGAACGGTAAATTTCAGATAACCGATAACTTCTCCATCGAGGCCGATCTACAATACGTTGATGCACTGAACAATATTGTTGATACAACCGCTCATGGCAAAATCGCCGGTGATATGAGCATTAATATGGAGAGCGACACCGCTCAACTTGACTTTATTAACACCAGCCAAGGGGCAAATAGTGAAGCCTATTTTGCTGACTCTGCAAACTACCTTTTCCGTTCCAGCATGGATCACGTCTCTGAGAATAGTGCAGAGTCTCTAGCCCTTGCCGTTGATGCTGAATACACCTTTGACGACGATCTATTCAGAGGCGTTAAATTTGGTTTCAGACGCTCCGAGCGAGAACAAGATATCCGTGAATCGGACTATAACTGGGGGGAAGTTGGCGAGGTTTGGGGTAACGCGACCTATTTTGACGCAACACCTGACATTGTCGAGCAAGTAACTTTTAATGATTTCCATCAAGGTGACTCTTTAACCGAGTACAATACTTGGTGGTTCCCGGCTGTCGATTCATTAAGTCAAGGTAGCGATGAATGGTCTGAAGCTATGGCGGCAGCTGGTGTTGCGACCCCCACTTCGTGGAGTCCGCTCTCTGAACGCTCAGGTGTGGTTGACGGTACTACCTTCTTACCTTCAGAGTATTACCTTGTAGATGAAGAGCGCACAGCTATTTATGCAAGGCTCGATTTTGGCAGTGATGAATCTGCACTGCCCTTCAGCGGTAATGTGGGTTTACGTTATGTGAGTTATGACCGCGAATCAACCGGTGCCAATAATTTTCCGTCGCCGTTTTCGAACACTGACTTAGGCATTGGCCGTCATCCAAACTTGCCCGATCTTGACCCAGGATTGCCTGCTGACGTTGCAGCCTTTGCCAACCAAGAGTCAGGTATTGCTGAAGTACAGCAAATGGACACCGTGAACGAGCTATTGCCGAGCGCAAACTTAAAGCTAGAGCTTACCGATAACTTGCTCATGCGACTCGCTTATTCTCGAGCTATGTTTTTACCCACAATGGACAAAGTGCGCCGAAATTTTGTTATTGAGGGAAATGCAAGCACTGTAGATTTCACGGCAGAGGAACTGGCAGGCTACGGCTTTACTGATCCAGATAATTTGCCCGATGGTATCGGACCAAAATCTGTTTCTCTAGCGGGCTTTACCGCTAATAGCGCTGGTAACCCTCTTCTAGAACCTGAAATGTCGGATAACATTGATGTGTCGCTAGAGTGGTATTTCAGTGATCTCGGATCTTTAACCGCCACCTATTTCAATCAACAGATTGAAGGTTTCCATCGTCAGCGCTCTACCCCCATAGATGTTACAAATCCAAGTAACGGCATTACTCAACAAGTGGCGGTAACGCAGTTTGTAAATGCCGGTGATGCCACCATTGAAGGGCTTGAGTTAGCACTGCAAACTACCTTTGGCTGGATCGCAGAACCGCTTGATAACATTGGCATTCAAGCCAGTTACACCTATATTGATGCAACAGCTCGAGATGATCAGCAGCCCGAAGACTTAACCGGTAGAGAGGAATTTACTTTCCGTAATTTTGTCGGCCTCACCGACCTAGAGGGTCTTTCGGAATCTAACTATAACTTCACACTGTTCTTCGATAATGGTCCTATTGAAGCGCGTTTGGCGTATACATACAGAAGCGAATTCTTGATGCATACACGTGATGAAATTGCCTTCTCTCCGGTGTATGGTGAAGCAACGGACCATCTTGATGCCTCTATTAGTTGGGATATCAATGACAACTTCACTCTTGGCTTAGAGGCTAACAACCTTCTGGACGAGGTGACACAAACGTCCATTCAATACAATGAAGAAGGGGTTCTAACGCCTCGTTCTTACTTTGTGAGTGATCAGCGCATCGGCCTTTTCTTAAAAGCTAAGTTCTAAGCTGTTTGATTAACAACCACGCAACAAGCCTAAGTCATGCTTAGGTTTGTTGCGTTGGTCACTTCATCTTTAATAAATTAAAATCTTCCTGGCAGCAATGAGGTAGCCATGGATCGACAATTAAAATCAATCTGCATACTCGGCGGCGGAACAGCCGGCTGGATGACAGCGGCCGCATTATCCCATCACTACAAGAATTCCAATATTTCCATTTCACTGATTGAGTCCGAGCAAATAGGCACCATCGGTGTTGGCGAAGCGACCATCCCACATATTCGACATTTTAATGCCATGCTGGGCATTCCCGAAAACGAGTTCATAAAACAAACCCAAGCGACTTATAAATTAGGTATAGAATTTCAAAATTGGGGTTCGTTAAACCATCGCTACATGCATCCGTTTGGTGTTTATGGGCAAGACATTGGCCCTGTGGAATTCCACAAAGCATGGGCTTTTTCGAGATTAAACGGCGGCACAAGTTCTTTATTTGATTTCTCATCCTCAATCGCCATGGCAAAAGAAAGACGCTTTGCCTTTCCAAACATACAATCAAACACGTTGGATTCACGCTACTCCTACGCTTTTCATTTTGATGCCAGCCTCTATGCCCAACTGCTTAGAAAGTTTTCAGAAGATAACGGGGTTAAACGTGTCGAAGGCAAGGTTAATCACATCCATAAAAATGAAAAAAGTGGTGAGATTTCTAGTCTAACATTAGCAAACGAGGCATCCGTTAGCGCAGATTTCTTTATTGACTGCAGTGGATTTAAATCACTATTGATAGGAGAAAGCCTCGGTGAAAAATTTGACAGCTGGAGTCAATGGTTACTGACTGATAGCGCAATTGCGATGCCAAGCAGCAATGAAAAAACCAACCCAAGACCCTACACCATCTCTAGAGCCAATGATGCCGGCTGGTACTGGTCTATCCCATTAAAAAGCAGAGTGGGAAATGGCAATGTCTATTCAGCAAGCTTTACTAGCGACGAAAAAGCGCACGATTCACTGACTCAATATATAGAAGGCGACATTCTAGGTGACGGACGTGTAATTCGGTTTACCCCGGGCCGAAGGAAAAAAAGCTGGGTGAAAAATTGCGTGGCTATTGGTTTATCATCCGGGTTCTTGGAGCCTTTAGAATCAACCAGTTTATATTTAATTCAAGTGGCAATCATGAAACTACTCGAACTCATGCCAGTTGATCAACACTACGAACATTTAAAACATGAATTTAACCATGCCATCTCATTTGAATATGAAAAAATTCGTGACTTTATTATACTGCACTACAAGTTAACACAAAGAGAAGATACCGAGTTTTGGCAATACTGCAAAAATATGACCATACCTGGGTCACTGCAGAACAGAATTGATTTATTTAAGGAAAATGCCTATATCAATGATGATAGACGAGGCCTTTTTTTAACCGCAAGTTGGCTATCAGTTATGGTTGGGCAAGGGCTTATGCCGAAGTATTCTGGCATAGAGGCCGAATCTTTACAGGCGGATAAGCTCAATGGTTATTTAGAAGAAATGAAAGCCTATATTGCAAAAGAGGCCAGCACCAAGCCCTACCACATCGACACATTAAATCAAACGGTTAAAAACACTAACCTGAGGGATACTCCACCCTCTAGCATGAGTTTTTATTCTACTTCTTCTTAATGGTATAGATTTAAATCCCAATGACTCCAGATATCAATATGACAAAAAATATCGCCATCATAGGAAGCGGAATACCGTTATTTTTAACCGCATTGTATATTGAGAGAACCACACGGGGATTAGCCTATAACATTAATATCTATGAAACGACAGGTGCAAGCTCAAACAATCATTATTCGGCACAGAAATTCTCCCTGTCACCCGATATTAGAAACTTCCACAAATATTTAGAATTCTCGGAAAATGATTTCTTCTCTAAGGTAAAGCCAGGCTTTTCTTTAGGGCAAACATATTGCGGCTGGACAAAAAAACCTTACCATTTAAGCTTTGCAAATAAATCGTTTCAGCTACTAGGGCAAGAGATTCATACGGTATTTCAGCACTTAACCAACAACGAGCAAGACTTAACTTTCGACCAGCTGTGTATCGGCGGGCATTTAAGTCAACTCTCGCGCTTTACGCCACCATCGGCTCATAAAAATTCACTTTTTCACTTCATTAATTATGGATACAGTGTCAGCGAAGATCGTTACCTTGACTATTTAAAGGAAAAACTACTGCACATCAATACAACCTCCTCCCATTTAACGTATCAAACATCAACTGACGACTTTGACACACTATTCAAAGACCGAGATTTGGTTATAGACGTACGAACGGAATGTGTCGATGTACAGAAAGATCAAAATGACGGTCAACTATACCGTCACAATCTTTGTGTTGATATTGATTTAAACATGGCATCAAGTAAAATAATTCGATCCGATGGCAGTTTGATTAAACTGGTAAGCACTGACACTGAAACAGGTATTGTTTTGTATAACACAAAAGCAACGCTATCGAAAAACGACCTCCACTTGCTTGCCGCAGAAGCTCCAGAATTAGAATTAGAGGGTGCAATTTTCAACAAAATCCTTAATTCCGAACAAACCCAAAAAATCACCTCGAACGAAACCTCATTAGATGTATGGAACGACAACATCATCAATTTAAAACGTTTAAACGGTTCATCTACAGGACTGTATTATGATCGATTCTGGCTATTAAGGCTGGCTCTAATTGAGCTCAAAAAGCATTGGCCTAACAATGCCCGAACCCCATCGATAGCAGCTCACTATAATGCTATTATGTCTGAATATGCCGAAGAGCTTGACTTCATTGATCACTTACATTTTCATAACAATAGCTCTGAAAACACTCAACTAAAGACACTCATTGCTACCCACTCAAGGGGAGAAGCCTTGATCGAGCTCTACCAAGAAGAAGGTCGACTCCCACAAGTTGCATTGCGTAGCATGGATGGCGACAAAATTTTTAGCTTGCTTCAGGCTCTAGCGATCAATAATAAAAAAACATCGCATTACAAATTTAACATCGATAAAAATGCTTTAATAAAAGAGCTTTTTACAATATCAGAATCATTCAAAACAGCGGCCCTAAAAGCACCCACAATCAAGACCTACAAACAACAATTAAAATCGAAGTCGACGGAACAATCATTATGAGCGCATCAAAACAAGAATCAACCGGCCAACCGATAAAAAAGATTGTCATTCTTGGCGGAGGCACTGCCGGCTGGATGACCGCTGCGGCCTTAAGCAAGGTATTTGGGGCAGGATTTTGTGAGATCGAATTGGTAGAGTCCGATTCAATTGGTACCGTTGGCGTCGGCGAGGCCACCATCCCTCAAATCAATTTGTTTAATGCCGTCTTAGGCCTAGATGAAAATAAGTTTATTAAAGACACTAAAGCGACCTTCAAGCTTGGTATCGAGTTTGCAGATTGGGGGAAAATCGGCGACTCTTATATTCATCCTTTTGCTGAGTATGGCACGCAAATAGACAACCTACCTTTCTATCACTACTGGAAGAGATTACAGCTTTTAGGCAAAGGCTCCGACTTGGGTGATTACTCTTTAAATGTGCAAGCTGCTTATAACAATTTATTTATGCGGCCCACAACATTAAAAAACTCACCTTTATCTAAAATTGCTTACGCTTTTCATTTTGATGCAGGGCTTTATGCAAAAACGCTACGTGAGTACGCCGAACAAAGAAATGTAAAACGCACGGAAGGATTGGTTAAGGATGTCAAACAAGACCCAGACAACGGCTTTATCACAGAGCTACATCTCAAGGATGGTGGCGTTGTGTCAGGTGATTTCTTTATTGACTGCAGCGGGTTTAAGGGATTGCTTATCGAGAAAGTACTTAAAACCGGATTCGACGATTGGTCTTCCGATCTACCCTGCAATAGCGCCGTAACTGTTGCCAGCGAAAGGTTAAACCCTTTGCCTTCTTACACTCAATCTACGGCTCACGAGGCGGGCTGGCGCTGGAGAATACCTTTACAGCATCGTACCGGAAATGGTTACGTTTACTGTGATAAATTTATTGATGACGACAAAGCCGCTGACACCTTGCTACAAAACATTAACGGAAAGCCGTTAAATGAGCCCCGACTACTGAAATTCACCACAGGAAAACGAAAGAAATTTTGGGTGAAAAATTGTCTGGCTATTGGCCTATCATCTGGGTTTTTAGAACCCTTGGAATCGACAAGTATTCACTTTGTACAATCGGCCATTTCCAAGCTCTTAGGTTTATTCCCCACAAAAGACTTCGATCCGATTGTTATCAATAAATTCAACCAACAATTAGAAGAAGATTTCTTAGGCGTAAAAGATTTTCTAGTGCTCCACTACAACGCCACTGAACGCAACGATTCCGAGTTTTGGCGCTATTGTCAAAACATGCCTATTTCAGACAACCTAAAAGAAAAAATAGCACTCTACAAAAGTGGTTGCAGAGTTTATCGTGAAAATAACGAATTATTCGGCGACACAAGCTGGGTGGGTGTAATGGAAGGGCAAGGTATAAGCGCTTATGGTTACAACCCAATCGTTGATGCCTTATCAGAACAAGAGCTTGAAAACAAAGTCAACGGCATAAAAAGAGTGATCGACAAATGTCTAACCGCCATGGGCTCTCACGCAGACTATGTAGAAGAAATCTGTAAATCCGTTAAAGACTAATCGTTGGTGTTTGCATTAAATTCAACACTGCGGTGGCGATAACACTTGCATATCTCCCCATGCCAAGGGCAACCATAATACAGGCACAACCGCTAAAGCGACTGTGCCTGTACACTTGAGATACGCTAAAAGATTTTACTCGTTTGAGTCGAGCTGGATATCGTAGAAGTTGACACTGGCGTAGTGACCATCTTTTTTGTCTTGCTCCCAGTCACCACTACCGGCACAACCGGCGTACCACATGCCTTTGGCCTCTTTAACGCTGCATTGATTGTAAGCGCCAGCCTTAAAAAAGAACCAGTCGCCGGTGTAACCGTTGGGGTGGTCTTTTTCATCGACCTTGCCATTGGCATCGACGTTATTGGACAAATCAATTTTATACTCAACCGTATCGCGGCCTTCGGCGCTAAAGGTCAGGTGCATGATATTTTCTTGCACATCGACTTTATAGCTAAAGTCTTCACCGAGTGCGATACCTTCCTCCATTGGGTTGGCGTCGTTCTCCCAAGTGTTGCCCCATACCGGATAGGCAATATCGGTGCGGTTTGGATCTTCTTTGGCAAGATTTCGCTCGTAGGTCCAAAAAACGGAACCTGTGTCGTGTTTAGGCCACTTTTTATAGTAAATTTTGAGCGGCTCATTGCCACCACCGTAGCCTTCACCTTGTTCCATTAGCGCGCTGTCTTTACCGGCATGAATTTGCCCTACCACCACCGAGTAAGCTGGCGGCTTTTGCGGCAGTTTTGCTTCTACTGCTACATGGTTGACTTTCAAGTGTGCCGATAACGTTCCACCAATCGAGCCAAACTCGCTTGCCTTAGGGTTACTGGCTAGCGCAAAGTTATTGCCGGGCGCCTTGCTTTTTGACAACGAGGGGTTTACCACTTGATGCAACTCACTGCGAGTGTTAGACGAGTTAGGCGTTGTGGTGGCGCGATTTGGCGCCGCGAACGTCACCAGGCCGTCTTGGGCGTAAAAGAACTCAGGGTGCACAAAACCCTGCAACTGGGCGGGGCTAAAGCCATCGACCTTGCCATCGCCGTCTTCATCCAGAGGTAGGGTGATTTTCCAGTGGGATAGGTCGATCACTGACGAAGGCGCCTCTCTAGCGGCCTCTGGGCTGGTAACACTGGAACTCGCAGCTACTGAGCTGGGTGAGGCCATCACCGCTGCGGTGTCGGTCGCAGCCTCGGGCGCACTTGTATAGGGCTCGTTGTCGGGCTGACAACCAGCAGCTGCCGCGATCGCAACGACAAGCAATGATTTTTTGGCTAGACAGGTCATAAACACACCATTTCGATTATTAATATGTCACTGCGCGTTTTCAGCAGCAAATGTAGCCCCGGTAATATAAAGCTCTGAGCCCTTCCCTTCAACAGAGTAACGCTAAGCGATCCCAAAACCCTATACACGCCATCAGGCTAGCCCCGACATTAGCCGATACGAGATGGCAAAGCCACCTTCAATACAAACCATAGATGCTGCGCCCGTAAACAGAGCAATAAACGCCGATGAGCTCGCAAAGCGTGGGATAGTCAGTAATGTGAGGCTAAGGGAAACCAGGGGGATTGGCACGAGGGGAAATTCAATTCGGGAAAGCCACCCCAGCCCTCGCGGCAATGCGCGCGAGCTAGGGCTTAGTGCTTAGTGCTTAGTGCTTAGTGCTTAACGAATATAACGATTGATAATGTTTTCGTACAACTCTTGCTGACCGCTGATTTGCGCAGGCTCGCCATTGCTGTTACCAAGCGCTGCCAACGCTTCGAGGCTCAGATCACCAGCTTCGAATTTGGCGCCTTCACCGGCATCGAAGCTAGCGTAACGGGCTTTGCGCATGGTCTCTAAGTTAGATTTTTGCAATAAATCATCGGCAATAATCAACGCGCGGGCAAACACATCCATACCGCCAATATGGCCGTGAAAAGTATCGGTCAAATCGGTCGAGTTACGACGGCGCTTGGCATCGAAGTTAACACCGCCACCGGCCCAGCCACCGGCACGTAATACCACCAGCATCATTTCTACGGTTTCAGTAATGTTGTAGGGGAACTGGTCGGTATCCCACTGGTTTTGGTAGTCGCCGCGGTTAGCATCAATGGAGCCCAGCATGCCGGCGTTAGCCGCCACTTGCATTTCGTGGTCCATGGTGTGACTGGCCAACGTGGCGTGGTTGGTTTCGATGTTTAATTTAAAGTCTTTGTCTAAACCGTGGTGACGCAAAAAACCAATAACGGTTTCGCTGTCGAAATCGTATTGATGCTTGGAGGGCTCCATCGGTTTGGGTTCAATTAAAAAGTTGCCGGTAAAACCATTGGCTCGGCCGTAATCGCGGGCCATGGTTAAAAAACGGGCCATGTGTTCTTGCTCGCGACCGATGTCGGAGTTAAGCAGACTCATATAACCTTCACGCCCCCCCCAGAACACATAGTTTTCACCGCCGAGCGCAATGGTGGCATCGATGGCATCTTTTAATTGCGCACCGGCAAAAGCGACAACATTAAAATCAGGATTGGTGGAGGCGCCGTTCATAAAGCGCGGGTTGCTAAACAAGTTGGCCGTACCCCACAGCAACTTCATGCCCGAGGCTGCTTGTTTTTCTTTGGCCCACTCGGTCCACTGTTGTAAACGCTGCTGAGTTTGCGCGCGGCTGTCGCCCTCTTCAATCACATCCACATCGTGAAAGCAGTAAAACGGGGTGCCAATTTTGGTGAAAAATTCAAACGCGGCATCTAGCTTCATGCGTGCGCGAGCATCGGCATCTTTGCCCTCGCTCCAAGGAAACTGCAGCGGCCCCGGACCAAACGGATCGTGACCCGCGCCACAAAAGGTATGCCAGTAACAGGTAGCAAAACGCAAATGCTCTTTTAAGGTTTTACCGGCCACCACACGATTTTCGTCGTACCACTTAAACGCTAGTGGGTTATCCGACTCGGGGCCTTCGTAGGTAATTTTACCTACACCTTTAAAATATTCTTTGTCGCCGATGAGTACACTCATATCAAATCACCTTGGTAAAATCCGCAGCCAACTCGCGCAGCCGCTCGGTCTGTGTATAGTCAAAATCATTACATTAGGTTTAAGCGCTACGCACTAAACGCGCAGCACCTCATTTGCTTTTTTTGCCATTACGCCACGGGTAGTTGTTCCTGCCAGTGCTGGTATGCTGCTTGGTATTGCTCGGCCTGTGCGGCATCGGGCTCGATTACATCAATACACTTAAGGCCTGCAAACGCCTCATTGGCACTGGCGTAGTAAGCGCTACCCAAGGCCGCGCCGCGCGCCGCACCGGCCGCGCCATCGGTATCGTAAATCTCTATCGCCGCTTGGGTGGTGCTGGCAAATGTGTGAGCAAACACATCGCTTAAAAACATATTGCCCTTGGCAACTTTAATCACCTCGCAGCTGCCACCAATGCTCTTCAACACATCGAAGCCTTGGTTTAGGGCAAACACAATGCCCTCTTGCGCCGCGCGCACCATATGGCCTAAGCCGTGACGGTTAAAATCGATATGGCGAATATGGGCGCCCAAATTCTGATTTTGAAAAATACGCTCGGCGCCATTGCCAAAGGGATGAAACACCAAACCTTCACTGCCAATAGGCACCTTAGCGGCCAGCTCATTAAGTAGTGGGTAGCTAACCTCGCCGCCGGTAGCGAGCATTTTCCGTAACCAGCTGTACAACCGGCCGGTGCCATTGACACACACCAGCACGCCGTTACGCCGCTGCGCTTCGCTATCGGTGACATGGACAAACGTATTCACCCGCGATTGCCGATCGGCAACGTTGTGCTCCGTCACCCCATAAATAACACCGGAGGTGCCGGCGGTAGCCGCCACTTCACCAGGCTCGCGCACATTCAAGCTAAACGCATTATTGGGTTGGTCGCCAGCGCGGTAACTGATTTTTACCCCAGATTTAAGCCCCAGCTGCGCTGCCACCGCATCGCTAACCACTCCTTGCTCGCCAATATTGGGGACCCGTGCGGGCAGTAACGCGGCGGGTATTTGCCAGTGATCCAGTAAGGTTTGTGCGGGCGCTCGCTCGCGGTAATCCCAAAAGGTGCCTTCCGATAAACCGGACGCGGTAGTCGTCACCTGACCCGATAAACGCATGGCGATATAATCGCCGGGCAGCATCACCTTATCTATTCGGGTAAACAATTTGGGCTGATTTTCTTGTACCCAGCGCAATTTGGCCGCCGTAAAATTGCCCGGTGAATTGAGCAAGTGGCCAAAACAATAATCGTCACCAAGTTCCGTTAATGCGGCATCGCCGTATGGCACGGCTCGGCTGTCACACCAAATAATTGAGGGGCGCAATACCTGTTGCTGATCATCCACCAGCACCAGACCGTGCATTTGGTAGGAAATACCAATCGCCTCAATGTGTTTTAAATCAATGTCGGTAGTGGCGGCTATTTTTGCCAAACCCTGTTCCACACAGTGCCACCAGGTGTCGGGGTCCTGCTCGGCAAAGCCCGCTTGGGGGCTGCTGATCTCAAGTTCGGTGTCGGGATATGCAACAGCGGCGAGGGTTCGCCCCGACTCGCCATCAAGTACCGCAAGTTTGGTGGATGAACTGCCTATATCGAGTCCGAGAAACATAGTGGCCTACCCGTTATTATCGTGCTGTACATCTAGCGGTGATCAGGTGGTAAATCTACCGCGCGAATGCCCTCACCTGCCCTATAGCCGCCAGACAAATAAGCCCAACGCTCGGCTGTTGGAGGCACTGATACCTGCCAACGACACACCGCAGATGACAACACTACTATTGCCTAACGAAGCCCCTGCGGGGCCCGCCAAGTACTGAATAAAAAGAGGCTTCGACAGGAGAGTCACAAGCCCAAAGTCTAGCGTACACAGAGGTTGCTAGCGAACGACAATTCAGAACAAGCTGGCGATACACACCAACCTTATAAAATCTCTACATACTCATCTGATATTTCAATATAGCAATATTAATATTTTATAGATAGAAAAGTCAAGCATAGGAATGTTTATTCAAATCCACCTCGCCTATCATCATATGCTGCGCACGAGCCACGAACGAACTTACAGCACTGGCAACAAACTTGAGACGGGTGATAGTTGCAAAGAGGTAAAAATCGGCATGGCTTGCCTGGCACTAAAACTGAACTCGGGAGAACAAGAGCGAATTGCGCTGTTAGCGACCGGAGCTGACATAAAAAAGGGCCTCACAAACGTGAAGCCCAAAGCCCATGTTACGAAAAAGGAAGTCTTATTTTACAACGATATAGTCTAAGTTCACCCACCCCGTATCTTCTGCATCCACCTGGAAGCGAAGTACGTTGCGACCGGCATTTAATATGAGCGCCTGCTGAACCGCAGCCCAACTGCTCCACTGCTCCGTTCCCTGGAACGTCGCTTGAGCTTGGTCGACCTCATTAACATAAAGGCTGAGGGTGCGATCACCAGAGGGACCATCGGGACCCATCGCGTACTGAATATCCAAAAGGTACTCACCGGCCGTGGGAACATTAAGTACGATCTCAACTGAATCGCCAACATTAACCATATCACCGACAAAACCAAAGCCACTAAAACCTTCGTGATTATTATTGGCTACAGCCTGATTTAAGGTACCATCTTCTACTTCGATTTTTGGCGCTAACTGAATGTAATCGATATTAATATGGCCAGCGTCGTCTTCATCATATTGAAGCTTTAAGGTATTAGCCCCAGCTATTAAGGGAATTGCTGCATCCGCTTGTTGATTGCTCCAGATATTCCACTCACCCGTACTTACAAAGTAGGTATGCGCTTGCTCTGTATCACCAACATAGATACTCATTGAGCGATCCCCTTCTGGGCCATACAGTCCCATCGCATAACGCGTATCAAGGATGTACTGTCCAGTGGATGCCACATTAACCGTAAACTGAACGGCGTCGCCAATATTTAAAATATCACCGACAAAGCCGGAACCCGAGTAACCCTCATGTCCAGTGTCAACTTTTGCCCCGCCCAACAACAGAGCGTCTTCTGCTTCTTGATGAAAACTCTGATTGACAAGTAACAGATAATCTATGTTGAGAGCGCCATCACCCGCGTCTTTTTTCAGTGTTAACGTGGCGCCTTTAGGCAGATCGATATAGATTGAATCCGAATCTTCATAGGAGCCAGAAAGGGAGCCCGTGGCTTCGAACGTAATCTCACCTTTGCGCTCATCATTGACATAAACACTGTAGGTTCCCGATTCAGTTGCGGCATACTTTAACTGTAATGCCGTAGCGTGAGGTACGTCGGAAAACTCAATTCCAGAACCATCGGCATGAATGTTTTCGATGGCTTGCCCCCCAGAGGCCTCTTCATCATTAAAAATAGACGCTCCGCCTAACAGTGTAGCTGACTCAGCCTCCAAAACATTGCCTGAGGCCGACGCTGTCAAACCCGGCACTTCAGGTGGTTCGGGGATACCGTCCAACAAATATAGATAATCTGATTCAAGCCCTGCATTGGCGATAATATTTAACGCCTCTTCTGGCCAATCTGCACTGGGATAAACATACATATCAGTAATTGATGAATCAGGAGCACCGGTTCGGTTGGAGCCAGATGTGGTGTAAATATTACTGTAGTGATTGGAGTGCTTGTCGCGCCAAGCATTTAGCTCGAAGTTATCTTGCCCTGGTACAATTTCAAATACCAAATCAGTGCCGGTGTACCACGCGGTGCCTTCATCTGGGTGATAAACGCCCTGGAAGTGTGTCGTAGGGGCTTTAACATAGTTACCACTCGCCTCTGAGTTAGGCTGATTACCCAACGTGTAAAAGGCGCCACCGTCCTCCAATACAGTCATAACATTGTAAACACGATTGTTGTTAAACTTGTTATTTTGCGCAACTGTAGTTGGGTTATCAGGAGTCGTTTCTGGTGCGAAATTATTCCAACCCCACCCTAAGCTAACACCCGAATATTTGGTATTTTGAATTTGATTGTGCTCGATATGCAAACCATCGGTAAAAAAGGCAGTAATTGCGGCGTGCCCCCAGTAGATTCTAGTGGTATCGTATAGTAAATTATTGCGCACCAATATATTCTGAACAACACCTTCGTTATCACTGGAATACTTTTCGTGTTCACCACCGTCACCAATGTAAACATGCTGAGGGTGGGCGATATTAATACCCGATCCACCCACGTCGATAATGGCATTACCTATTATCTGGCTGTCAATTACATCATTGGTAAAGTTAATACCCTCGTTACCAATATGCTTAATAGTGCCATTTTCGATACTGATAGAACCCGCGTGATTAACGTTAATAGCGCCGCGCATAACATCGTAAGCGGTATATTTATCATTGTGCCAGTTACCATCACTGTATGCCGTTTTCCAGGTGGCGGCCTGCACTGTCGATTTTCCGGACGACCCAGCCACTTCAGGTAAAACCGCTTCAGTATAAGCAAAAGTGATTCCACTAAAGATTATATTTTCAGCTCGGCTTTCTTTCGACTCCCCCTTTATATTAAGCAGCTCACTCGCCAGCGGTGCCCACACCTCGGCGCTGGCCATATCAATATTTTCGCTATAGTAGTAAAGCGTATTATCAGACTGATCAAAATAAAATTCATTGGGTTCATCTAAAAATTCATAGGCATTCAGTAATACATGCCTACCATTTGTATTAAAAGCCCCCCAGTTTTGATTCATAGCGATTGATGCGTAAGGCTGTGATAATTTCATTACGCGATTAGAATCTTCAACCAGCGTTTCACGCACTGTGACAAAATTAGTGTTCCACTTGGTTTGATTCATAATTTCAAGATCAGCAGGACGGCTAATCTCTGGAACATCAGACACGCTATACGTCACACCATCTGGGTGAGAACCACTAATACGCGCCCAGTCAGCTTGCCCCTCAGTAATGGTATAAGTACCCCAACTCCCCGTGCTGGTTGCACTTTGGCTCGCCATATACGCCCGCTCACCATTGACGATCAATGTACGCAACTTAGAAGAGTGCTCTAATGTGGCTTTATAAATATTTCCATCGTGCTGACTCCACCCAGTGACTTGGGTGGCTCCATTGAGTATGGGCTTTTCACCTTCGTAGGCTTGATAAATTACTCGGTAACCATTGCGCCCAGAATCAACTGACTGCAGTTCGAGTGGCTGTGTTAGCGGATAGTGACCACCGCGCAGATAAACATAGATATCTTCTTCCATGTCGGCGTTAACCGCACGTACCGCATCGCGGGCGGCTTGTAAGGTTTGTAACGGTTGCTCTAATGTACCGGCATTTGTATCGTCACCCGTGGGAGACACATAGAACTCATTCATCACCACGGGGGTTGCTGGATCAGGATCAGGGACTGAACTTTGACTAGAGTCAGAATCCGAGCCACACGCAGTCATTAAGGCTGCCGCAAAAAAGCTTGCAGCCAACCCTGTAAACCTGACATGAAACAAATGGCAATCAAAAATTTTTATCATATGGCACTCCGAATCATTATATTTATAGTTTTTCTCACTCTTACCGCAAGTGAGATTTTATATACCGAAACTGATATTTCAATACGCAACCGATAATATCTTATAAAATCTATGAGTCAAGGGAACCCCGCGCCATAAATGAGGAGGAATGCGCCTTTTTTTGAAGCGTTGCTTAGCTCAAAAAACTCACGTTGACATCCATAAACAAGGCCATTTATTCAGCCTAATGGGATTATGGGATTATGGGATTATGGGATTATGGGATTATGGGATTATGGGATTATGGGATTATGGGATTATGGGAAATTTTATTTGGTGTTGGCCAAATGGCGGAAGCCATTCGGCGACAAGGAAGGGGAAATAAGGTAGTGTTTTAAACGTGTGCGTTTAAAACATTCTTAAATGCCGGTGCATAGCCTCTTTAAAGTGCACCGTCAGAGCATTTACCGCGGCATCTTCATCGCGCCGGGCACAGGCTTCTAATATTTCGATATGTTCGCCTAAGGTTTGCTTAACCAGGGGTGGGGTAAAAAAGTGCTCCAGCTGAATTAACTTGATGTAGTATTTCAGCTTAGTGGCTGTCACTTCGACAAATTCGTTGCGCAAGCTGGCAATTAGGGCGCCGTGAAAACGCTGCTCGTTTTGCTCGATCAGGGCTAACACCTCTTCGGTGACGCCTTTTTCGTCCACCAGCTTAATAAGCTCTTTGTGCTCGTCAATCAAAGTCTGGATCAGCTTATCGTCACCAAACTGGGCAAAGTTGCGCGCCGCAGCGGTTTCGATAATGGTTCTGAATTGGTAGGTATCGCGTAGGAATTCTAAATCGGGCTTGCGAAACTGAATACCCGAGCGCGGGTGAATGGTCAGCATATTTTCGCCTTCCAGCACCTTTAATGCATCGCGCAGTGGCTGCATGGGGATGTTCATGAGCTTGGACAGCTCGCTCTGGGACATAAAAGCGCCGGGCGTGAGCTTTTTCTCAAATACCCACTGTAGGATTTTATTGTAAGCAGCCTGACTTAATGAGCTGGTTTTCTCATCGGCCACCTCGGTAACTGCCCCATTTTTACCTACAACGGTCTCTTTACGCTTTCTTGCCACTTTTTGTGCCGCTCCCATGATTCTTGCCTCGATCGTTCACTGCCATACACACTTATAACATTGCGACAGCAGTAAGGTTAAAGTTTATCATATCGCGAGCGGCAACTGATATTTTAAGGCACCTGTGAAAATACAGCATCGACTTGCACTTGCAAAGATACCCAGGTTAAGCCTGCCTGCATTATGCGCATGGCTTCGCTTAACACTCATCACCAGTGCCCTTTAGCGGACACTGGTGGTTAAGAGGCTTACTGGTAATCGACAAATGTTTGGCTTTGCTGCCCTAAGCCTTCGATTCCCAACTCTACTTTATCGCCATGCTTTAAATACACTGGCGGCTTTTGACCCAGTCCCACGCCAGGTGGTGTACCAGTTGAGATAACATCGCCGGGCTGCAAGCTCATAAACTGACTTAAGTAGCTAACAATGGCGGCTGGTTTAAACACCATGGTGTTGGTATTGCCGTTTTGGTAGCGATGGCCGTTTACCTCTAGCCACATTGACAAGTTGGTAGGGTCACCCACTTCATCTTTGGTAACCAGCCATGGGCCTATCGGGCCGAAGGTGTCGCAGCCTTTGCCTTTATCCCACTGTACGCCGCGCTCCAACTGAAACTCGCGCTCGGACACGTCGTTACACACACAGTAACCGGCAATATAGTCATCGGCGTCAGCCTCAGAAATATAGCGAGCCTCACGGCCAATCACGATCGCCAGCTCCACTTCCCAGTCGGTTTTGCTGCTGTTTTTAGGGATAGTAATATCGTCGTTAGGCCCGGTGATAGAACTGGTGGCCTTGGTGAACATCTCGGGCTCCGATGGAACTTGGGCACCCGACTCTGCTGCGTGATCAGCGTAGTTTAGGCCGATGCATAGGAACTTACCCACATCGCCCACACAGGGGCCCAAACGCTCCGATGCGCTAACCTCAGGTAAGGTAGACAGATCGAGCGCGGCAATTTTACTCAGAGACTCGGGTGAAATATCGGCGCCACTGATGTCGCCGACCACACCGGCCAAACTGCGAATGGTACCTTGGGCATCAACAATGCCTGGCTTTTCTTGGCCTTTGGGGCCGTAGCGTAATAATTTCATAAAAACTGCCTTTCTATCTAAGTGTATGTGTTCTAAGTGTGTCGGTTAAAATTTTGCTCTAGCCGTTTAGCTATTGAGGGTGATAAAACCACCATCAATCGGAAAATTAGACCCGGTAATAAATGCGGCTTCTTCCGAGCACAAATACGCCACTAAGCCGGCGACTTCCTCCGGCTGGGCCATGCGCCCAATGGGTTGCGACTTGGAAAGCTTTTCAAACATTTCTTCGCCGTTGTCTGGGTAATTTTTGGCGATAAAATTGTCCACAAATGGGGTGTGCACACGACCGGGAGAAATACAGTTACACCGAATACCATCGTTAAGATAATCTTTTGCCACCGACAAGGTCATGCTGAGCACCGCGCCTTTGGACATTGAATAGGCAAAGCGGTCGGCCAAGCCCACCGAAGAGGCGATAGAAGCCATATTGATAATAATGCCCGAGCCCTGCGCCTTCATCGATGCAATTACGCCCAAGGTGGTGTTGTAGAGGCCTTTAACATTAACCGCGTACAATCGGTCTAAATCTTCTTCACGGGTGTTTTCGATATTGCCCACATGGGCAATGCCGGCGTTGTTAATCAGGATATCAATTGGGTATTTTTGCGTTATCTCACCCAGCACCTGCGCCACTTGCTGCGAGTTGGCCACATCACAGGCGTAGACTTCGCACTCAGCGCCTAACGCTTGCACTTGCTCGGCGGTGGCGGCGGCGGACTCTTGCGTTAAATCGAGAATAATGACCCGCGCACCGTCTTGCGCCATTCGCAGACAAATACTTTGACCGATACCGCTACCGCCACCGGTCACTAAAACTGTTTTACCTGTTAATTTTTTACTCATATCAGTTTACCTTAAACTCTGGACATCTATATTCACTGCGCGTTAAAGGCTGTAAAACTGTTGCGCGCTACGGCCCCACACCCACGCTTGATCATCGACACTTAAGCTCGATAAATAAGAGCGGCAATCTCTTACCCAAGAGTCATAATGCCCCGCCAAACGAATAACCGGCCAGTCGCTACCCCACATAACCCGTTTGGGGCCAAAGCATTGCAAGACATGGTCAATGGCGGGCACCACTGAGGAAAACCTCGGCTGCGAACCGGCCTCATTCAGTAGCCCCGAGAGCTTGCAATAAACATTGCTGCACTTGGCCACCGCAGCCAAGTCACGCTGCCACTGAGTTAAATCGGTTTGCGTTAAATCGGGTTTAGCCGCGTGATCAATCACGATTTTTAACTCGGGGTAACGCTCGGCCAAAATTTTTACATTGGGTAAGTGGACCGGTGTAATTAACGCATCGAAGCAAAGCCCAAGCTCTGTTAACACTTTATAGTGGCAATCTAATTCAGGCAGAAGCATCCAATCCACATTATCAATGGCCTGCAGCATGGGACGAATGCCTTTAAACTTGGGCCGCTTCGACAAGTCGAGTAAACGTTGTTTGGCAGATACCTGCTCAAGCGCAACCCAACCGACCACGCCGGCCACAAATGGAGTTGCATCGGCAATGGACAACATAAAATCGGTTTCGGAATCGGTTTCGGCGGCTTGCACCAAAACGGTCTGATCAATGCCATTGCGCGACAGAGTATCGCGTAGTTGTTCGGGCATAAAGTCAGCATAGATTGCGCCCAAATTGGGCGTTAACCAAGTGTAATCGCCGCGCGATCGCCGCCAAAAATGCTGGTGGCTATCGATACAAAACAACGACTCATACTCGCTTTTCATCCTTCCCCTACTCCGCCACTTTAGCGCTGGGCAATGGCGCCGCCTTGTCGATCAGGCCCTGGGTTTGCAATGCCTGCCAAAACTCGCTGGGAATGGTTTGCTTAAATAACTCTATGGTTTGTTCAATACGGCGCACACTACCCAGCCCCGGTATCACCGATACTACGCTTGGGTGGGCCAGTGGAAATTGCAAAGCCGCTGCCGCCAAGGTGACGTTAAACTCCTGACACGTCGCTTCAATGCGTGCCACTTTCTCAATAATGTTCGGTGTGGCCGACATATAGTTATACATAGGCTTGCTGACATTATTGACGCCGGTGGCCAAAATACCGGAGTTGTACGGGCCGCCCACTACAACGGAGGTATTGCTTTGTTCGCACTTAGGCAAAAGCGTGGCGAGCGAGGCTTGTTCGAGCAGGGTGTAGCGCCCGGCCAATAAAAAGCAATCCCAGTTACCATGCTCCAGCGCCGCTTCACACACTTCGCTTTCGTTAACCCCAAGGCCAATGGCTTTCACCAGCCCTTGCGAGCGCAACTCATCCAGCGCTTTATAGCCGCCCGTCATGGCCGTTTTAAACAGCTCATCGTTGGCATCGCCGTGGGTCATGCGGCCGATATCGTGTATATAAAGAATATCGATACGATCAAGCCCCAAGCGCATAATGCTGTCTTCATAGGAGCGCATTACACCGTCGTAGCTATAGTCGTATGAAAAATCAAACGGCATGGGCGAGACAAACCCGTGGCGCTCGGCGCGGTAACCGGCCGGTTTTAACAGTCGGCCAACTTTGCTCGACAACACGTAATCGCGCCCTTGCAGATGGCGTAAAGCGTCCCCGGTGCGCCTCTCGCTTAACCCTTGGCCATAGTGAGGCGCGGTATCGAAATGGCGAAACCCCAGCTGCCAGGCAGCGGCCAGCGTGTCGGCCGCCTCGGTATCGGAGACTGGCTGATACAAGTTGCCTAAAGGCGCACAGCCAAAGCCCAGCTCATCCACTTGTAAACCGGTATTGGCGATTTCGCGTTTGGGGATGACGGTGTTATTCATAACCTAAAAAGTCTCGTTAGTGAGCGTCATTTGACACTAAAAATCGGGGCAATTGATCAACTCGCTCGCAGCCCAGCTGATTCATAATTTGTTCCATCTGTTTGTGCAAACAGTTAATCGTGTGCACGCCACCCTTTTTACCCAGCGCGCCTAAACCGTAAACAAATGGCCGCCCAAGAAACGTAAATTCAGCGCCGCAAGCCAGCGCCGAGGCGATATTGGTGCCGGAACGCAGGCCACTGTCCATCAGGATTTTAATTTGATCGCCGTATTTTTTAGCGACACGCTGCAAAGGCTCCACCGGGGATTCGCCGGCATCCAGTTGACGCCCACCGTGGTTGGACATAATCACACCATCGGCACCGATTTGAATGGCGGCCTCGACATCGCGCTCGTTAATTAACCCTTTTATCACCAGCGGGCCTTGCCAGGCATCACGGATGGGTTTGAGACCGTCGATATCCACTCGCCCCATAACGGTTTTATTCATAAACTCCGCCAGTTGATCCACCGGCATGCCTTTGGGCATATAGGGTTTGAGGGTTTGCATTTCGGGCTTGCCGGCTAAGGCGGTTTCGATAAACCAGCTGGGGCACGACAACATTTGCATAATATTGCGCAGGGTCATTTTGGGTGGCATGGACAAACCGTTTTTAATATCGCGCGGGCGATAGCCAAAAGTTTGAACATCAACGGTAACCACCAACACTTTATAACCCGCGCTGCTAACACGTTGCAGTAAGTCTTTGCGAATAGCATCATCGGTGGGGTTGTAAAACTGGTACCAGGCATTGCCCTCAGAAATTTCAGCAATACGCTCCAGCCCACTGGACGAAACAGTACTGAGAATATACGGAATATTTTTCGCAAGTGCGGCTGCAGCGAGAATTTCCGGTGCTTTGGGCCACATAAGCCCCTGCAAACCAATCGGGGCAATACCAAACGGTGAGGCATAGGTATGACCAAAAAGCTCAACACTTAAATCGCAGCCGGCATAGGGCTTAAGCAATTCACTGCGTAACTGCACCGACTCAATGCCGTCGCGGTTGCGCTGCAAGCCCAACTCATCCATGCAGCCGCCTTCTAAATAATCAAAAGCAAACTTAGGAATACGTTTTTTAGCTTTCGCTCTAAGGTCGTTAACCGTGGGGTAACGATTGTCGATAAAATTATTCACACGTGGCCCTGCCATTCATTAAGGGTTGTACTCTGACCGGTAATCACCGTACAAACGCATGGTGCCCCAGTGCTTTAACCAGGTGCGCTTATCGCGCTCGCCCGACCACCAGTTTTCGTGATGGAAGCCGCCCCAGTTTTCTTGTTTGGGTTTATCCAAATCACCCACGGCAAGGTTTAACCCCATTTCGGTGACTGGCATTTCAGCTGACCAGAACACCCCCGGCGCTATCTCTAGGGTTGGGTTAGGCTTAATGCGCCACTCCAGTGTGTAGCCAGATAAATCCGGTTTAATACGCACCTTCGCCTGCATGGCGCCGGATAGAATCCACGCCTGATATGTGTCCCAGGCCGATTTGAGCGAGCGCTCTTCCCCCTCCAGCAAACCGCCCTTTTGCAGTCCGCCCAAGCGTGACTTGTGGGTACTGACTACCATTTGCCAGCTGTGGCCATTACCTTTATTGAGTTCGCCGTCTTGCTCACCGGCTTTGTTTTCAGCATTAATAAGCACCTCTACCCCATCACCAAACCAGGGAAAACCTTCGCGAGTCAGCTCGTGTGCGCGCGGATTTTCATCGGGCAGCCAGCGTTCGGTGTCGATGCCATACAGAACATCATCGGTAATATCAAAAGCAAAGTAGAGGTATTCAGTATCGTGTTTAATGTAAACATGGCCCGATAAATCGGCTTTATCGTGCACTGGCGAGAACTGTGGCACCCAAGCATCGATGCCGTCAAGCTTGGTAGCATCGCGATATTCTTCAGGGCTCACCCAGCCATCAAAGTTTGGCGATTCACCACGGTATACCGACACCTGTGGCTTAGTCGTCTCAGTTGCTTGCGCCGATATCGGCGCCGCGGATGACCCACCATCACCCGAGGCCAGATACTGGAAACCGCCGTACAGTGAAACCATTACCAGCGCCAACACACCCCAGGCGATCCAAATGGGTTTGGAATTTGAGCCATTTTGCGTCGCCATTTGCTTAAAGGTTGGCAACCACTGCTCATCGGGTGAGGGCTTAGTCAACAGTGATAGAACAACGGTAAGTGCCACCGAAATTACAAATAAAATAAAAGTAGTGGTGAGAAAGTGCGGCCACGCCTCAAACAATCCAAAGGTTTTTTCGTTAACACTGAAAAAACCCACGGTTACACAAAGTACGCAAGACAGGGCAAAACCATAGGTCGCACCGATGGCAGTCACCCGGCGCCAGAACAAGCCCACCAAAAACAACGTACTTAAGGGGGGAGCCAAAAAGGCAATCAAACTTTGTAGCAGCTCGAATAAGTTGGCCGAAACGCTGCCCATAGCAACAGCCCAGAAAAAGGCCAATACACTGGCGGCCAACGTAACCATTTGCCCGACAAAGCGAATTTCTTTATTAGAGACCTCTTTACCCTTGCGAATAACAGGCTGATAAAAATCTAAGGTAAAGATCGTGCTGAACGAGTTAAGCCCGGAATCCAGAGTACTAATAAGCGCGGCAATCAGTACCGCAATCATCAGGCCACGAAAGCCAATGGGCATATATTCACTCACCATAGCAATAAAGGCTTGGTCAGAATTGGCAACACTTGGGTTCAAGCAAAAAAAGATAATACCTGGCAAAATAAAGATAAAAGGCGGTAGGATTTTCAGCGCTGCGGCTAAAAACACACCTTTTTGCGCGGTGGGTAAATCCTTGGCGGCAAACACACGCTGCACAATAGTCTGGTCCGTACACCAAAACCAAACGGCCATCACCGGAAAGCCCAACAGGAAGGAATACCAGGGCACATCGGGAGAATCCGGGTCAATCAAAGTCCAGTATGAGGCCGGGGTTTTTTCGATCAAAACACCGACACCACCCAGCTCATAGAGCCCGATCAGTGTTAACGCTGCCATACCAACAATCATCAGTATGGTCTGAAAGGCATCCGTTACAATAACGGCCGCTAAGCCACCGACCACTGTAAAACTGGTCGCGATGACTAATAAAAACAATATGGAAAGTGTCAGATCCCAACCCATAAATTGGGTAAACAGTAAACCACCGACGTATAACCCTCCCCCAAGCCACACCACGACAATGGTGCAGAGCGAGTAGATCGTCAGCAAGCGATACATGGTATCGCCAAATCGGCGTTTAATAATTTGCGGTATTGTCGGTACGTTCAACCCCAAGTAATACGGGGAGAACACCATGGCCAATAATAATAAAAAGATCCAGGCCATCCATTCGAAATTCGCCACCAGCATACCCGAACCATAGGCAGCACCAAAACTTGCGACCAGGAACGACGGGCCAATATTAGTACCCCAGATGGACATGCCGATACTGGCAAACCCCACACTTTTGTCGCCCAGAAAAAGGCTGGCGCCTTTCTTTTGTTTTGAGGCTACGAACAAACCGACTGCCATAATGGCAATCACATAGAACGCGATAACGAAGTAATCAATCGAATGGAGCACAGAGTATTTATCCTGTTATTCAATATTCAGGTAAGAACCCACACGACCGGAAAACACATACCAGTGGTGTGGGCTCATTGCTCTAAACTACCCTGTAAAGGTTAGAAAGAAGCGCGTACACCTACTACTGCAGTTCTTGGCCGTGTGACGTAATCACGGAAATTACTGCTGTCGTTGATGTAGTTGCGAGCATCTTCCTCGGTTACGTTGCTGATATCCAGCGTCAGCTGCACATTTTCCATTACATTATAAGACAGGTTAATGTCTAACTGGCCAGAGCCTTCCGCGAAAGCGGGCTGGTTAGCGCGATCGAAACCACCGCCCAAGGCCTGAAAGTAATCATCACGATAGATATAGGCCATACGCGCCGAGAAAGCTTCAATCTCATAGTAACCAATGGCGTTGAAGTTATGTTTAGACGAACCTGGGAAACCATTATCCAACAATGGGTTGTTGTCTGGATTCTCAAACTTCGAATCGACATAGGTGTAGTTTGCTTGAATACCAAAGTCGCCAAAGGGGATATTGGTGCCCAGCTCGAAACCTTTCACATCACCTTTCGCGACATTAATGGGCTGAGTGGTATCAAACAATTGATCGTAGCCATCGATAGTGACGTCGGTACGCGCTTCGCGCAATACAAAGTTAGACACATCTTTATAGAATACACTGGCAAAGACGGCACCGCCCGAGTCTAAGTAGTACTCGAAGGTGGTATCGAACGACCAAGCCGTGTAAGGCTCCAGGTCAGGATTACCAATCTCGGCGGTTGAGTTAATGGTGGAGTCGTAACCGGGATCATTCACATCTTGAATGTTAACCGAACCGTTCACTTTTAGGTCCGTGTACTCGGGCTGAGACATGGTTTTGGCCACACCCACACGCCACTGCAAACTCTCGGACACTTCCAGCATAAAGTTAGCGCTTGGCAACACTTGGAAGTCATCGCTGTCGGTTTCGGTATCAATATAGCCCAGCTCTTCAACAATCGCGTTTAATGGATTGACAATGCGCGTTGTCTGAAAGCCTTTCACATTGCGATCGGTACTGACCGTGCGAACACCGGCATTGGCGGTATAGCGACGATCACCAATTTCACCTTCTAAATCAGCCTGCACATAGAAAGCCAGAGTCTCTTCTTCAACCAAGAATGAGTTGGCTTTATCGAGTGGCAAACCGGTGCTGTCATCAATGGCAAAGAATGCATCATTAATAGTCGATGCACTGGCTCGCTCATTGAAAATTTCAGGATAAACTGCTGCTTGCGCGTCGTAATCGGTCACCAAGAACTGGTTAAAACCAATATCGTGACCAGGGAACAACTCTTCGGTTAACGAGCCATCAAATGAGGCGGCACCCAGGTCGGCATCATCCCAAAGCAGGGTAAAACGGCCGGTTTCACGCACATCAATTTCAGTGTTGGCGTGGCGCACACCGGCTTTAATGTTAAGGCCTTCGTTGACCTCCAGGTCAAAGTCCATACGGAACGCTAACTGCTCGTTATTACCGCGGCGATCACGACCAAAAAAACCAACACTCAGGTAAGAGTCAACATCGTTAACTTCTTCACCGTAGGTGAACGATGGCACATCGCCCGTACCGTCATAGCGGAAATCAGCCGGATCCAGCCCATAGGCACCCATAATACCCAGACGCAGGTCTTGCTCAAACTCAACTTTTGAGTAAGAAACATCTGCACTCACGGTAAAGGCGGTATCTTCACCGTATACAGTATTAAAGCCAATAACCGAGTTTTCCGATAAGTTATCAAACAACAGATCAAAGTTTTCTATTTTAAAGTCACCGCCGGGGTTGGTGACGCCAGAGCCATCAATCTGTTGTACAAAATTGTTTTCAATACTAATAGCATCTTCATCAAACACACCGTTGTAATCAAAGAACAAATCGACGGTGGGTCGCTGCGAGTAAACATTGTAGGTTGAGTTATAACCATCTACCCCGAATTTTAAATCGTCGGTGGCTTGCCACTCGATACCGTAAGAGAATGATTCGCGCTCTTTTTCACCGCGAATGGCGTTCATGGTAATACGGCTGTGGGAGATAACATCTTCTTCTGTGCGATCAGCAATACCGTCGCCGTTGGTATCAATTTGAATGTCTCGCTCTTGCGCGCGAGTGTAGGCTTCGTCTACTGCGTAATCGGAATCGGAAAGCACCACTGACAAATAGCCCGCCACAGTATTATCGGCATTGCGCAAACCCAGCACGCCAGAGAACTTAGGTGACCACTCTTCGGTTAAGCTATCGTTAACACCCGAAATCGAAACAACACCACCGACAACATCACTGTTCTTATAAAGGCCTTCAGCACTCAGTGGCTTTAACGTTTTCAGCTCTACCGAACCGCCAATACCGCCTTCAATGGTTTCCGCCGTGGGCATTTTACGCACCACCACACCACTGACAATTTCCGCGGGAATAACATCGAGGTTGAACTGACGAATATTGCCAATACCTTCGTCACCGTGTGACAGAGGTGTGCGGCCATTCACGCTAGTATTGACAAACAGCGGGCCCATGCCACGAATGGAGGCGCGATCACCCCCAATGCCGTTGTCATTACGTTGAATTTGCACGCCGGGGATCCGACCAATGGCTGCGCCAATATTATCATCGGTAAATTTACCCAGATCTTCAGAAGTCACAACATCCACCACGCCTGTGGCGTCGCGCTTAACATCCTGAGCGGCTTGAATACTTTGACGAATACCCATTACCACCACTTCTTCTAATGCCTCGCCGCTCGACTCTTGCGCCTGGGCATCGACAAAACCTGCACTGATGAGCATTGGAACAATGGCACAAAGGTGTTTTTTCTTAAACTTAGTCATTTTCGGACCCTTCCTACAATTATTAGAAAAATTTTAGAAGTTGTATATTTGGCTACTAGCTCAAGCTGAAAACTATATTACACTCATCACTGCATATTTCAATACTACGATATGATATTTTACATAAAGATTTTAAAATATTTATATTGACCAATAATATCACCAATGCTTAAATAGTTTCATAGCCCCCTGACGGCACCACAGCGCTGCAGTCCCCCGCTCACTGCAACGCACTATTGATGTAAACGGATCAACTATGACTGCAACCATAGAAAATATAAGAATTCATTGTTTTGATTACCCGCGCGACCGCGTTATCGGTGATTCTCAGTTCGCCTCGACCCACGTTTGGGCCGGCACTCTGGAGCTGATTGATAGTTCAGGCAATATAGGGTTGGGCTTTTTCCAATCACTGCACACGCCCCTACCCGAGGCCCGCGAAATCAAGGCACTGGTAGAACGCCTGCGCTTACCCAGCATGCTGAACCGCCCGCCAGAGGCCTTAATTCACAAAGTGTCGCGCCCGCGTGGCGGCAACATCTTCCCACTGCCCCATTCCTTAGATCAGGCCATTGATCAAGCCCTGTGGGATTTGGCCGCCAAACACGCCAACCTGCCGCTGTATCAATTTCTCGGCGGCACCAGCAATAAGGTCAAAAGCTATGGCAGCGGCGTGTGCTTTCATATGAGTGATAACGAGGTATCTGACTTTTATACCGGCGCGGTTAAGCACGGTTTCGATGCCTATAAGGTTAAGGTGGGCTTTGATACGGTGGAGCAAGATCTGGATCGTTTGGCGCTGGTGCGCGATGCGGTAGGCAGCCAGACACGACTGATGATCGATGCCAATGAGGCCTGGTCAGCGAAAGAGGCTATTCGCCGCATTCGCCGTTATGAAGAGGCGGGCTTCCCGATCTACTGGGTGGAAGACCCTATTTTGCGCCACGATATTCCCGGCTTAATCGAGGTTAAGCAAGCGCTGACCGACAGCCACTTAAATGTCGGCGAGTACTTAGACCTTAGCGGCAAACGCAACTTGGTTGATCATAACGCGGGCGACATTATCAATATTCACGGTGATATCTCGGCCGCTTTGAACATCGGCTGGCTGTGCGCAGAACACGGCGTGCCTATTTCGCTGGGCAACACGCCGATGGAGCTGGGCGCTCATATTGCCTCGGCTCTGCCCGAGGTGGTTTACACCGAGCACTCTATGCTCAACATGGACCGTATTGTCGAGCAGCCACTCGCCGTCGAACAAGGTTACATTGTGCTGACAGACAAGCCCGGCCACGGCTTTGCCCTGTCAGCCAGTGCGCAGCAGGATCTCTGTGCCTCAGCAGCCGGTTAAGCTTTTCCCCTCTGGCGAATGGGCAAATAGCCAGAGGGGCTTTCTCCCCGACGCCTAGTTTCTTCTCTAGCCATTCGGCACATAGTGAACTGGCTCTTTATGCCGGGCATTGTTTACGCTTCTATCAATTCTACGCGCAGTCAGCGGCGAGCTTACCCCGTATAAATCGTTTACCAGTGCCTGCGGGTTTTGGCGATGATCCAGCCACTGCAGCATTTGCTCGTTATTCAAACTCAGCGGCATTCGATTGTGGATGGGCTCGAATTCAGCGCTGGCCGGCTGGGTGATGATCGAGCAACTCCACACCTGCTCTTGCCAACACTCCCACACCGCCGCTAAACGCAGCACATCCTCCTCACCGGTGATGTAGTACGGCTGTTTACCGGCGGGGGTTTTCTGCCACTCGACAAACCCCGCAGCGGGCACGATACCTCGCCGATACTGGCTGGGGCCCTTGTAGGCACGACTGGTCAAGAGCGTTTCTATACGCGCATTAAACATAGCGAATTTCTGGTTGGGCGGCTCGGGGGACCAAGCGGGGTGTAGCCACCAACGCATCGGGGCCAGGTCAACGCCGCCCTCATGGGTGAATATCACCGGAACCGGCTCGGTGGGCGCCAGATTGTGGTGAGTGGGCAACTGGTAATGCTCCAAACCGACCAGCTTGAGCACGTCAGTCGCGCCCGACGTCTGATCCACAAATATTCGACCGCACATGTAAAACCTCTTGACGCTCTCTGAGTCTTTGCCACTATACTGTATATATTTACAGTATTGGACAATATGAAAATGATACCCGTTAGCGAACCTTTAAGCCACCTACCACTTAACCTATTCACCCATCGGGTGCGGGCAGGCTTCCCCAGCCCCGCGGATGATTACATTGAGCAGCCTCTGGATTTAAATGAACATTTAATACGCCACCCAGCTGCCACCTACTACGCCCGTGCCCAAGGAGACTCTATGTTACAACTGGGCATTTACGATGGCGACCTCTTGGTGGTAGACCGTTCGCTGGAGCCTAGCCACGGCGATGTGGTGATTGCGGCACTCAATGGCGAGCTAACCTGCAAGGTACTGGACAAACGCTATGGGCGCCTACTGTCCGGCAACGATGATTTCCCACCCATTGCCTGCACCGGCGATAACGAGCTGGTGATAGAGGGGGTGGTGATTGCATCCATTAGGTATCACCGTGTTTGCTCTGGTTGATTGCAACGCTTTCTACGCCAGTTGCGAGCAGGTGTTCCGCCCCGATCTGCGCGGTCACCCAGTGGTGGTGTTGAGCAATAATGACGGCTTTATAGTTGCCCGCAGCAAAGAGGCCAAAGCTCTGGGCATACCGGATTTAGAACCGGTCTGGAAGGTTGAGCATTTGCTGCGCCAGCATAAGATAACGGTATTTAGCAGCAACTATCCCCTGTACGGCGATTTATCCAGCCGGGTGGTGACTACTTTGCGCCACCATGCGGCCGAGCTGGAGGTGTACAGCATCGATGAGGTGTTTGTGCGCCCGTGGGCGGCCGATGGCGATCTAAAGGCGCTGGGGCATACCATGAAAACCGCTATTTGGCGCGATGTGCGCATTCCGGTGGGTGTGGGCATGGCCAGTAGTAAGACTCTGGCTAAATTGGCCAATCGAGCTGCTAAGAAAATACCGGCGTTAGAACACGTTTGTGTCGTGAGCAACGATTTACAGCGGCAGTGGCTGCTGCAACGGGCGGATATCGAAGATATTTGGGGGGTGGGCCGCCGCTTAGGTAAGCAGCTGCGGCGTTTGGGCATTCACAATGCGTGGGCGCTATCCAGAGTCAATGTAAAATGGCTGCGCCAACGGTTTTCGGTTTGTCTGGAGCGAACCATTGAAGAGCTCAACGGCATTAGCTGCTTGACCTTGGATGAAGTCCCGCCGGCAAAAAAACAAATTTACTGCACCCGATCTTTTGGGGCAAAAGCCACGACATTAGCACCAGTTTTACAGGCCACAGCGCTCTATGCCACCCGCGCCGCAGAAAAACTGCGCCGCCAACAGCACTTGGTCAAAACACTCCACGTGTTTTTACAAACCTCCCCGTTTGATCAGCACCACTACGCCCGCAGCTGCACACTACAATTACCTTACCCCACTGACGATACTCGCTTAATTGTCGCGGCGGCGCAGCGCGGTGCAGCGCATTTGTTTAAGGAGGGTTATCAGTTTTTAAAATCCGGCGTGGGGCTGGTGGACATTGTTGATAAAACTTACCTGCAGGCAGATATGTTCACTCCGGCCCAGCCGGCAAAAGCCAATGCCTTAATGCAGGTCATGGACAGTATTAACACCAAGTACGGCAGTAGCACCGTACACACCGCAGCGGAAGGCGTGCGTAAAAAATGGGCCATGCGCCAGAGTTACCGCTCGCCGAGCTACACCACCTGCTGGCAAGACTTACCTAAGATCAGCTGTTAATCAATCACGACTTTGTTACGGCCATTACCTTTGGCGCGATACAAAGCGATATCAGCATGATGCAGCAGGGTGTCGATACTTTCCCCGGGCAAGCCCAAGTGAGCACCAACACTAAGCGTTAAAGGGGTGCCCGTACGCACGCTTTCTTCGGCAACCATCGCTCGGATTCGCTCGGCCGCTTGCATCACGACCGCGTGCTCACAGGGGCCCATCACGACGACAAATTCATCGCCGCCCCAACGCCCTACTTGATCATAGGGCCGAATAGAGGCGCGCAACCAAAGCGCCACCCGGCGCAGAATCTCGTCGCCAAACTGATGGCCGTGCTCATCATTGATGCTTTTAAAGTGATCGACATCAATCCACAGAATGCCGAAGTTCACTTGTTCGCGCTCGGCGCGCACGATCATTTCATTTAAAATATCATCCAGACCGCGCCGGTTTTTTAAATCCGTTAATGGATCGGTGCGTGCTTGCCTATGCAGCTGCTCGGTGCGGTGTTCCACCCGCGCTTCCAACTCTTCGGTATTGCGCCGTACGCGATCAGTCATTTTCTCGAAATGATCGGCCAAACGACCAATTTCATTATCTGGCTTGGGTAAATACGGCAAGTCATAGTTGCCCTCCCGCACCCGATGCACTGCCGCTTCCAGACTTACCACGGGTTTGAGTACGCGCGAGCGAATAACCCAGTGAAATACCGTCAATGTAACTATCAGTGTTGCCAGAAATACCAACCCCAACGGCCAAAAATAACTTTTAGGTACCAGCACGCTCAAATCTAACAGGGTGATTTCAAACCAACCAATAGAGGGCAGATAAGCCACGCCCACCAGATGCTTTTTGCCATCGATCACCACAAAGCCACTTTCCACTGAACCCGGTGCATCGCCACGCTTTTTTAACAGCGCCAGCATTCCCAACATTTTTTGTTTGTCTTGAGAGTGCTCGAATAAAAGATCCACGGTTTTCTTTTGCCCTTCGGGTTTGATAATACTGGCAAAATCGATGTAGTTACGGTCACGATACAACTGAATTGCGCCGTTATAATCGGCAAACAGAGTGGTAATACCTTCTTGACCAATATCGACGATATCTTGCAAGAAAGCGTCCAGATTCAAGCCGGTGCCCACCATGGCCACCACCTCACCCGCCTCTGAGCGCACCAGCACATCAATCCACAGCTTGGTAACACCGAGCTGAGTATCTGGGTTGACGTTAAGGTGAAAATCTCGCCCCTCTTCTACCAATTGAAAAAACCAGGCGTCGTCGCCGGAGGCGGGGTCTAAAATATAGCGAAATTGATCATCGGCGTAATCATTTTGCGCATTGTTAAAGTAGTAATGACGATTTTCGGTCAGGGCAATAAAATAGCTTTTAGCGCCAAAACCGGCGCGGAAGTTCTCGAGCTCGCGAATGGCCTGGGTTTTAAGATCTGAGTTATCAGGCTCAAGAGCCCACTGTTTAAGCACAGGAGTACGAGCCAGCTGTTTAGCCAAGCCAATTTCTCGCTCCAGTGAGCTGAGCAGGCGTGCGCTGTCGTAGCGCACCTGTATTTCAGTGACCTGCCGACCCCAGCGCTCAATGATGGACTGACTAAGGGTTTGGTAGGCCCACCAAGAGGCGCCACCGGCACAAAGAATTAAAGCAGTGGCCAACCCCAAAAAGCGTGTATTTAAGCTCAAGGACGCACTCCTGTAGCATTATGTGAACTTACGTGCCATTACAGCAAAGTGCGGCCGCCCCGTCTACGCTTAATCTTGCTCGATCTAAAAAAACACACCGTATTATGGCTCTCTCAAAACCCTATCCCACCCTATGTTATAGGGGGCTGGGAAGGGCCGGTCGACCGGCAGCGTTCATAATCTCGGCATAGCGCCCTGTTTGGCGCAAGTGCTTGAGCCCTTTATCCAGAGCTTCACTCAAAACAACAGAGCGAGGCGAAGAGGCATCAAAGGCAATAAAAATATCACTGCGATAGAAACTGCGGCCTTTGATAAAGGCGGCTGGGTCTAACTCCAAGGCATCTAGGTTAAAAGCAAACACCTCATCAAACATCAAGACCAAATCGAAGCGCTGCGCCTCAAGCATCAATAACAAGCTTTTTTGTGTGGGTACGGCCTGGATCTTAAACCTATGTTTGTGTCTTTCGAAGACATCGCCGTATTCAAATCCGAGAATGACGCCAATTTTTGTACCATTGGGTATATCGGCAATTTGGGTATAAGGGTGCACATTGTCGGCACGATAAATAAAAGAAACACCGGCGTGTAACAGCGGTTCGGTACCAAAGTGGAAGCGAGCCTCGGTGTTGGCCTGTCGGGTGACATTCCAGCAGGCGTCCATCTGCCCCTGCTCTACCATGCGCAAGGCACGGGCGTAGGGAGCCGCATGGGTTAACAGCTGGTACCTTTGAGTCGCAAAGGCCTCGGCGGCGATTTGATGCGACAACCCCCGCCCTTGCGGGCCAGAAAAGGGGAGCCAGCTGTCCTCAGCGGCAATACGCACCATTCGGTTGACGCCCTGGGCCCAGCTGGGCTGGCCGCCCAGTAATGCGAGAGCCAACACCATGACTACCCAAGGGTTTAACTGCTTTGCCATAACCGTGAAATACTCGCCTCTAGACGCGTTGATGAGTATGGTCAAATACCACGCTTACCACCAGTTTATAACACGACGGGAAAGAAGCCAGTTCAGTGCGTAATTTCCAAGTCTCAGTAGGCAAACTCTGATTTCTTAGCGCGGCGGGTCAATACGTGTCGCGGTGCTGGTATTGGTGCGAAACCAGCCGGCAATAGCATATCGATCGCGTTGAGCCGGTAGCACCTGGTGGGGAAAATCTTCGCTCAAAAACACCACCAATGTGCCTCGCTGCGGGCGCACTTTCACCCCGGTTGCATCCTCTTGGTTGGCGTAGAGCACCAGCTCACCACCATCGTTATCGCCCCACTCGGGGTTTAGATAGGCCACCACGGATAACACCCGGTTGCGCTCGCCTTTAAAGGCATCCAGGTGGCGCGCGTAGTAGGCGCCGGGGGCATAGTGGGAGTAATGGCTTTCAAACGAGAACAAACCCAGCAGTAACTGGCGATTGAGGGTAAGGCGCAGCTGATCTGTCCATTGGCACCACAGGGCGCCCGGTGGAGTATCTCCGGTTATCCAGACAATTTCGTCACTGCGAATTCTCTGCTCATGGACAAAGTCACTCTGCCGCCCAATACCGGCCGCGACAAACTCGGTCTCATCGAGGTTACTCACCTGCTGTAATAATTGCCGGGTTAAGGGTTCAGGCAAGGCCTCGGGTAAAATACTGTAACCGCGTTCGCGTATATCACAGGCCACCTTGGCAAACAAAGCGGCACTTTGCTCGCTGGTTTGACCGATATCGGTGGCAAAACTGGTGTTCATGGCAGTGCCTCAGGCGGGCCACATTATCGCGGCCATTAACGGCATTGCACACTCGCAGCCGGGGTAGTGCTATTTAAAGCACTTACTCGCTACTGGCAAGCTTTATTTGCTCTCACTCGCATCAACCAGCCTGCTCAACGAGGCTGGCCAGCCGCTTTTTTAGCGCGTAGACTCAGCCCTTATCACACCAACGCCTCTGACCCAAAGGCTGCTTTTATGCTCCGTATCGCGCGATTCTTTCTCGATAACCCTCTGCGTAATTACAACTATTTCCTGTTGGACGAACACAACCGCGCCTTGATCATCGACCCCACCGATGCGGCTTTAACGCTGGAGTACCTCAAAAACCAAAACCTAACTGCCGAGGCGATTTGGATCACCCACGAAGACCTCGACCATATCGGTGGCGCCGATGAGGTGAGTGCCCAATTAAACATTCCCCTTTGGGCGCCTAAAGCCTTTTCGCATTTAATGCAAAGTGCACAGAGTTTTAACGGGAGCGACACACTGCACTTTGCCGGGCAGAGCTTTAGCATCAAACACTTGCAAGGTCATACCCCACATCACCATGTTTTTTATAGCGCGGAGCAAAACCTGCTGATATCGGGGGATATGCTGTTCAATTACGGTATCGGTAAGGTGCGCCAGGGACAACATCAGAAAATGTACGAATCGATTCAATGGTTGGCAGAGCTGCCCGGCGAAACGGTTTATCTGACCGCTCACGATTACGATCTAATCGGCTTGCGCTTTGCGCTGTCACTACAACCCCATAAAACCGAGCTGCACGATAAGCTTGCGCATTTAGAATCCCTAACCCCGGAGCAACGCCCGCTGTTAAACATTGCTGAGCAGCGCCAGCACAGCCCCTATTTTTTACTGGATAATCCCGAAATCCATCAAGCACTTAAACAAAAAGGCATGCCTTGCGACACGCCCTTTGCGGTGTTTAAGTCCATTCGGTTACTGCGCGATGAGTTTTAACCGCGCCGTCAACTTTCAACCTGATTAGCCGCGGCACAAATTTGCGCGAAATGTTCCGGGTCGAGGCTGGCGCCCCCTACCAATAAACCGTCCACATGATTAATCGCCAACAGCTCGGCGGCATTGTCTTTTTTAACACTGCCACCATAGAGAATGTTGACCTCATTAGCGGCCGAGCCCAAAATAGCGTCGAGCTCTTGGTAAATAAATTCGTGCACCTCTGCCACCACCTCAGGGCTGGCCGCTTTACCGGTACCGATAGCCCATACCGGTTCATAAGCAATACACAAAGTTTCACCGGTCAAATCCAATCCATCGAGGGTTTGGTGCAACTGACGGTAGAGAATATCGCGGGTTAACCCCAATTCGTATTGCTGCAGGTTTTCACCAATACACACAATAGGCATCACACCCGCCACCAGCGCCCGCTCGACCTTGGTGCGACAGGACTGGTTATTTTCCAAAAAAACCTGGCGGCGCTCGGAGTGGCCAATCAAACAAAAATCACACCCCACCTCTTTGAGCATTTGCGCGGAGGTTTCGCCGGTAAACGCGCCAGATTCAAATTTACTGATATTTTGGCTGCCAACCATAATGGAGGAATTGCGCAGTACATTGACCAAGCCACTGATGTACACATAAGGTGGAGCAATACCAATGCGGGCATTAAAGTTTAGATTGCGAATGGACGCAACCGACGCTGCGATCAGATCGGTACCGCCATTTAACTTCCAGTTAGCCACCACCAGCGGTGATTTCTTTGACATATTCTCTCCGGCCTCTGCCTAAACAATACTTATCACTCTATTCTAACACAGGCGATGAGGCTGCCAATATTGCCTTTCCCTGAAACAACACTTAAGCCGCACTGGCTGATTTTCTTGAATCATCGGCACACAATCTGCTAAAGTTCGCCGCTTTTACCCTCAGCACTGGTTGCCAGTCATAAAGGATAAACATCATGGCAGATAGCCCTTACCTATGGATATTTGTGGTAACCAGCTTGGCGCTCACTTGGCTGTGTCGACGCCAATTGCGCAATCCCAAATGCCACGGATTTTACCGTTTCTTTGCTTTTGAGCTGTTACTGGTTCTGGCCGTAGTCAATATTCACCCCACTGAGATGGACTTCTTCTCACCCCTTGGCACCATTGCCGGCGGGTTTACCCTAGCTTCTTTGATGGTGGCCTTTCTCGGCTATAAAGCGCTGCAAAAAGCCGGCGTAACCGACCGCCACCAGCCGGAAAACTTTCCGTTTGAAAACACCCAACAAGTGGTTACCTGGGGCATATACGCCTATATACGCCACCCAATGTACGCGTCTTTGATTCTGCTGGGGATTGGTCTGTTGCTACACGGCATAACACCGTTAACCGGAGGCTTACTGACCGGGGTTTGTGTGTTTGTGTGGCTGGCGGCGAAAACCGAAGAGCAAGAAAGCTTGGCTTTTTTTGGCCAGCCCTATGCAGAGTATCAACGCCAAAGCAAAATGCTGGTTCCGCAGGTTATTTAAAGCATCCATCTGCCTCCCCGCACACAATCAAACTTCGGCTCTTTATGCCAGCAGCGGTTTAAGCTCTGCCAGGTGTGAATCATAATGTCGCCAACGCTCGATTGAACCCTGATAGAGCGGGCGCGATGCTTGGTCGTAACTGGCGGTGGCTACCGCCCGCCCGGTGCGATAGAAATCTTCACATCGCTCATCCCACGCCAAGTTACAAAAGTTTAAAGCCGCGGCCACCACAGGCTTAAAATCTTGCACCAGTGTTTCGTATTGCAGGGTGTGTAACGCCACGACATTCGCCGTTTTCAGCGCCTGCATCCACGCCTGATAACGCTGGTAATAATCCGCCAAGCTGGCCAAATCGTAAGCGTAATCGTGGGCACCGGAAAAGTACTGAAAATAACAAGACAGACATGTATCCACAGGATTGCGCGTGACGTGTATGATTTTTGCCTCGGGAAAGACCCGACTAATCAACAGTAAATGTTTAAAGTTGTCCGGCATTTTATCAATCATCACTGAAACTTTTTGCCCAGTAGAATTGGGCAGATGTGTTTGATAAATCGCTCGCATTTGAGCGATATCAGGCGCGGTTAGTTGTGCAACACCCTCCGGATAGCCATAGCCCTGCGCCTGCATAAACTGAATAAGATGAGCTACCCCTTGAGTTTCACCGGCGCCTTCCACCTGCGGGTGGCTGGCCAAAATCTGCTCGGTTAAACTGGTGCCCGAGCGCGGCATCCCGACCACAAAAACAGGCACGACACTCAATGTGTCATGTTCACGTTTGGCCGGAAAACAATCGGCACCGTCGAGCGCCGCTTGCAGTGCAGCAAAAAACGTTTGCGTTGCATCGGCGCGATAGCCAATAGCCGCCGCCCGGTTGGCCTGTCGATACACCGCAAAAGCTCGGTCGTAATCCGCCTGCTTGTCCAGTATTTTGCCCAGAGTAAATAAACCCAAAGCTCGGTCTGCGCCTTGCAGCCTATCGCTTTGGCACAGGCGTTCTAAACACTCAATGGCGCGCTCGGCCTGAGCATTTTTTTCCCACACCTCAGTCAATACCAAGACACTTGCGGCAGACAAGCCTTCAAACTTATCTTGCCAGTGGGCGAGCAGATCCTGCGCGGCCTGCGGGTTATTGCGGCGCAGTAAAACCCGCGCCTGCCCGGCCAGTGCCGATTCGTGCTCGGGGCTTGTTGTTAACACCTGTAAGTAGTGAGTCTCGGCCCGGTTGATATCACCCAGCTCTAACCATAAATCGGCCAGTAAACTTTGCACCTCAAACAGGGTCGGCAGGCGTTGGAAAAGCGGTTGTAAAACATCAATCGCCGCTTGGTGCTTACCCTGCCCCGACAACACTTTTGCCAGGTGTACATGGCCATCAACATGTTCTGGGTTTTGAGCGGTGGCGCGGCTTAAATATTGTTCGGCCGCCACTAAATCCCCTGCCGCCGCCAAGGCCATACCTGCCAGAAAAAGGGCGTTGTGGTTATTCGGGTTGAGGGCCGCTAAACGCGCAAAACACTGAGCCGCCTGGGTGTACTGTGCCACTTGGTAACTGCACATACCCAGTAAATGTAAAGCCTCGGATTGGTCGGGCACCTGCTGGCATACTTGCAGAGCAAGTTGCCCCGCTAAGCGCCAATCACCGGATTGATAGAGCGCTTGAGCCCGTTGCAGAGTCTGCTTTAATTCAACTTCATCCACGCAGGAGCCTCATTTTATTGTGTGGCAACTTGCACTTTAGAAAGTTGCTCGGCTTTATCCTTCTCGTAACGCGCGGCGGCCGTTGCCACCTGGCCACTGGCAGTGCCACTGAGCCAGCGACGAGTTCGACCGGCATCCCCCAGAGGGGTGCGTTTGCCAAACGAATCGAGAAAAACAAACCCGGTGGGCTTGCCCTCAACATTGGCCACCATCACTAAGCAGCGACCCGCCTCGCTTAAATAACCGGTTTTGCTCAACAGTACATCCCAGCGTGAACTGCGCACTAAAGGATTGGTATTGGCGTAATAGAGCGAATAGCCCGGCTGGGTAAACCAAACGTCATGCTTGGAGCTGGTGCTAATTTGACGAATAACATCGTACTGAAAAGCCGCCTTGAGCATAAGCATTAAATCATTAGCGGTGGATACATTTTGCTCAGACAATCCACTGGAGTCGACAAAATGAGTATGCATCATTCCTAGCTTGTGAGCTTTTTCATTCATAGCATTAATAAAAGCGTCATAGCCTCCGGGGTGGTGGCGTGCCAATAAATACGCCGCGTAGTTTTCCGACGACATCACGGCAATATGCAGCAGATCTTTGCGTTGGGCGCGAGACTGGGGACGAATACGCGAATAGGCATTGGCCGCAGCGGGAAAATGCCGCTTGCTGACCTCTAGCCGTTCGTTTAAATCAGCACCGGAATCCAGTACTACCATTGCCGTCATAATCTTTGTCACAGAGGCGATAGGCATCACCCAGTCAGCGCGCTTGGCGAATACTGGGGTATCACTGCCGAGCGGGCTTACCGCCGCACTGACCGAGGCCAACCGAAGCGGAGACTGTACCTCTGAGGCTTCCACCAAGGGCATCAGTAACAAGACCATCAAACTAAAAACACAACGCAACATCTATCCACCCAGACAACGGCAAAAACGCAAGGTTAACATGAATCATCCGCCATTTCTGGCGCTTTATCGCAAGCTCTAGAGGCTCCGAGGGTAAAGGAAATTATTGCAGAGCCGGTCACATGGGCGCAAAATACCCCCTCGAACGAGTGGCGCGCACTGCCACCTTAATGACCCGCGAGCATACTAACCGCTCGCTACCCTATGGAGTAGAAATGAAACCATTACTGATTGCTTTTTTATCATTGTTTGTTGCCCTGAACGCTCAAGCCTTTGATTTGGGTGATGTCGATAAGGCTTTAGGTTCAAACAATGAAAGCAGCCTACCCACAGGCTTACTGTCGAGCCTGACCGATTCATTGGATATTAGCTCAGAGCAAGCCGCAGGCGGCACTTCAGCGCTTTTGGCAATGGCGGCAAATAACTTATCGGGTGATAACGCCTCATTGCTGGGTGATATTATACCAACGGGTAGCAGTGGCGGGCTGACCTCACAGCTGGTCAATCAGATCACAAGTATGGATGGTGTGCAGAGTGCTTTTGAAGGCCTGGGCATGGATCCGGCCTTAATCCAACAATTTACCCCGATCGTCATGGGTTATATCGGAAACAACGGCGGCGGCGATCTGCTGGGTATGCTGGGCTCATTGTGGGGTAACTAAAACGCGCCTACACTACGCAAAACAAACCGGCGAGTTTGTAAAAACTCGCCGGTTTGGGCAATCGTTCAGTATTGGCTTGATTTAGCCGTCGCAATTAACGCGCACTGATATTCATTCCCCGCTCTTGCTCTAGATTAAACTTCACCACTACACGGCGATTCATTTCACGGCCTTGCGATGTACCGTTATCAGCCACAGGGTTACTCTCACCATGACCATCCACGTTCCAATTGGTAACCTGCACCCCTTCAGACTTTAAGTAATCAGCGACACTGCTGGCGCGCTCATCCGATAAGGTCTCATTGTATTGATCGGGGCCGGTGGCATCGGCATAGCCATCTATCTCTGCCCGCAGACTTACATCGTCAAACTTTTCAGCGGTTTCCACCAACTCAGCAAGCTCATTGCGAGCGCTACCGGTCAGCTCCGATGAATCAAAAGCAAAACGCACAGTGGTATCGATAGGGAAAGCCGCCAAAGCCGGATTGGGCTTTTCTGGTGATTGAGTTTGTTCGGCGTTGTCATAAGCTTGAGCATCAGACGAATCCGCCTGTGTATTGGTATCGGTGTCGGTGTCTTTTTTCACCGCGTGAAAGCCCGACTGAGCTGCACTCACATTATGACCGTCTTTATCGGTTTTCATATGAACCAGCTCATATTCAGACTCTTCATTGGCTTCGGCATTAGCATTGCCATCAGTGGTGCTGCAACCGACTAAAGCGACTGTAGAAGCGGCCGCAGTCATAGCCAACCAAAATTTATTGCGCTGTTTCATGGTGCTCTCCTATTCATAAAAATGTTTATCTGAGAACATTAAAGCGAGGACTGTGCCAAGTGTAATTAAAAAATAAAGATGCCGCTTTACCCAGTTATAACAGCCTCTTTTTGTGACTTGCGTCTATTTTATTATTGAAATGTTTCGAGCCATTGCGATAAAACCACACTGCAAAGTATGACAAATCTGTAGTATTTCCAAATATTTTTACCAAGTTGCAATGTCACCAAATTTACATATAGATAATGTCTATTTACCTTTACGGTGTTGCGGCTTGACTGATAAACGCATCAATATAATCGGTGGCTCGGTCTGCACTGCGCACACCGACGTATATCTGTTTATGTAATTTTTTCTCGCCCAAACTTATCGCTTTAATAGGCAAGCTTGCGGCATATTCCTCAACCAGCCAGCCCGGCAATGCTGCCACGCCTCGCCCAACCGCTACCGTGTGCAATAAAATATCGGTGGTCTCTATGGTTTTGTGGCTGCGCGGTGCAACACCCGCCGGCAACATAAAATGACTGAAAATATCCAACCGCTCTACCGGTACCGGATACGAAATTAATACCTCGCTCACCAGTTGCTCGGGCCGCACAAAACTCTGCTGCGCCAGCGAATGACTATCGGCCACCACCAGCACCTGTTCGTATTCGAACACAGGGGTAAACTCGACTCCAGGTTTATGCAGCGGGTCGGGGGTGACGAGCAAATCAATATCGTGTCCAAACAATGCGGCCATGCCACCGAATTGAAATTGCTGTTTAACGTCGACATCTACCCCCGGCCAGGCCGTTAAATACGGCCCCACGATTTTCAGTAACCACTGATAACAAGGATGGCACTCCATGCCGATGCGCAACACTCCCCGCTCCCCTGCGGCCATACGAGCAATCACATCTTCGGCATGCTCCAACTGTGGCAGCAAGCGCCCGGCGAGCCCTAACAAATATTGCCCGGCTTGAGTCGGCCGCAAGCGGCGGCCTTCACGCTCCCAAACTGGCGTCCCGAGCTGCTGTTCCAGCTTTTTAATGGCATGACTCAACGCCGATTGAGTCAAGTGCAAACGATCAGCGGCTGCGGTCAGGGAGCCGTCTTGTTCTACTGCCCGCAAAATAGCCAAATGGTTGCGCTCTATCATGCCCTGCCTCTTAATCTCAAACTAAAAGATGAATACACTTCATCAAACAATGAAATAATACCATTTTTAATCATATCAACCACCGCCGACACTGATCCCTTATTGACTAGGAGGCCAAGATGGCAAAGGCTCATAATTTGAGGCTTCCCCGCATAGGCGCTAAGCGCGCGAACGCATTCCCGCTAAACGGTTTTGAGTAAACCCTGACTGCGGCTTAAAAACCCATCAGTGGAATGAGATACTGCCCGCATTGCGATATATGGCAATTGCAGCCAGAACTTTGCGCCCAAGTGGCCAAACCCAAAGCCAAGAAACAAGCTCGGCGTAATTCAAAAGCCCGCCTGCCATATCTCACCTACGGTGAGATATGGCAGGCCGTTAGCCGCAACTGTTGACCACGTCCCCGGCAAAGGTTACCGACTTATCGGTAGCCTCAATTGAGATAAAACAATAAGGGTAACGTATGGCAGTGTTTGCCGAGCAGGTTTGCGGCTCACCCTCTTGATAATTTACTTGTAACGCACCGTCTTTTTCAATGATATTCAGCACATCGATAAAGTGCCCGCCTGAAGGTTTCATACCGGCGTGCAGCACAATCACCTGTTGTGTGGAAAAGTCCACCGCTGGCGCTTCTTCCTGACTGTTTAAATCGGTCGCCAGATACCTTTCTCGGTATTCGTGCTCGTTATCAATCACAGCAAAATAGGGATCTTCGTAGGAGGTATAACCAGACACCGCGGGGCAGTCGATAGCCGTAAAGGGAATGCTCATATCACCAGCACCGGAATCTGAGCCGCAGGCGCTCAGCATACCAGCGGCCAGTAAGGCTAGTGTAAGTCGAGATGTTCGCAACAAGTGACGATGCACGTGCTTTCTGTAGTCCATGGCTTTTCCCATAAAATCCGTATAAAAATTAAATTTACTATAGGTAAAGTCAAGCGCACTACTGTAGCGAAGTAAAAAGTTGTTATCGCTTCGGCAAGTAAAAGCAGCCTAGTAATGCCAATAACATGGTCGCAATCAATCCGGCGCTAATCATTATCAAGCCGTGAGTCATGGAAATGGGCCCCAGCACCAGTGGCGTGGCCTGACATAAATCTTCCACTTTAAACAGAGCCGGCAGCCAAGCATCCAATGGAGCCCAGCCGGGGAAGTTGGCTTTAAAGCCGCAGGCACTGCCGTGGCCAATATTATATTCAACTTTGACTAAGCCCCAGGTTTCCCACGCTAAACCCAAGCTTAAAACAAGGCCCGTCAAGCTCGCTATGACCCGGCCCCAAAACCACCGCTTTAATACCAACGCCAAAACTGACACTACAAAAATCGCCGCCACCCAAACCCGCACGTAGATACACATTTCACACGGGTAGTAGTGTTCAACATACTGAAAATAGAGAGCGCCGCCTTCCAGAGCGAGCATGGCGGCGGCAACGGCCAGCCAAAAATAGCGGCAAGAGGCTAAGCTGAGCGCTCGCTGCGCGAGTGTTGTATTCATTTTTCTTCGCCTATCTAATAGTCTAGTCAGTCGGTCAATAATCAAAACTTTAGCTTTGCTGGCACTTAATGCACCGTCTCACGCACAATAACCGCGCGTACACAGCGCAGCACACCATAATCGTAAACTCCATCAAGCGCATCATAGACCGGCTTGAGTTTAAAGGGTTCATCGTCGTGCGCCAGCATAACATCGAAGATGGTTTCCAGCTCTTGCTCGGGCAACTCCACCACCTCAGCCACATCCAGCTGGCCCTGCTCAATTAACCCGGCCAGATGGCCGTAGACAGTGGTGGGGGTCAACTCGCGCTGGCGGGCGATGTCTTCAATGGTCATGCCGGCTTTAAACAAAGCAAAGGTTTCATGCTCGGTGGCTTTTACATTCTCGGCGCTACCGGCATAGTCGGCTAAGCTTTCGACATGCTCGGTAATGGCAGTGATAAACGCATCGCCATAGTGTTCTAGCTTGCTGGCGCCCACGCCCGAAATGCGCGCAAACGCATCTAAATCCTGCGGTTGTAAGCTGACCATTTCCATTAAGTGCGCATCGTGAAAAATCATATAGGGCGCAATGTCCTGCTCACTCGCCAGCGCTTTGCGCAATTCGCGCAGCTTGTCCCACAGCGCGCGATCTGGGCCGGTGATACCCTTGGCCGCTGGGCTGCTTTTCGACTTGCGCCCAGAGTCGACTTTTGTGTCTTTACGCAGTTCAATACTTTGCTCCCCTTTTAACAACGGGCGACATTTTTCGGTGAGCAACAAGCCACCGTAACCGGCGACATCCACCTGCATTAAGCCGCGCGCTACCAACTGGCGAAATACCGAGCGCCACTGATTCACATCTAATTCTTCACCGATGCCGAAAGTGCTGAGTTTATCGTGACCGAACTGGGTCACCTTCTCGGGTGTTTTACCCAGCAGTACGTCTATCAAATGATTAACACCAAAACGCTGACCGGTGCGGTAGCAAACGCTGAGTGCTTTTTGCGCGACCACGGTGGCATCATAGGTTTGCGGCGGAATTAAACAGGTATCGCAATTATTGCAGGGGCCGTGTTCCGGCTCACCAAAGTACGACAACAGCACCTGGCGTCGGCAACTGGTGATTTCACACAAGCCGAGCATGGCATCGAGCTTGTGGTTTTCGGTGCGTTTGTGAGCGTCTGAGCCCTGGGACTGACTCATCATTTGTTTTAGTTTTAAAACATCCTGCACACCATAGGCCATCCACGCAGTCGCGGGTTGGCCATCGCGGCCAGCGCGGCCGGTCTCTTGGTAGTAAGCCTCGATGCTTTTAGGTAAATCCAAGTGCGCCACAAAACGCACGTCGGGTTTGTCGATACCCATACCAAAGGCAATGGTGGCAACGATGATAACGCCCTCTTCTCGCAAAAAGCGCTCTTGGTGATTTTTGCGAGTCGCCGCCGGCAGGCCTGCATGGTAAGGCAGTGCGGTAAAACCTTGCTTACTCAACCAAGCGGCGGTTTCGTCTACTTTACGGCGCGATAAGCAGTAAACAATGCCCGCATCCTCTGGGTGCTCGTTGTGTAAAAAACGCAATAGCTGTTGACGGGCGTCTTGTTTTTGCTCAATACGGTATTGAATATTGGGCCGGTCAAAGCCACTGACAAACTGCGCGGCATCCTCTAATTGCAGACGAGTAATAATCTCGGCGCGAGTGCGGTCGTCGGCAGTGGCCGTTAACGCCACTCGCGGCACATTAGGAAACTGCTGATGCAGCAAGCTTAGCTGTAAATAATCCGAGCGGAAGTCGTGCCCCCACTGCGACACGCAATGCGCTTCATCAATGGCGAACAACGCCAACGGCAGCTCCTGCAGCATCTCCAAGGTACGCGGTTGAATTAAACGCTCGGGGGCGACGTATAAGATTTTGACCTCACCTTGGCGCAAGCCTTGCTCAATGGCACGCACCTCATCAAACGCGAGGCTGGAGTTTAAATACGCGGCGCTAATACCCAGCTGTGCCAGCGCATTCACCTGATCTTGCATGAGTGCAATCAGCGGCGAGACGATAATCGCCACGCCCTCGCGCACTAAGGCCGGAATTTGGTAGCACAGGGATTTACCGCCGCCGGTGGGCATGAGCACCAAGGCGTCTTGCCCGGCAATAACGGTCTCAATAATCTCGGCTTGCGGGCCTCTAAAGGCCTCGTAACCAAAGGTGCTTTGCAGTGTTTGTAGGGCTGTTTGAGTCATGCGGGGAGTTTAGCAGCTTTAGCCCTTTCACGAATGAGACATAAGATTAAAAAACCGACCACCTAATTAATAATAGTTATTATTTGCATTAAGGTGCTTTTAAGCTACAAACAACGACCAACCGTTTGAACTAACCGATGAGCGCATCGAACACTGGGTAACACAATTCGTAACCGAGTGCGCCATAGCCAGCGCCGCTTGTCGATATTGCTTATTCGCCTCTCACAGAGGTTAATGCTTGGGTGGAAATGCTACTGGCCATGGACGTTGCCCATCGTCAAACCTGTCATTAGCGCCGCCATTGCTTTCGAACCAACAGAGCGACTATAGTGCTGCTATTAGGGCACAGGGCCCATAAATAGGGCGAAAGTAAGTGTGAACAAGCTAGCAACCAGCAGTGTTATTGCCGAGACAAAACAGTGGTTCGAAACCGTAGTACTCGGACTTAATTTATGCCCGTTTGCCCATCAACCAGCCAAACACCAGCGTATTCGTTTTGCCGTGTTTGATGAAACCGACGAGTTTGGGCTATTTGAGGTGCTCGGCGCCGAGGTGGCCCGGTTAGACGAGGCGGACATCAGCACATTAGAAACCACACTGCTAATACTGCCCGAGGGTTATGAGGACTTTTACTTTTACACAATTACGGTGCAGCAAGCCGAAAGCTGGCTAAACAAGCAAGGTCTGCTGGGGCGGTACCAAATAGCTCACTTTCACCCCGATTATCAATTTTCTAACACCGACTATGACGAGCGCAGCAACTTAACCAATCGCTCGCCCTACCCTATTTTGCATTTACTGCGCGAGCAAAGCTTAACCAATGCGATTGATAACGGTGCCGATACCGAGTCTGTCCCCGAGCGTAACATCGAGCGGATGCAAAGTTTAACCGAGCAAGAAGTTGCTACACTGTTCTCGTATTTAAACCGTTAACATTGCTGAGGCCGCGTTTATATACAACGCGGCATGCCATCCCAAAAGCTTTATCTCACTCGACCAAGCTGACCACCTGCTCACGAACAGTAATGATGCCCAGTATGTAGCCTGCGTGGGCTAGTCGGTAGTTGACAACAGATGCGTAGATTTACGGGTAGCCATCAGCCTTAACGGCTCGGAGTATTGCTTTAGCAGGCTAACATCAATAAAAGTGTGGAAGAGGAAGGGCCAATGGTTATTGGCCCCAAAAGATGTTTAACTTTTGCCAAACATACCTTTAAAGGCATTGGCGAGATCGGCGGGGTAAACCACGGTTTTGGAGTTGGCGGAGGTTGATAAATCGCCGATGGACTCAATATATTTTTCCCCCAGCAGATACATCACAGGCAGTTCATCGCCACCTTTAACCGAGTCAGTTACTACTCGAATCGACTGTGCCGACGCGTCGGCCAACACAATTTTTGCCTCAGCGTCGCGGCGCGAGGCTTCCAGGCGACCGTCGGCCTCGAGAATAGCGGCTTGTTTTTCCCCTTCGGCACGAGTTACCGCGGCGCGCCTTTGACGCTCAGCAGCGGCCTGTTCTTCCATTGCCTGCTGCATGGTAGGCGATGGGTTAATGTCCTGAATCTCAACGGTTTTGAGAATAATGCCCCAATCGGAGATGTCATCAGAAATGGAGGCTTTTAACTTGGCCTTAATTTGATCGCGCGATGACAGAGCCGAATCCAACGCCATTTCGCCAATAATCGAACGCAGTGAGGTTTGAATCAGGTTTTGGATAGCGATGGTGTAGTTTTCTACGCCGTAGACGGATTTTTCCGGGCTGACGATATTAATATAAGCCACGGCGTTGGCTATGATTACCGCATTATCGTAGGTGATTACATCCTGCGAAGGGATATCCAACACAATATCTTTGGTGGTGACTTTATAGGCCACGCTATCGAAAAATGGAATAATGAGATTGAGCCCTGGGGTGAGGGTCATGTGGTAGCGCCCCAAGCGCTGCACAACGTCTTTGCGCCCTTGTGGCACAATTCTAACCCCACGGGTAATAACAAAGAACGTTAAAAAAACAATGGCACCAACGGTAATAAGTGCGTCCATAATTGATATCCTTTCTATTGATTATTGGTGAAGTGTTACCACAAGATCGTTGCCAGACACATCCTTGACTACCACGCGATCTCCCGCACTGAGATCATCCGAGCAGATAAAGCGCCACTCATCTTCACCCAAAATAGGTGCCGAAAAGCGCAACTGACCGCGTCCGGTGGAAGCGTTAAAAACCAAGACGATGGCGGTTTGACCCAGCAGCTTTTCATAGGCCATACCGCTGCGGGTTTTATCTTTCATACGCGGAGCCACCCAGCGAAACCAGGCGACGAGACATGACATGGACAGAACCGCCCACAGGAACAGCTGGGCGGCCAAATCGAACGGCAGGAACAGACTGAGCACACCGACCACAATGGCGCTCACCCCCAACCACAACATAAAAAAGCTGGGTAAAATGATCTCTAACGCGGCCAGAGCAAAACCTGCTACCACCCACGCCCAAGCAGGCAAACCCGAACTTACCCAGTCTTCCATTGCGATCTCCTTGTAGGCATCTTCAATACTACAAAGACACCCTATGATTATTTCTCAAGGAGTATACATCAAATACACCGCCACAAAGCTGTAATCGGCAAAACCACTATAGCTCAGCCGGCGTCAGGAAAGCGGAGACATAGCGGGTTTGCACGTGGCACAGATCGCGCGATACCACAATTCCCGCCAGTGCTTGCGAAGCATAACCGGCAAGTTCGACGGTAATGTCGTAGGTACCCGCGCGCTCCTGCGCGCCCTGGAAATAGCAGCTGCCCCAAGAGGAGTCTATCTGAGTTAATGTCTCTTGATATTCACCATCGGTGGCGGTAACACTGGCGCTACAGGCATCAGCTTCTTCCGCCCACACATTGACATGAAGACCGTAACGCAGCTCTTCAGTGCAAGCGATCGGCTCACCGCCAACTGGTAATGAGGGGTTGCTGGCATCGCCCCACTGGGCAGCCCAGACTTGGTTGTTATGCGCATAAAAAACAGCATCATCATGCAACAACCCGCGCCGGGGCCCGACGCCACTATCCCACTGTTCGCTGCCGGCGGCTTCAGCCACCAGCGTGCCTTTATCCAGCATGGTGGCGGTATCACCCTGTAATCCCTGCAGCTCCAGCATCTGCAGGCCGCTATACTGCCAGGTGGCGTACGCTTGGTCGACTCGGGCCTGTACTTTTACCGGAAAAGCTACCCGTAGGTTAGCTTCGGTGTCGGCTAAAAAGCTCAGGGCGCGCAAGTCGTAGAGCGCTTCGCTGCTACTGCCCTGTTGGCCAATATTAACCTCGCCGGCCAAAGTAGGTACACCCGCCTCCACCTGTATCAACTGCGCTTTAATTCCGTCGGTCCAGCCCGAGATGGAGTCAACATTTTGCCCAAGGGTAAATATATATTGATCGTTGATTGGATGAATATAAGTGGCAAACCCCGGCACCTCTAGCTCGCCGCTGATTTTAGGGTCCAGCGGGTTGGTCAAGTCCACCACATAGAAGGGATCAACCTGTCGAAAGGTGACGATGTAGGCTTTGTCTTGAGTGAAGCGTACCGCGTAAATATCTTCTCCCGGTTTGCCGATGGCTTGGGACCGGTTGGCATTGGGCAATTCGGCGATCGTAACCAAACTCTGGCCACTTTGCTCTAACACAAACAAGTGGTGGGTCAACTCGCCCTGCCACTGGCTGGTTACCACTCGGAGCTTGTCGTGCGCTTGATGCACCCGAAAAGGCGCACGACCACGCAAGGTGCCGCTGACCGCACCGGTGGCGGCGTACTCGGGCCCCTCAGCGGTTAAATTGAATTTATGTAAGGTGGTCGTCTCGCCCTCACCCGACCAGTTTGACCCAGTAATATAAAGCGCATCGGTGCTCATGGTCATATCATCCACCGCCGTGCTTAAGCACTGGCTGGCCAATACCGACTGGCTGGACAAGTCGATAGCGGTGATATTGACCACCGAATAATAGCCCGTATGCTCATCCACCGAACTCTGTACCAAGCATTCCTCGGTAAGCGGGGCTTCAACTGAGCCTACGCGATAGCCCGGTAATATGTCGGCAAGACTCGCCTGAGCCAATACCTGCTCGTTGTCGGCTCGCGTATTTTCTTGATCGTGCTCTAAGTGCAAGTCATTCAACCAAGGGTCAAAACGGGACACTAAGTACAAGGTATCGCCAATCTGCCGACTATTAATTAAGGCGCCGTCAATACTGATGCTGTTCTCCAACTGGGGCAAGGCGGGGTTGCTGACATCGATAAACTCCAGCCGAAATTCGCTGTTTACCGGCCCCGGCCAAATATCCGCGGAAAACACAATATCAGGTGCGCCCCCCGGCATCAGCGGGTAAATATTGCCCCACTGATTGCGAATAGCAATCACATGGCTGGCAAGGTCGGCCTCCTTGTGTAAATACAGAGATGTCGCCTCCCCCCAATCACTTTCGGCGAAGCTGTAGCTTCCCGCTAATTGCGCCGATGGGGTGTCGGGATCAGTGGCAAAGACTTGAATACCGGGCAGATTCGAGGCGGCATTTTCCGGCACATAGGAGACAAACCAATGTGCGCCATCGTATTTAGCCACATCGGCCTCATCCACACCGGCGACATGGACATTGGTATCGGAGTAATCGCCTGCGCCATCATTACTGCCTTCGACTGGTGAGGCAGAAAAATCTACTTCTCCGCCCACCCCTTTTTCAGGGTAAAATCCACCGGTTTGCAGGCGAAAACCGTTGGCTAGGTAGCGGGTTAAATCCTGCCCTGCTATCGGTTGCAGTGGTTTAGAGTCGACCTGGGCGGGCTTTAAGGGTTCATAGTCGACAGGCTCTGAGCCGCCGCTTCCTACAGAGCTTCCCTGACTCGAAGAGCTGCTACTTCCAGCGGGGTCACTCCCTCCAAGGCTGCTCAGGCTCGAAGAACTTCCATTTCCACTGGGGTTAGTCCCCCCTGGAGTGTCCGAGCTTGAAGACCCACCACAGGCTGACAACCCCAGCGTTGCCACTAAACCTAATACCAATACCCGCATTTCACACCTCCCATGGCATTCACGAGAAAACCTTACACTGATTGAGGTAAGCTTAACTTGTTCAACAATGAAAACTGTGTGTTTTTGTAAAAACGACGAGCAGGCGACCAAACTACCTCAGCGCTATTAGATTTGAGGGATACGGTGTTAGAGAGCTTTCTTGCGGGCCATTTTTTGCCGCCAATACAGCCGATACCCCAGCAATAGCGCGGCAAGAATGCCATAAATAACCGCCTCAAAATAACTGGAGCGCACCTGCCAAAGTACATGCACCCAAGCCAAACCAAGCGCGACATATACCAGCCGATGCAAAGACTGCCAGCGTTTACCCAAGCGGCGCATCATCGCCTTGGTTGAGGTTGCCCCTAAAGCGATTAGGATCAACACCGCCGGAGCCCCGGCGGTAATATAAGGGCGCTTAACCAATTCGGCAAAAAAACGACTGAAATCTAACCCTAAAATAAACACTAAATAGGAGGCCACGTGGCACAGAGCATAGAACAGAGCAAATAACCCCAGCATACGCCGGTGTGGCATTAACCAGCGCCACTTGGCCGAGCGCACCAAAGGCGTCACCGCCAAAGACGCAAACAAAAAGTAGATCGCCCACTCACCGGTAAAAAGCACGATGGTTTTTGCCGGGTCGGCCCCCAACTGCTGGCTTATCGTTCGATAAAAAATCCAGCCAAAGGGCGCCAGCGCTACCATAAAAATAAAAAGTCGCCGCCAAGTTACTGCTTTCATACGTTCTGCCTTCAATAATGCTTACGCAAATCCATCCCTTTATACAGGTGCGCCACTTCATCGGCATAGCCATTAAACATCTGCGTATCAATAATATTGGGGCTAAACAACCCACTGGGCAGGCGCCGCTCACTGGCCTGAGACCAGCGCGGGTGATCGACCTCAGGGTTTACATTGGCGTAAAAACCATACTCGTTAGGTGCTCTCACATTCCAGCTGGTGCCGGGTTGTTTTTCGGTAAACTCAATTTTGACGATGGATTTAATACTTTTAAAGCCGTACTTCCAGGGTACGACTAGGCGTAACGGAGCACCATTTTGGTTGGGTAGAGGCTTGCCGTACAGTCCAACCGCTAAAAGCGTCAGTGGGTTCATCGCCTCATCAATACGCAACCCTTCGCGATAAGGCCAGTCGATAGTACTGAAGCGACTCGCTTGCTCGGGCATTTGCTTACTGTCCAACAAGGTGGTGAACGCAACATATTTAGCACGGCTGGTAGGTTTAAATTGCTTGAGTAACTCGCCCAGTTCGAACCCAACCCAGGGAATTACCATGGACCAGGCCTCGACACAGCGCAATCGATACACCCGCTCGCGCAGAGTGACCTTGGCCAGCAAATCCTCCAAATTGAAAGCCCCGGTTTTTTCCGCGTGTCCGGCGATCTCTACCTTCCAGGGGTGGGGCTGTAATGTACCGCTGTGTTTAGCGGGGTCGGACTTATCGTAGCCGAACTCGTAAAAATTATTGTAGCTGGTGACGTGCTCATAGGGCGTGAGCTTGTCTGTCACTTTTTCACCATAAGGTTCAGCACCGGCTATTTTTTGCTTGAGCCAATCGGGGCCTACCGCTGCGCCCGCATCGGCCACAAAACCCGGCTTGGCGCCCGCCCCGGAGGCTGCGGCTAACGCCCCAGCTCCCAGCGTCAGCTGCATAAAACGGCGCCGCTCGCGGTACACGGACTCTGGGGTGATCTCACTCTCACGGATACGATTTGACGGTTTAATAAACATTTCTGCCCCTGTAAAGAAACGGTTTGTATTATCGCTTATCCTTAAGACTCGATAAGGCCTACGTTGTTACAAGATTCATTTAACTATACGATCTATTTTTTTAAAACGATGTATCAGGGATATGAGCGACGCTATACACCACACTGTACAACGAATTTACCGCGAACACTCGCGTCAAGTGCTCGCCACCCTTATCCGCTTATTAAAAGACTTCGATTTGGCTGAAGAGGCCCTGCACGAAGCCTTCGCCTGTGCACTAAAGCAGTGGCCAGACGAAGGGGTGCCACACAACCCCACCGCTTGGCTGGTCTCTACCGGACGATTTAAGGCGATTGACCAGCTACGCAAACACCGCCGTGAGGTAGACTTAGCCAGTGAAGACACCGCCGTCTGCCAAGCCCCCGATCCCGACACTCTACACTTAGAGGATGATCGTCTGCGGCTTATCTTTACCTGTTGTCACCCCAGTCTCAGTCAGGAGGCCGCCATCGCTTTAACATTGCGAGAGGTGTGTGACCTCAGTACCGAAGCAATTGCCAGTGCGTTTTTAACCAAGGCCTCCACCACAGCGCAGCGAATAGTTCGCGCCAAACGCAAAATCCAAAGTGCTGGTATCCCCTATGAAGTGCCGGGCAAACAAGCGTTACCAGAACGCTTACAAGGTGTACTGAAAATCGTGTACTTAATTTTCAATGAAGGCTACTACGCCAGCGGTGGGGATAGCCTGCAGCGTGTACACCTGACCGACGAGGCCATTCGCCTCGGGCGCTTATTGACCCGCCTACTGCCACAATCCGAGGTTTATGGCTTACTGGCGCTTATGTTGTTACAGCACAGCCGTCAAGATACACGCTCAAAACCCAACGGCGATATCATACTGCTGGAAGATCAGGACCGAACACGCTGGCATCATGACGCCATTGCTGAGGCCACCGCCCTGCTGCCCCGCGCTCTTGTGGGGCCGGCCACAGGCTCCTATGCCCTACAAGCTGCCATTGCCGCTCTACACGCCGAAGCCCCAACCGCGGCAGATACCGATTGGCAAGAAATCTGGGGACTCTACCAAGCACTTTATTTGCGTACCCCCACGCCGGTGGTAGCCCTCAACCAAGCGGTTGCTCAAGCCATGGCGGGGGATATAGATACTGCCATTAGCCACATAGAGCAACTGGCTAATGGCGATTTAGCCTCTTACTTTCCCGCCCATGCCGCCTGGGCCGACTTGCTGCGCCGCTCGGGTCGCCACCATCAAGCCCACGAGCGTTACCATTATGCCCTAAGCTTAACCCGTTTAGCGGCAGAGAGGCGCTATTTACAAATGCGCATCGAACAGTATGAAAAAAATATTGGTAGCGCTGTCGATTAGACAGTCCGGCGGACGACTATAACGATCTCAAACACACTGGAGCGAGCAATGAAGTATTTATGTTTAGTGTATAGCGATGAGCAAGACCTACACGGTTTACCCAACAGCCCACAAGACCAGGAGTGCGCCGCCTACGCCGAAAAGATCAGCCAGAGCGGCCATTTGTTAGCGGGCGAGGCCTTGCAACCGGTCGCCACCGCAACCACTGTGCGTGTGCGTGCCGGTGACCTACAGATCACCGATGGCCCTTTCGCCGAAACAAAAGAGCAATTAGCGGGGTTTTATATGATCGAAGCGAAAGACCTGAACGAAGCACTGCGCATTGCCCAGGATATCCCGCCGGCGCGGGTCGGCAGTATTGAGGTGCGCCCGATACGGCAACTCAATACATAATAAAAACCTCGGCATTGTCGAAATCAACAAACTCGAGACGACTGGTAGATGCGAGGCCTTTAACCTTAGCGTGCATAACGGAAAACAAAACAATGCCGATGCATATTGCCGTTAACACCACAATGTCGTGAAAAACAAAAGGCCTCATCCACAATCAATCAGGAGATCCATAATGCGCGAACTAAACCCCTATGTTTTTTACAACGGCGACTGCCAAGCAGCCGTTGAGTTTTACAGTCAAACACTGGACACCCCCATCGATGCATTAATGCGCTACGGTGATGCCCCCGACGGCTCGCCGTTCGGTGACGATTATGCCGATAAAGTCATGCACGCCAGCCTGCGTATCGGCGCATCGACTCTAATGGCCTCGGACGCCCCGCCCGGCAATTACCAAAAGCCACAAGGAGTTTCCATTTGCCTGCAAGCGGAGTCCGCGCAAGAGGCCGAAGACCTCTACGCAGCGCTGAGTGCAGGCGGTGAGATCCAAATGCCGCTGGAAAAAACGTTTTGGGCCGAACGCTTCGGTGCTTTTACCGATCGGTACGGTATTAAGTGGATGGTCAATTGCGATTTTCCGACCTAAGGTCGGTTAATCCCAGTAGGGAAGATTCTGTTCCCGTTTGCCGACGTGTAAAAACATCTCGGGTTTACCGTCGGCATCGCTGTATTGTGCCATCACGCCAAATTTACCACTGTCGGGGTATTCCGCTAACTCGGGCGTCAGACGCGTACTGACGGCCAAAAAGCGCAAAACGTTAGCGCCGGTATTGATAATTTGGTGAGCCGTTTCAGGCCCGCCTGGCGGGCAGGCAATAATATCACCCGCTTTAATTGGCTGGTGATTCTCCCCCAAGCGCAGCCGACCCTCGCCTTCCAGAATATAAAACATCTCCTCATTCACCCGGTGACAGTGGTAGGGAAAGGCGCTCTTTCCAGGCTCCACTTCGGTCAGGTTATAACCTAACTTTTTCGCCCCTAGTACCGGCCCGATAAAAGCCATTTGCGCACCATATTTTTGGCAGGCATCGCCCATGGGCCCCATCCCCTCAGGCATAGGTTGAGTCGTTAAATCGGCAATATTTATAATTGGCAATGGCATTATTGGCATCCTTAGGCAGGTGTGGGCAGTGCAGTCGCACTTTGGTAACTCTCGGCAATCGCCCGGGCTTTATCTCGCACCAATGCAATAAGCGCGGGCGGGCTTTGTAACTCAGCACCGGGCAAAAAGCCCATCACCCGACAGGCCGCCATATCCAACTCCGCACTTTTAAAGGACGCAGTCACCGAACCGTCGGGGTGATTGACCAAATTGTCCCAGCAACAGGGGTGATCTTTTGCCACCAAAGCCTGGTTTTTGGGAAAGAAAAGCACCACTTCAAACGCTTCGGATTCCAGTGCACTGGGGCTAAAATAGTCATCCGGATCAAAATTGACGGGGCGTTCAAAGGTTACATTTAACGCCTCAACCGTCTCAATTCGGTCGACGCGAAACGAGCGCAAAGCACCGCGCAAATGGCAAAAGGCCAAGCAGTACTGCTGCCCCCAACTGTAAACCAACGCATAGGGATCAATGGTTCTACTGATGCTGTGGATTTGTCCGCGGGAGCGATACTCAATCGTTAACTGAGTGCGCTCGTGCACCGCTTGATAAACCTGATGCAATCTTCCCTCGTCGATGGTGGGGTTAATACGCGGCATACCCCGAGTCAGCAAACTCTCGCGCGCCCAGTTCATATCGGCCAGTTGCGCCTCGGGCAGCACATTGGCTATTTTAGTCATGGCGCTTTGTGCCGCGGGGCGAAATAATTTGCCCCAGGCGCGAGCCACCATTTCCGCCCCCAGGCAAACCGCTACAGCCTCTTGCGCCGAAAACATAAGCGGTGGCATCCGGTATCCGCGCACCAGAGAATAGCCACCGTGGCTGCCGCGCTCGGCGTAAATAGGCACCCCCATCTCTTCCAGCATACCGATATAGCGCTGCACCGTGCGTACTGACACCTCTAATTCATCGGCCAACTTAGAGGCCGATAAATTTGGTTCGCGCTGCAAAGCCATAATCATATGGATAAGACGAGTTGCGGTTGTCGCCATAGCTACACTCCCTGAATCATTTTTTTAACTTTAAACAGTATATACGTCAGAAAGTGACACATATCGGAATTAGTTTAGGGCCTGCCGACACCGATCTTGCGCCTTGCAGTCGAAACTGTGTCGGCCCAATCGACTAAACCGGAGATATTACCTGCTTGAAAAGGATGCCCCTATGCCCAATAGCCTCAACATTGCTTTCAGCCGTTTACTCGACCAATCGCAGCAACGGCGCCAACCCATGCTGCATTTTGCCGAACAACTGGCCGATACCGAGCGCTACACGGTCGCCGAAATACACGTCGAATACGCCGTATTACAACCACACCTTATTCGCACTCTACAAGCTCAACTCAAAGATCAAGAGTCTCCGCTAAGAGAGTATGACCCCGTACTGGCCAATCAGCTCGAAGATGGTAGCTTTCGCTTGTGCGCCCTACTGGAGCAATTCTTGCCACACCTCGCAGCCCTGCGAGAGCTCAGTAGAGCGGAGCTTTTGCCCCAGCGCTATGCACTCTATCTAGACTGGAACTTAATTGTCGCCGAGTGCTTTATTCATTGGGACCTTGTTAGCCGGGTGGAAAAGTTATTACAACAAATCTCATCGCCCACAGGTACAATCGAGCAACACGAAACCGGCATCAGCGGCAACACTTTAGCCCATTGCCGCAGGCGCGTGCATCGCTACTGCGCCGCGCTCTAACCACATTCAATCACAGGAGTCTCTGTGCAACCGATCATCGACATACACGGCATCCGCAAAACCTACGCCTCAGGCGTAGAGGCACTGCAACCGATTGACCTTAGCATTCAACGCGGGGAAATATTTGCCCTGCTGGGCCCCAATGGCGCGGGGAAAACCACCCTAATCAGCATTATCTGCGGCATTGCCAACCCGAGTGCAGGCCGCATCAGCATCGACGGGCTGGACATTGTGCGCGACTATCGCCAGGTGCGCCAACGCATTGGTTTAGTGCCGCAAGAGTTGGCCGTCAGTATGTTTGAATCGGTGTGGGATACCGTCCGTTTCAGTCGCAGCCTGTTTGGCTGTAAACCCAATGACGACTATCTATCGAATTTGCTAAAAGATCTTTCGCTGTGGGATAAAAAAGATAGCCATATTATGGCGCTGTCGGGGGGCATGAAACGGCGGGTACTGATTGCCAAAGCTTTGGCACACGAACCCAGCGTATTATTTTTGGATGAGCCAACCGCCGGGGTAGACGTAGAGCTGCGCCGGGATATGTGGAGCATGATTCGCAAGCTGCGTCACAATGGCGTTACTGTCATCCTGACCACGCATTATATCGAAGAGGCCGAAGACATGGCCGACCGCATTGGCGTGATTAATAAAGGGAAAATTGTTTTGGTGGAAGAAAAACACGCCTTGATGCAAAAGCTCGGGCAAAAAACCATGACCTTGCACCTCAACGCGCCTCTGCCTGAAATACCCGCTGCACTGCAAGAGTACAACCTGCAACTGAGCGAGCAAGGGCGAGCTCTGATCTACCAATACAACAGCGCCGACCGCAAAGAAGGGGTTGCCCCCCTACTGGCCAAGGTCGGTGAGCTTAATATCGATTATCACGACCTATCGACCAAACAGAGCTCCCTGGAAGAGATCTTTGTCTCTCTCGTCCACCAACCCGACACGCACAATGCGGAGGCAACGCCATGAACGGCTACGGTATAAAAGCCATCTATTTATTTGAATTGGCCCGGACCTGGCGCACACTGATGCAATCTATCGCCTCGCCAGTGTTATCGACCTCGCTCTACTTTATTGTGTTCGGCTCGGCCATTGGCTCGCGAATTGTGGAAATAGACGGCATTCACTATGGCGCCTTTATTATTCCCGGCTTGATTATGCTGACGATATTAACCGAGAGCACATCGAACGCCTCGTTCGGAATTTATATGCCCAAATTTACCGGCACCATATACGAGATTTTATCGGCCCCGGTTTCGGCGCTGGAAATTGTTATCGGCTATGTCGGTGCGGCGGCGACAAAGTCAGTCATCTTGGGGCTTATCATTCTTGTCACCGCGCGCTGTTTTGTCGACTACAGCATCGCGCATCCGCTGTGGATGTTGGCATTTTTAATGCTCACTTGCCTCACATTTAGCCTGTTAGGTTTTTTAATTGGCCTCTGGGCGAAAAGCTTTGAGCAGCTGCAAATTATTCCCATGATGGTCATCACTCCGCTGACTTTTTTAGGTGGCAGCTTTTACTCCATTTCAATGTTGCCCGAGTTTTGGCAGAAAGTAACCCTGTTCAACCCAGTGGTATACTTAGTCAGTGGTTTTCGCTGGAGTTTTTACGGCGCGGCCGACGTTCATATAGGTATCAGTCTGGCAATGATCGCGATCTTTATTGCTATTTTTAGCGCGCTGATTGCCTGGATTTTTCACACCGGCTACAAACTGCGACCTTAATACAAAATCACTCAAGCCTGATCGACACTCTGCATACGTATTCATCTGCAATGTATACGTATGCAAATTTTCCCGCTCGAACTCCTGACGTAACCTCTAGCAGGTTTTCAACAACCTGCTAACACTCCAATAATCATAATATTTCGAGAGGTTCACCATGCGTTCCGTGCAAATTACGTGTTTGCTTACCGCGGCCATACTCAGCGCCTGTGGCGGCGGCAATGACCATTCCGACAACCATTCCAGCTCATCATCCAGTGTAGCCAGCAGTTCATCCCAGGCGTCAAGCTCCAGCGTTGCGCCGGGTATGGAGCTACCGGTTGATCTGGCCGACGATCAGGCCATTTTATTTTACCAGCGCTCCGATGAGGCTTATGACGGCTGGGGGCTGCACCTTTGGAATGACGATGCCTGTGGCGCGCTGGATGCTGACGCCATTGCCGCCATCACCTGGGACTCACCCCTGCCTGCCAGTGGCGTGACCGACAGCAACGGCGCTTACTATATACTGGATTTAAATGCCCCGGTCGCCGATGGTGGTTGTTTTAATTTTATTGTTCACTCGGGCGACGACAAAGCCTTGGGACAAGCGGACTTAGTGTTTGATTTAACCCGCGGCCCGGTTTTATTGACCCAGCACGGACTGTCCAATCTTGAATACCCCGAAGACGACAGCGGCGAGTCATCTCTGCCGTTTTCCCTTAGCGATACACAGGCGGCGATCTTCTATACGCGCCCCGATGGTGACTACGACAACTGGGGGCTACACCTTTGGAATGGCGGCAGCTGTAATGCGCTGGCCGACAACAGCATTAACGGTATCACCTGGGATGCCCCTATGGCGCCCACAGGCATCGACGCCGAGCGCGGCGCTTATTTTATACTCGATTTAAACGAGCCCGGCGGCTGTATTAACTTTATCGTCCACCAAGGCGATGAAAAGGCACTGGGCGACAGCGATGGGGTTTTCGACTTAAGCCAAGGCAATATCGCCTATACCAACCACGGCTCGAATGTCATTGTCTATGGCGGTGATCAAGGCCCGGCACAAGTCACCCAGGAGGGGTTTAGCGCGCACTGGGTGGATACCGATACCGTGCTGTGGAATGCGCCCGCCCAAACTGCACGCGTGATGCTGCACAGCGATAGTAACGGCGACATTACAGTGGCCGACAACCAATTGACCGGCGGCCATTCGATAGCGTTAAGCAATTCAACCGTCAGTAGCGCTAGCGCACAGAAATTTCCTCACCTTGCCGACTGGCAGGCCTGGAAAGTGGACACCACTGAGATAGACCGTGCCGCTTGGCTGGCAGGCGAGTTGGTACTCGCGGCCTACGACAGTGAAGATCAGTTACTCAAGGCCACCGGTGTACAAATCTCCGGCGCGCTCGACGCCTATTACGCCAACGATGCCCAGCTCGGCAGTTGGATAAGTGGCGAGCAAACACACTTTGCCGTGTGGTCACCGACCGCGCGAAACATGACACTGGAAGTCTTTGCCAGCGCCACTGACGATCAGCCCCAAGCCAGCCATCCGATGACTCAAGACCCGGCGGGCGTATGGAGCGTCAGTCTCAGTGACGACTTGCACGGCGCTTACTATCAATACCGTTTTGACCTCTACCACTATGCTACGGACCAGGTGGAGTCGCTTACCGCCACTGACCCCTACGCCCTAAATTTGTCCAGCAACAGTCGCCTCGCGCAAGTGGTCGATCTCAGCCGACCCGACACACAGCCCGATGGCTGGTCGAGTCACAGCATACCGCCGCTAGATGCACCTGAGGACTCCGTTATCTACGAGGTGCACATTCGCGACTTCTCCGCGCTCGATGCCAGCACTACCGAGTCCTACCGGGGCAAATATTTAGCCTTTACCGAGCAGGAGACAGCCCCGGTGCAGCATCTGCGCGAGCTACAACAGGCGGGCCTGAACACCATTCATTTACTGCCCACCTTTGATATCGCCACGGTAGACGAAGACGAAAGTCAACGCGTGGATATTACCGATACCGTCGGGGACTTATGCGCACTGAACGCCAGCGCCACAATTTGCCAATCCGCCAATAGCAGTGCCAGCCTCGAATCGATTCTCGCCGGTTTTGACAGCACCAGCGGTGAGGCTCAGGCACTGATGAACGATATACGCGGCCTGGATTCGTTTAACTGGGGCTACGACCCCTACCACTACACAACACCCGAAGGCAGCTACGCCACCAGTGGTGAAGGCTTTACCCGCATTGTCGAGTTCCGACAAATGGTGCAGGCGCTGCACGCCTTAGACCTGCGGGTTGTGATGGATGTAGTCTATAACCACACCAACGCCTCGGGCCTGGCGGATAAATCAGTGCTGGATAAACTGGTGCCCGGCTATTACCACCGGCGCAATGAGTTGTCCGGCGCGGTTGAGATGTCATCGTGCTGCGACAATACCGCCAGCGAACACGAAATGATGGAAAAGCTGATGGTCGATTCACTGGTCGTTTGGGCCGATGCCTACAAAATCGATGGCTTTCGTTTCGATTTAATGGGGCACCATATGCGCGAAGATATTCTGGCCGCCCGCGATGCGGTACAAGCCGTAGACCCCGACACCTATTTTTACGGCGAAGGCTGGAACTTTGGCGAGGTTGCCAACAGCCGGCGCGGCATCAATGCCATTCAGAACAATATGGCTGGCACCGGTGTGGGCAGCTTCAATGACCGTATTCGCGACGCCGTACGCGGCGGCGGGCCCTTCGACAGTGGCGACGCTATTCGCCGCAACCAGGGTTACGGCACCGGCCTTTATCACTACCCTAACGAGTTAAACTCTGGCACTGCAGACGAGCGAGACGCACTGGATGATCTCACCGACCGCCTGCGCGTCAATTTAGCCGGCAGCTTAACAAGCTACTCTTTGATCGACCGCAACGGCCAAACCACCACAGGTGGCGAGGTGCCCTATTTCGACCTGTATGCCGGTTACACGGAAGACCCGCAAGAGAGCATTAACTATATCTCTAAGCACGACAACCAAACCCTGTGGGACAATCTGCAATACAAAGCCCCCAGCGCCATGACCTCCAACGAGCGCATGCGCATGCAGAACTTCTCCCTCAGTGTGCCCATGCTCGCCCAAGGCATTCCGTTTATCCATATGGGGGTCGATCTTCTGCGCTCCAAATCCATGCAACGTGACAGCTACGACTCGGGTGACTGGTTTAACCGGGTCGACTTTACCGCCCAGAGCAACAACTGGGACGTGGGACTGCCGCGCGAAGATAAAGACGGCGCCAACTGGCCGTTGATTCAATCGATTCTCAGCAACCCCAATACATCGCCTGCAGCGGCCGATATTGAAAAGGCGCGCGAATTGTTCAAAGAGTGGCTCGCCATACGTGCCAGCTCGCCACTGTTTCGACTGCGCGATGCCAGTGCCGTACAGCAAGTATTGGGTTTTCATAACACCGGACCTGAACAGACCTCGGGAGTTATCGTCATGAGTCTGCAGGACACCTTAGGGCTGGATAGCACCTACCAAACCGTGCTGGTAGTGTTCAATCCGCAGGCCCAAAGTCTGCAACTTGACACCCCCGTGGCGGGGAATTTCACATTGCACCCAGTACAACAAAACTCCGCCGACAGCGCCACACGACAGGCAAATGCCGACGGCAATAGCCTAATCGTGCCCGCTTTAACCACAGCGGTTTTTGTACAGTTAGACTAGCCGGAGATACAGTCTAAGGTGGGCCCTTATAGCCCACCTTAGCGCTTTTACCCCCCCCCTTTCACCCCCACGTTCGCTTAACGGTGAACAGAATTAACAGGCTGTTTCCCCCTCCCGCGTAGTCTGCGCTATAGTTGTGGTATATCTGCTCACACTGCCGGTCCCCTATGAATCCCCGAACCACATCCGATTTACAGCCGCACAAGCGCAACCAAACCCAACGCACGCGTTACTCTTACATCGCTATTACCACCATTGTGCTTATTTCAGTGATACTCGGTGGATTTTATGTCGACGCCACCAATAACAAGCACCATATACAGGCTCAGCGCAACGAAGTCGCCGACGAACTCGCGTTTATCCGCGCCGAGCTGGAAGGGCAGATCACCAGCAGCCTGCAAACCGCACAGGGCATGGTAGCTGCAATTAAAGCCAACCCGGCTATGACGCAAACCGAATTTAGCCGTTATGCCGATCACCTAGTCGTCAACCAGCCTCTACTCAAGCATGTTGCCGGCGTGCCCGACCTGGTTATTCGCATGATTTACCCGCTGCAGGGTAACGAGGCTGCTCTGGGGCTGGATTACCGCGATCTGGATGAAAAAACCCATGGTATTCAGGCCGCTATCGAATCGGGCCAGATGTCTCTGGCAGGCCCAATCGAGCTTATTCAAGGTGGGCAGGCATTGATCGCACGCATCCCAGTAGTCCTCGAAACAGGCGAGTTTTGGGGGATGGTAGCGGCGGTTATCGAGCTTGAGAACTACTTCAGTATCAGTGGCCTAAACAAGGTTGACACCTTGCGCCTAGCTCTACGCCACAGTCCCGAATCGGATGGCTCAGGCATACCTTTTTTTGGCAATCGTACACTGTTCACACAAAACCCAGTGATCGCCAAAATTTATTTACCGAGTGCAAGCTGGGACATTGCGGCTATTCCTAATGCTGGCTGGGACACCAGCGCCAGCAGCTCGATCTGGTTGCGAGCCTTTACTATAACCTTGTGCTTACTGGTGTTATTCAAAGCCCTGTGGGTGCTGCATTTATTAAAAACACGGCAACACTCCGAAGAGCGACTGCAGGGCCTATTTGATCTTTCCCCACTGGGCATAGCACTAAACGAGTATCACAGTGGCCGCTTTATCGATAACAATACTGCTCTGCAAAAAATGCTGGGCTACGGACACGATGAAATTAACGAATTGACCTATGAAGATGTCTCCAGCCAGTCCGGCAGTAACGAACAAAATAAACATATCGAGCAATTAAAGACCAAGGGTAGATACGGCCCGTTTGTTAACGAGCTTACCCACAAAGATGGCCATACCATTCCGGTACAACTGAATGGTATTTTAATGACCGATCGGAAGGGGCATCGCTACGTTTGGTCAATCTTTCAAAATATCAGTGCCCGATTAGCCGCTGAAAAACAACTTAAAGAGCATCAGCGACAGCTAGAATTGGTGATTAACAGCACTGGTGTAGGGATCTGGGACTGGAACATTACCACAAACACCACCATGTTTAATCAGCGCTGGGCGGAAATCATCGGCTATGATTTAGAAGAGCTGCAACCCACCAACTTTAATACGTGGGATAAGTTTGTACACCCAGATGACCAAGATGTAGCCCACCAAGTACTCAATGCATACTGGCAAGGTGAAACGACTCAATACACCTGCGAAATACGCATGCGCCACAAAGAAGGGCATTGGGTATGGGTGTTAACAACCGGTCAGGTTGTAGAGTGGGGCGGTAGCGGCGACCCCATCCGCATGGTGGGCACGCATCTCGATATCAGCGAGCATAAATCTGCACTGTTCAAACTCGAACAATCAGAACGGCAGATCAATCAGTTTTTTAATAACGCCAGTGCGTTTATGTGCATTACCGACTCTGCGGGATACTTTGAACGCATCAATCAGAGTTTTTGCCAAGCACTGGGTTATACCGAAGAAGAGCTGGCAGGGTTGCAATCGACTGATCTTTGCCACCCCGATGACCAGGTCAATGCGCAGCAAGAAATACATAATATTGCCTCTGGCAAACCGACCAACTCTTATACTAATCGAACACGCTGTAAAGACGGCTCTTATCGCACTCTTTTGTGGAATACTTCACCAGACCCACAAACCGGAAAATTTTACGCCTCCGCTATCGACATCACCGAGCGCCAGCAGAGCGCCGATAAGATAAAACGCCAACAAGAAATGCTGCAGGCGATGAGCCAACTGGGACGCATTGGCGCCTGGGAAGTCAATCTAACTCAGGGCACCATTTACTGGTCGGACATGACCCGTGAGATTCACGAGGTAGATGATAACTTTACGCCAACACTAGAGGGCGGCATTGAGTTTTATAAAGAAGGCGAGGATCGAGAGAAAATTATTCGTCTGGTAGAAAACACCATAAAAACCGGCGAGCCTTTTACCACAGAGCTGAGAATTGTCACCGCCAAAGGCAACGAGCGCTGGGTGGCATCAACGGGTAAAGCAGATTTTCAGCAACAACAATGCATACGTTTATTTGGCTCATTCCAAGATATACACGAACGCAAGCTTGCCGAACAAATATTACAAAGTGCCAAAGAACAAGCCGAAGCCGCCGACGCCACCAAAAGTGAATTCTTAGCCGTAATGAGCCACGAAATTCGCACACCAATGAACGGTGTACTGGGCATGTTGAACTTGCTGCAACGCTCGCCATTGGAGGAGAGTGACCTACACAAAATCTTCATTGCTAAAACCAGCGCTGAATCATTGCTTACAATCATCAATGACATTCTAGACTTTTCCAAAGTAAATGCCGGAAAACTTGAGATGGACAATATTGCTTTCGACCTACACAAACTGTTAGATACGTTGGGTCATACACAGGCAATGCGCGCGCAAGATAAGGGGCTAGAACTTCTGCTCGACACCTGCGACCTCGAAGAGGCCTCAGTCATGGGCGACCCGGGTCGACTGCAACAAATACTTACCAACCTAGTGGGTAATGCCATTAAATTTACCCATGACGGACAGGTTACAATTCACTGCAAGTCTCGCCATCACGACGGCAAAGTTAAATTTGAAGCTACGATCAGTGATACGGGCATCGGCATCAACCCGAAAAAAGCCGAGCATCTATTTCAAGCCTTCTCGCAACTGGACGCCTCCACCACTCGCGAATATGGCGGCTCTGGCCTGGGGCTCGCCATCTGCCGCAAACTTACGGATTTAATGCAGGGCAATATTAGTGTTACCAGTAAACCTGGCGAGGGCTCAAGCTTTCATTTCTACGTGAATTTAAATTCCGCCAATGAAACGTTATACCTACCACCTCAAGCCTTGCCACGCGAAATAAAAATTGCGGTTGCTAGCCCCAGCAAAGAGCTGCAAAATATTATTGAACGGCAGTTTTCTCACTGGGGAGCCACTATTTGCCACATCCAAACGCTGCACAATGATTTATTGCCGCTGGATGCGATTTTATTGGATACCCATAGTGACGATGTTATAAAAACAAACGCACACAATCTGCGCCAGCAGGGCTTATGTCGCAAGCTAATTGCTATCACCCAAATGAGTGAACCCTACACCGCCACAGGATTTGACTCGCGAATATTTCAACCCCCCACGAATACCGAACTAAAGAATATTCTTGATGCCACTCATAATGAAGCTACGGTACAACATGTGGAAAAGGTTAAAATGAATAACGAATTTAAATCGGCACAAGACTCTTCTTACCTTTGGCCAGCAAGTAGCCGGATACTTATTGTTGAGGACAATTCCATCAATCAAGAAGTTGCTCAGTTGATACTCACTGAGCTAGGGCTTGGCTCCGCCATTGCTGGCCATGGTGCTGAGGCTCTCGAGGTGCTACAACAAGCACCGGATGCCTACCCTTATTCATTAATATTAATGGACTGTCAAATGCCAGAAATGGACGGGTTTGAAGCGGCCCGACGTATTCGCGCCGGTGAAGCCGGCGTCGCTTACATTAATATTCCCATTGTCGCGCTCACCGCCAATGCTATGAGCGGCGACCGCGAGAAATGTTTAGCAGCAGGTATGAACGATTACCTGGGCAAACCAGTGCAAGTCCCCGAACTGCTTATCTGCCTGCAAAAATGGCTACTCGATGACAACACGGAATATGCACCTCAGGAGAAAAAACCCGCTGCAGAGCAGATTTGGGATCAGGAGGCCGCACTCACTAGCCTGTTTAAACGCGATGATATACTCGCCAATCTTGTCCGGCAGTTTTGTGAAAAAATGCCGGAACGTTTGCAAGAGATAACTCAAGCGAAAACCCAGAACGAAACTCAGTCTATTGAGTTTCACGCCCACACTATTAAAGGCAGTGCCGGACAACTCAAGGCGCACCGTTTGCAGCAAGCGGCCGACAACTTAGAGCAGGCGGCAAAAAACAACGACAACACACAACTGGAATCGGCCTACACATTATTCTTACAAGAAGCTGAATTGACAGTCACAGTTTTCACGCGATATTTGCATCGATTTGCAGAAAGCGATTAACAATCAACGGGTTTCAAACCAAAAAAAGGCGGCCAATGGCCGCCTTTTTTAATGTGGTCAGTTACACTTACGACGCCGATTTATTGCGCCCGGTCACCCACTCACCTAACTTTACCACCACAACATAAAACAATGGTACAAAGAAAATAGCGAGGAAGGTCGCAGAAATAATACCACCTAATACCGCGGTACCAATCGCATTTTGCGCGCCTGAACCCGCACCGGTACTAATAGCCAAGGGGGTTACGCCAAGACCAAACGCCAACGATGTCATAATAATCGGACGCAAACGCATACGCACCGCTTCCATCGTAGCCTTCACCAAGTCCATACCCTCTTCGTACAAGTCTTTGGCAAACTCCACAATCAAAATAGCATTTTTAGCCGACAGCCCCACGGTAGTCAAAAGCCCTACCTGGAAATAAACGTCGTTGGATAGCCCTCGTCCCATGGCGAACAGCATAGCCCCTAGCACACCCAAAGGCACGACGAGCATAACCGAGAACGGCACCGTCCAACTTTCGTAAAGAGCGGCCAGACATAAAAACACCACTAAAATAGACAGTGCGTAAAGCAAAGGTGCCTGATCACCAGACTCTTTTTCCTGCAGTGACATGCCAGTCCACTCAAAGCCAATGCCCGGCGGCAACTGGGTGGCCAGGGATTCCATAACCTCCATCGCCCGACCCGAGCTAACACCCGGTGCGCCCTGCCCCTGAATATTCACCGAAGACACACCGTTATAGCGCTCAAGGCGTGGCGAACCGTAGATCCAGCGTCCGGTTGAGAAGGCTGAGAATGGCACCATATCACCCGCTGCATTGCGCACATACCAGTCGCCGACATCCTCCGGCATCATGCGATACGGGGCATCACCCTGCACATACACCCGCTTAATACGACCGTTATCAATAAAGTCGTTAACATAAGATGCAGCCCAGGCGGTGGAGAACACACTGTTAATTTGGCTGATAGGTATACCCAGGGCCGAGGCTTTCTCCAGATCAACGTCCAGCTTAAACTGCGGCGTGTCTTCCTGCCCGTTGGGACGAACCCCGACCAGTTCAGACTCTTGGGACGCCATACCCAACATTTGATTGCGGGCATTCATCAGCGCTTCATGACCCTGCCCCCCCAAATCTTTCAGCTGCATGTTAAAGCCCGAGGCGGTGCCCAACTGAATAATCGGTGGCGGCGCAAACGGAAAGATCATGGCTTCTTTAATAGTAAAGAAATACCCCATGGCGCGTCCGGCTAAGGACTGAACATCTTGCCCGGCATCAGTGCGCTCATCCCAGTCGCGCAATTTAACAAAGGCAATACCATTGTTTTGACCACGCCCACTAAAACTAAAACCAATTACCGAGAAAACCGACTCGACTACCGCCTCTTCCTGGTTAAGATAATAGTCTTCGACCTTGTTCATGACCTCAATGGAGCGCTCTTTGGTGGAGTTCACCGGCAAGCTCATTTGGGTAAACATAATGCCTTGGTCTTCATCGGGTAAGAACGAACCCGGCAAGCGGCCAAACAAAACCCCGAGCACAACGACAATAACGACATATACGGCCATAAAGCGAGATTTACGAGCCAGAATATGTTTAACACTGCCCTGATAGCCCGATGATGAGCGATCAAAGAAACGGTTAAACCAACCAAAAAAACCTTTTTTATCGTAGTGCCCTTCGCCACCAGGCTTTAGCATCACCGCACACAAAGCCGGCGTCAGTGTCAGGGCGACAACTACAGAAAGCACCATAGCCGACACAATCGTGATCGAGAACTGTCGGTAAATCACCCCGGTCGAACCACCGAAGAAGGCCATAGGTACAAACACCGCGGACAAAACCAAGGCAATACCGATCAGGGCACCGGTAATCTGATCCATGGATTTTCGCGTCGCCTCGCGCGGCGGTAATTTATCCTCGTGCATCACCCGTTCGACGTTTTCCACCACCACAATGGCGTCATCCACCAACAGACCGATAGCCAACACCATGGCAAACATGGTCAGGGTATTAATACTAAAGCCAAAGGCCTCCAGGATGGCAAAGGTCCCCAATAACACGACCGGAATCGCGATGGTTGGAATTAATGTGGCGCGGAAATTCTGCAAGAATAGATACATCACCAAAAACACCAACACCACCGCTTCAATCAGGGTGTGCACTACGCCCTCAATAGAAAGCTTCACAAAGGGCGTGGTATCGAAGGGATAGGCCACTTCAAGAGAATTCGGAAAATAAGGTTTTAATTCAGCAATACGTTCGCGTACATTTTCTGCGGTTTCCAGTGCATTGGCCCCAGAAGCCAAGGTTACGGCTAAGCCTGTGGCAGACTGGCCGTTATACTCAGTCTGGAACTGATAGTTTTCACCACCAAGCTCCACCTTGGCAATATCGCCAATACGAATTTGCGAGCCATCCTCATTCACCCGCAATAATATATTGCGAAACTGTTCGGGGGTTTCCAGACGCGACTGCACCACAATGCTGGCGTTCACATCTTGGCCCGGCAGCGCGGGTGCCCCACCCAACTCACCAGCGGCAATTTGTACGTTTTGCGCTTTAATCGCGGTCACGACGTCTTCGGTAGTCAGCTTGTAGGTCGCGAGCTTATCGGCATTGAGCCAAATACGCATGGCGTACTGGGAGCCAAAAATGGTGATGTCCCCCACCCCGCCGACACGGCTTAATGGCTCGCGCACGTTGGCGGCAACATAATCGGCGATATCGTATTTGTCTAAGCTGTTGTCGTTAGAAACAAACCCCAACACCAACAGAAAACCGGCCGACGACTTGTTGACTCTAATACCTTGCTGCTGAACCTCTTGCGGCAATAGCGTCATTGCGCCCTGAAGTTTATTCTGTACCTGAACCTGAGCAATATCCGGGTCGGTTCCGGCCTCAAAGGTCACCGTAATCTGCCCTACCCCTGATGAGTCACTGGTAGAAGACATGTACTGAACATTATCGATACCGGTTAGGTTTTGCTCGATAATCTGCACCACCGAGTCTTCCACAACCTTAGCCGACGCGCCCGGGTAAGAAGTGCGTATTTCCACCGAAGGTGGCGCTACCTCGGGGTACTGAGATATTGGCAAGGTGTTGATTGCCAACAACCCGGCCAACATAATAATAATTGAGATAACCCAGGCAAAAACCGGGCGATCAATAAAGAACTTCGCCATACATTACTCCCCTTGTGCGCTGCCCGCTTCGACGGTGGTTACGGTTGCACCCGGACGAATTTTTTGTAACCCGGCGACGACCACTTTATCTCCGGCGGCCAGACCGCTCTCTACCAACCAGTCACTGCCGATCGCTCGATTGGCAACCACAGGGCGAGGCTCGATGACACTCTCGGCATTGACCAACATGACGCTGGCATTGCCCTCACGATCGCGTATAACAGCGCGCTGCGGTACCAGTATCGCGTTTTGGCGCTCCCCTTCAGTCAGGTTGGCACGGACAAACATACCGGGCATTAGCATACCTTCAGGGTTGGGAAACAGCGCCCGTACCACAACAGTACCGGTGCTCTCATTGACACTCACATCGGAAAACTGCAACTCACCTTCATGCATGTACTCGCTGCCATCGTCCAAAATCAATTTGACCTTTGGCGTCCCGGTGCGGCTGGTTTTGCCGCTTTGCACATCGCGCTGCATTTGCAAGGTACGACTGGCAGACTGTGAAACATCCACATAGATGGGATCGAGCTGGGTTATCGTGGTTAGTACAGCGGCCTGTTGAGCCGATACCAGTGCCCCTTCGGTCACACTTGAGATACCAATACGGCCATTAATGGGCGCCTTCACTTCGGTGTAACGCAAGTCAATCTCCGCGGTGCGCAGCGCCGCCTCGCTGACGGCAACATCGGCCTTGGCTTGATCGTAAGCCCCCAAAGCATCGTCGTACTCTTGTTGGCTTACCGCTTTTTCGGCCAACAGGTTTTTATAGCGCTGCTCGCGGGCCTCGGTGATGGTCACTGTAGCGCGTGCGCGAGCAAGTTGCGCCTTAGCATTGGCCACGGCCGCTTGATAGCGCGCGGCATCGATTTGATACAGTTGTTGGCCCTGCTCAACTTGAGCCCCTTCGGTGAATAAACGCTGTTCAATAATGCCGCTGACCTGGGGGCGCACTTCGGCCTTACGAAAGGCTACTGTACGACCCGGTAGCTCATTGCTTAGCTCAACGGTCTGCTCAGTGAGAGTGACAACCGACACCTCGGGCGGTGGGCCGCCAGCGGCCATCCCCTGCCCGCCCTCTTGTTGTTCACAGGCAACCAATGACGCCAACGCCAGCAGTCCAGCGAAGGTATTTCGCCCAACCCGTGCCCAGCGTCCTCGTTTTTCAATCGTTAACATCTCATACTCCTAGCCCTTGGGCTTTGCTTGCCTGGTAAAATTTCAGCACACCACAATGAATAAGCGTTCATTATGGGGCATAACTCGGTCGACTGTGAGTCGAATAACAAAACTTTGAAAGTGTAAGGACGCGTTTACATATAGATGGACACCAGTGCAGCGCCTTACTCAAGCCCTCCACCTAGTGGTGATAGCGAATAGCGTCCCAACAGGCCTCTATCACCGCACCCAAGCCGGCTTCATCCAGTTGTATCATGCCCAAGCAGTGGTCCCGGGCTAAATTGCAAATAGGCTCAATACTCAGCGCCATCAAAACATCTTCGGGCAGATTTTTTAACTGTTGGCTATCTCGCCCCCGCTGATACATCTCTTTGATGGGCCGTACAGGATCAAACACTTTCTCGCGTGCCGCCAACAACAACTCTGGGCTTTCATAGCTAGCACCAAATAAAATATCCGGCGGCATGGTGTCAAACTGACCCTTGCTGAGCATAATTTCCGGCGCCTGCAAACTAAACTGCCATAAATTGCGGGCAATCTGATGATACTGCTGCGCCACTGGCCAATCGTCGTCCACATCCGCCAGTAAATGACACCCCACCTCCTCGATAATATCTTGGTGCAATTGCTGGATCAGGTCCTCTTTATCGTGGAAATACAAATAAATAGTACCCGCCGCCACACCGGCGCGCTCGGCCAGCTGCTTCATGGAAAATCCGTGAAACCCGCGCTGAGACAACAAACACAGCGTGGCGTTTAAAATCGCACGACGTTTATCGTCTGTCATACCCCTAACCGCCGCATAATGAACATTCATTCATTTTATACTTCCACACCCACAAGGTAAAGACCAGACAAGCTTAAAACGTCTATACCGCTCTTTTAATCACCCCAGCCAAAGGTTTGCGGGCATGCCTCTCCTACAGTGGCGACCTGGCACCCTTGCCAGGTTAACTTTCACAGTGAGAAATGAAACAGGAAGCAACATAAGAGATAACGTAGAGAGTCGCGCTGCAGGCAATCAGGCATTCAACCCCACAACCATACTAAGGGCATTGCAGAGGTGATCAAACAGCTGGGAGCGAAGGCATAACCCCCTCCAGCTAACAGGTTCTAAACGGCACAAAAAAACAGCCCCTATTATGGGGCCATCTGGGGAGTAGAGGATCGATTACAGAGGTTTGTAGTTAAATTTCTGTCCACTCACCGCCGCCTCATACATTAAACCACCCTTAGCATGGGTAAAAATGGCAATACCATTATTGTATTTAGCTCGTTGTATCCCCGCCTGGTCGGATGTGCCTGAGGCTCCGGCTGCCATACCGGTGGTTCCCACCTGAGCACTGGCACTGGCGGTTATCGCCACGGCGCTAGCCTGAGCACCAAACTCAAACTTACCGGTTTGAAAGCGCCGTAAATCGGCTTTGCTGGCAAAGAAAATAATTTCACTAAAAGCCTGACCACCAATCTGTAAGCCGATACTAAGTTGGGTCATGCTGGTGTTGCCAACATGCCGATTATTTTGGTAGACACGCCCTTTTCCATGCGCGCCACCGACGCCTATCGCCCCTTTACCAATGGTAGGAAACACCGCGTAGCCGTAGGCACTTTGAAAGAATTTTTGCACCTCGGGTGATTTTTTAAATATATCCACCGTAGCCTGATAAGGCTCTTGTGCCCCGGCCGTAGCGCACAACAGCATCAGCACTATTGTTAGTGTATATCTCATCCCAACCTCACTTATCAATGTAAATTGTCCGCCCCCAAGTAGCTTCTGTATCACCAAGTAAGCTACTGCCAGCACTGTTGACAGTTTACCCCGCCGGAGGTTCTATGGCCTAATAGAAGCTGTGATCACACTCTCAACCTAGATGTTATGAGTAAATTGACCTTTGAAAACCAAACCCTAATACCCGGCCCCGGGCAGAGTGTACTGGATACATTGCTGCAAGCCGGCGTACAAATTCCCCACAGCTGCAAACAGGGTGTGTGTCAGTCCTGCCTAATACAAGTGGGCGCGGGAGAGATACCCGCCCAAGCACAAGCTGGGCTCAAGGCCGGACAAATAAGCAAAGGGCTCATGCTGAGCTGCAGCTGCTACCCGCAAAGTGACCTTAAACTACAGCGTTACAACCCCAAACAAGAGATGCTGACCACCCGTGTCGTCAGTAAACGGATGCTGCGCCCCGATGTCCTTGAGCTCAAGCTCGATGGCGAACTGAAATACCAAGCGGGGCAGTATGTCACGCTCTGGCGTAACGATACCATTGCCCGTAGCTTTTCTCTGGCCAGTCAACCCACAGAGCGTTTTCTCAGCTTTCATATCGACGTGCGCCCCAATGGACAATTCAGCCAGTGGGCCGCTCAAACATTACAGCTTGGTGATTCGCTCAGCCTACAGGGCCCACTGGGGGATTGCGTCTACCAAAGTGAAGCCACCACCCCCTTACTATTGGCAGCCACTGGCACCGGTGCTGGCACCTTAACCGCACTGGCGAAAGAGGCCCTCACACAAGGGCATACCGGCCCTATTCATTTCTTGATGTGCGCTCGACATTTTCAGTCGATGTATTGGCAGCACGAGATTAACAAGCTCGCTCGCCAGCACAGCCACTTTCAACCTCGCTTTTTGGCCCTGGAAGGAACACCACTTACCGGAGGTGAAATTGCGGATGTTTACCCGCTTATCCGGCAAGAGTTTCCTCCATTAAACAATGTTGATGTGTATTTATGCGGTGCCGCAAGTTTCGTCAATAAAATGCGAAAACAATGTTTTTTAGCTGGGGTAAAGCCACGCAACGTGTTCTGTGATGCCTTTGAGCCAGGCGGTTAAGTTTACTTTTTTTAAGGCAAACTGAGCCCCACAACTCACGCAATAAATTATGCTCGAATAAGCCGTGAAAAGGCTGTAAAATTACCGCAACCACTCTCTCAGGGCTCGGCCATCTAAAGTGGTCTGATTAGCGAGGGATAATAATTTCAACACGGATTGAGCAGCCTCTCGGCACCATGAAACCAACTATTAAAGATGTAGCAAAGCTTGCCGGGGTATCGTTTAAAACGGTATCGCGCGTTATTAATAACGAAGGCACCGTAGGTCAAGACTTGCAAGATAAAGTCTGGAAGGCGGTTAAGCAGCTGAATTACAAGCCTAACTTGTCAGCCCGTGGTTTGCGCGGTGCAGCTTCCTCTATCGGTTTTATTTACGACAACCCCAACAGCAACTATGTCATTGACATGCAGCGCGGGATTCTCGATGAATGCCGTGCACAAGGCTACGAGCTGGTGATTCATCCGTGCGATGCGAAAAGCCACACTATTATCCAAGAAGTGATGGAGATGATTGATCGCAGCCGAGTGGGTGGCTTAGTATTAACGCCCCCAATTTCTGAAAACAAAGACATTCTAGCCGCTATTACCGAGCGTGGCATTCAGTTTGTGCGGGTTTTATCCGGCGCCAGCGCGCCCGACGACTTATCTCCCTGCGTGTTTATTGACGATCGCAATGCAGCCTACGCTATTACCGAGCACTTAATTAAACTCGGCCATCGTGATATTGCATTTTTAGGCGGGGACGAAGAGCACCAATCCAGCGGCGAGCGTCTGGAAGGATACAAACAGGCTTTAGCCGACAATAAAATAGAATTTATCGATAAACGTGTACTGCCGGGTAGCTACTCGTTTGAGTCGGGGGTTGAGCGTACACGCAACGTATTGTCCAGCCCCGGAGCACGCCCCACGGCCATTTTCGCCTGTAACGATGAAATTGCCGCGGGCACTTTATTTGCGGCACGCATCCAAGGCGTTGATGTTCCGAACCGTCTGTCGATTGCCGGCTTTGAAGACAGCCCGTTCTCGCGCCAAGCTTGGCCCAATTTAACCACAGCGGCCCAGCCGACCAGCACTATCGCACAAAAAGCCACTAACTTACTGATTAAAAGCCTGCGCAATGGTCGCAAAGTAGAAAGCGAAGGGTTTTATCCCGAGCTAATTATTCGCGAATCTACCCAAGCGCCTTAGCGCCTTATCCTCTCATCGTATCAGGCTTGCACCTAGCCGGCCTACGTGACTTCAGATCGAAATCACAATCTTTTTGCGATCCATCCCCCAGGCAATCAGCCAAAGTGCTGTGACGTGAGCCAATGCAAATACCAGTGATGCGTTATACGTATTAAAGAAAACGCACAGCCCTGAATAAATGAACTGATACAGTGATTGCCCACCAACACTGAACAGGTAATAGGTTTTCACCCAGACGATGCTTAAGCAATAAATAAAAAGCGGATTTTTACCCAGTGTCGCCAAAGCAACTTCTACCGATTTAGACACACTCAATTTTTCCAGCTGCACCAAGGCCAACAATACAAAAATTGCCGCACCACTGGTTAACAATACAAAGGAGCTGGTCCACAAGTATTTATTAAGCGGAAACGCTTGATGCCACAGCAACGCAAGCACAATACTGGCAAGCGCTATAACGACCAACACCCATTGAGCCTTGCGCTTATTCTCGCTCGCAATCAATATTCGCGCCGCCTCAAAGCCGGCAATCACACTAACAATGGCAGGCAGCGTACTCAACAACCCTTCCGGATCAAACGCTATGCCCTTACCTTGCCACAGGTGCTCCGCTCCCAAAACAGCGATATCCACCTGGCGCACTAAGTTGTTGAGTAAGCTGTATGGCTCAGCCACTGCATTCAACAACCCCCAATAACCCAACAATAATCCAACACTGATTACAAGCCGCACAACGCCCGGCAACCAAACAATAAACGCAGCAGCGCAGTAGGCCAGGCCGATTCTTTGCAATACGCCTAAAATTCTTAATTCGGAAACATCGGAAGAAAAGGGATAGAAATTCAATCCAATACCTATGACAAACATAAGCATTGTGCGTTTGAGAATTTTAATCGTGCGTACAGAATATGGCACATCGGCCTGTGAGCGATTGGAAAAAAACATCGCCGAGCCAACAATAAAAAGGAAAAAGGGGAAAATAAAATCGGTAAACGTAGCGCCATGCCAGACGGCGTGACGCAATGGCGAATAGACATAAGACCATGAGCCTGGAGTATTCACCAGAATCATTAGGGCTAGCGTTAAGCCACGCATAGCATCGAGTGCAATATAGCGTTGCTTGGACATGCCTCTCCTTAGCCTTTATTTCAAGACACGGTTATTCGACAGCTATCCGAGATTGAGTTTCGAACTGTGTGCGGGCAAATTGAACTGCACCAAACTCTGGTTGGTTTAATGCTTCCGACATTTTAGCGGCAATGTCTTTATCCATCCAATCGACAATACGTTGTGACACCCCGCCAAGCATTGCCATGCGGGGAGGGTTTAGTTGCCACAACTTGCGTGCAACATCAGTTAGATACCCTGCGCCTTCGTGAACAATACTTAATGCAATTTCATCGCCCTGCTCTGCGGCGGCAAAAACCAGCGGTGCCATTTTTGCATAGTCGCTGGACTTGGCGCCATTTAAGCGCTCGACAATCATAATCCCGCGAGCTTGGAGCTGCTCTGCCACCAACTCAGTCATTGCCGTTTTGGGACCCAAATCATCGGAGTCCAGTAAGACGGCTTTAATACACTCAAGTCCCATCCAGGCGCCGCTGCCGACATCACCCAACGGAAACCCATGAGCGCCTAAAGTAAGCGTGTCATTGCCAACATGGGCAAAGCCACAAGAGCCAGTACCAGAGACAATCACAGCACCATCAATCTGATTGTGAGCGGCGATACAGGCAATATGCAAATCAGTGGTTAAGTACTGGGCGTAATAAGGGTGATCCCACTGCTTAACGATAGTGTAAAGGCTAGGTACATTCACACCCGCCAGCCCCAAACCGGCAACGACGCGAGACTTGTCTTCAGGTTTTAGGCCTGCAGAGCGCAATGCATTATCAGTGGCATTGACTATCGATTCTAAAGCGCGCGGCACACCATGGTAAGGATTCGCCGGGCCACCGTTACCTTCGCCGATTACCCGGTTTTCTTGATCGACCAAAATTGCGCGGCACTTAGTGCCTCCGCCATCGACACCTAGATACATTAGGTCATTGATTGTTGGTCGATTTGCCATGGTAACCCCGTTGCTATTTTTAGTATTGCCTTACGGCTCAAACGATTCGCAGTGTAGCGCAGCGAACCGACATAAAACATATTCAATTGGCAGGCTCTGAAAAAGATGGCTGATGCCCAGTGGGCACCAGCCATAAGGAGAGCCATGATAGATGATACATTCAGTCCCTAAGTATCGCGCAACGCCTTCCTTAACATCGCGATTTGGCCTGTCACCGCTAAAATGCCCATAATAACGATGACCGAACCAAAATTTTGCGTCCCTTGAAACAAATACGCCTCAAGACAACGTTGTCTTACTTTATGATAGCGAGACAACGTTGTCAAGGGGTTTCTGCACTCTAACTCAACATCGCATAAGACTATTATTTCTCTGTATTTCAATGACTTAGAATATATATTCGATAAAAATCATTACAAATCGAGCGAAATTTATCTAATTTTTTGAATTCAAGACTCAGCAGCTTTCTCAATAAACCCAACGGAAATATTTCAATACACCCGTCGCGAGTCACAACCAGACCACCCCAGCTCGCCACTCCTTTAATTAAAGGTGCTAAACTCGCCCCCCTTTAATTTCAATCGCCCAGCAGATAAACGGACCGACAACGATTATGTGGTATAAAAACCTGCGAGTTTTTCGCTTACAAGATGCCTTTACCCTATCAGCAGAAGCATTGGCTGAAAAACTTGCCACCGCCGAATTTACTCCCTGCGGGAAAATGGATCTCACTCGTTACGGCTGGGTATCGCCCCTGGGGCCCGATGGCCAGTCACTGACACATGGCGCCAACGGTCTCATTGCCATTTGCACAAAAAAACAAGACAAAATTCTTCCCGCTGGTGTGATCAAAGAACAGCTAGAAGACACCATTCGCGAGATCAAAACGAAAGAAGGTCGACCGGTTGGCCGCAAAGAAAGAGAAAATTTAAAAGACGAAATTACTTTTTCAATGCTTCCCCAAGCCTTTGCTAAATCCAGCATTAGCCACGCTTATATCGATACCCGCAACAAGCTGTTGGTGATCGATAGCGCCAGCGCCAATCGCGCCGAAGACTTGATCAGCGCCCTGCGTGATGCGCTGGGGTCTTTGCGTTGCATTCCTTTAATGCCGCACAACGCCACCACCAACACCCTTACTCACTGGCTAAAAAGCGGGGACTTGCCCGGCGACTTTACCCTCGGGGATGAGTGCGAGTTAATGTCAAGTCAGGATGAGCGCATCATACGTGGCAAGAAACTCGACTTACTAGACGAGCAATTAATCCAGCACTTAGAAACGGGGATGTTCGTCAGCAAGCTGGCTATTCAATGGAAAGAAACACTCAGCTGCGTGATTGATGATCAGTTTTCATTCAAACGAGTTAAATTTTCTGACGCCCTACTAGAGCGCGCAGGAGATCGCACGCCAGAATCGCTAGCCGAACAATTTGACCATGAGTTTTCAATTATGGGGTTGGAGCTAACCGCATTTATTAACGCGGCTTTACTGGCGTTTGGCGGTGAAGCTGAAAGCGAGTTAGTCTAAGCGCGCCAGCCTAATCGCGCACAACACTAAAGATATTTGCAACCGAGCCACTAACCACCTTCGGTCAATAGACAGTTCTGCGCCCCTTTCGCATTGTACTCTTTTAAACGTTGCTTAGGAGCATGAGCCGATGCAGGTGCTTGTTTGGTGGGCAAGTTAAACTCACCCTTGCCCGCCAGTAAACAGTACCAAGATGTTTTGTGGTACACCAAAGCGTCACTCAGCTCCGATAAGACAGAATCAAAACTCTCCTTACTGCGCCAGGCGCGCAGTAGACGAGCAAGTTCGGGCGACATCACCTGATTGTTCTGCACCGTTTTCCAATAGGCAGTATCGGTGCGTGAACTCACCAAATAATGTGCCTGTAAATAATCTATATTGCCGTCGATCAACTGATTGACCGATTGATTAAACCGCTGTTGTGCCCGCCCCGACAAACCATCGCTCTGATAAAGCTCGACAAAACGCTCGCAGGTAAACTGAATAATACGCAGCATCGGTGCCTCTAAGGGTTCCAAAAAACCTTGCGATAAACCGATGGCGATGCAGTTTTTCTCCCAGTGGTGCTGCAGACGACCGGGCTCCCACATAATACGGCGCGCGCTAAAGTCATCACAAGCGCTACCTAACTGCTCTCTAAGTTGCGCCTCGATTTGATCAAAATCGGCATAGTTTCGGTCAAACACATAACCATTGCCCCAGCGCTGAGTTAACGGAATGCGCCACATCCAACCGTAGGGCATCGCTTGGGCGATGGTTTCGGTGGGGAATCTCGCCTGAGGTTGTGCGGATTTTTGCGCTTTATCCTCGGCATAACGTGCAGGCAGTGCCACAGCGGCGTTGTTGCTGAGCCGGTCCTGGCAACTGATAAAAGGCACCGCCAATGCCTCGCGCATTAACAGCGACTTAAAGCCTGTGCAATCGACAAAGAAGTCACCCGCCAAACGGCCGGACTGAGCCAATTGCACAGAGTCTATGCCCCCGGCTTCGGTGCATTTTACGTCAACGACTTTATCATCAATATGAACCACGCCGAGACGCTTGGCGTGTTGTTTTAAAAATTCACCCAATAGATGGGAATCAAAATGGTAACCGTAATCGGTGGCAACCTGTACCGAGCCATCGGACATTCTCGCAAACGGGGCGCGCCCCATTTTTGCAATAGCACTCGCGGCAAAATAATCATCGGGCACCGGAGTTAAGTCATACCCCATTCGGCGTGCGTAGCAGTCTTTAAAAAATTGAATGGCTCCGCTCTGATCCAGCTCGGTATTAAACGGATGAAAATAACTGGCAAAATCTTCCCGACTGGACCAACCGGGAAAGCGAATGCCACACTTATAAGTCGCATTGCAGGCGGGCATCCATTCGTCTTCAGGGATATTTAGCGTTTGAAAAAAATCGCGTAAAAATGGGGTTGATCCTTCGCCGACACCAACAGTGCCAATCGCGCTCGATTCCACCAAGGTGATGGCAATATCGCCACGCCACTGCTGGGCCATTAAGCAAGCACTCATCCAGCCTGCCGCTCCGCCCCCAACAATAACGATCTTTTTCAGTTGCATACACCAGCCCTCGATTGCGCCGCGTAGCGCGTCAGCAGCTCGCGTTGATCGCCAAAATATTGCTGTGCCGTTTGCTGGCACTGTTCGGCCGCCTGCCGATCGATCTGCCGCGCCCCGTTAGCCGCGTTAAAGCAACCCATCCCGGCAAACAACACGTACCAAGAGGGGCGCAAATAGGCCAGCTCACCACGCAGCTCGTGCAGTGTCTGCTCAAAGCCGCACCCCGAGCGCCACGCCTGCACTAGTCGCGCGAGATTATCCGGCATTGGCGCTTCGCGGCACTCGCGCCAATAGGCTGTATCGGAACGGGTATTCATACGGTAGTGGGCGCAAATATAATCCAGTACGCCATCGGTTAAGGTATTGACGTTTTTATTAACCAAGTTCTGGTTATTGGCCAGCACAGGTTTATTTGCATCAAAATGCTTAATAAACATGTCCACGGTGTATTGCACTAACATTAGGGCCGTGGCCTCTAACGGCTCAATAAACCCTTGCGACAACCCCACACTGAGACAGTTCTTGTGCCAGTGTTCATCCAGCCGCCCCAGCGACATTTTCAAATGGCGCACAGGAAGATCTTGTCCGGCCACACCCAAATGGTTTAGCAGCTCACTTTGTGCCTGCTCGGGAGAGCAGTGACGCGAGCTATAGACATAGCCATTGCCCGTGCGCGTGTACAACGGAATTTGCCAAGCCCACCCATGTTGCAGCGCGGTCGAGGTAGTTTCCGAACGCAGACATTCTTGTGCGGGTGTCATAACCGTTACGGCACGATCGTTAAACAGGTAGTCGGAATAGCTTTTTACGGGCAATTGAAAGGTTTTGCGACCAATCAATCCGTGAAAACCGGTGCAATCAATAAAAAAATCAGCGTTAAGAGGGCCGTTTTTTTCGCTAAGCAAACGGGTTACGCGCCCGTCTTGCGCACAGGTTTCGACGCTATCGATATGGTCGACAATACAGTGCACACCAAGTTTTTGCGCATGCTTTTTTAAAAACTGCCCCAGTTTAGCGGCATTAAAGTGATAGCCGAAATCCACATCCGTCGCCAGACTATCTGAGATAGGCGCGAGCCCCTGCGCCGCTAATGGCTGATTAACAAAATAGTCATCTGGGTGGACTGGATTGGCCCCTTCGCTAAGAGCCTGTTTGCTGTTCGTGAAAAAGCGCTCTGCGGTAGGAATATCCAACTGCGAGTAAAAAGGATGGAAGTAGCTGGTAAAACCGGCCACGGTAGACCAGCCGGGAAAACGTATGCCCGCCTTGTAGGTGGCATCACACTCGGGCATCCAGTCAGCGTCAGTAATCCCCAGTGTTTGAAAAAATTGTTTGAGATAGGGCGTAGACCCTTCTCCGACCCCAATTGGGTCGAGCTTATCGGATTCTATTAAGGTGATTTGAGCATCTTTACAGTGATGCTTTAACAGGTTTGCTGCCATCCAGCCGGCTGTTCCACCGCCGACAATCGCAACATGCATACCATTGAGAGATTTGTTAATCATAAGGTCGTCACCTTAAAAAGGCTGGCCCGAAGGCCAGCCAAGGTGAGATAAGTGATGTCGTATTAGAACTTGTAGCTCGCGCCGATGAATACACGCTGGCCGTTCGACAAAGTCGTACCGCCCAAGCGAACGCCATCGGTAGCACGTACGTAATAGTTCTCGACCACTTCATCAGTCAGGTTTAGCGCTTCGAGTTTCAAAGTCAGGTTGTCAGTCACATAGTAAGACAATTGGGCGTCTAACTGAACCTGTTCGTCACGCATTTGGTTACCGATTTCGGTTTGCGCGATGAAGTACTCTGAACGATAGCTGTAGTTCAGACGAGCACTGAGAGTGTCATTTTCGAAGAAAGCGCCCAGGTTGTACGCGTTTTTAGACGCATTAGGGAACTGCACATAAGTGGTCTCTAGGGTAGAGCCCGTGATTGTGCCTTCGTCATCGACAATAGATACCGCGCTTTGAACTTCAGCACTGCTTACGTCAGTGTAGGTGTAGTTGGCCAATACGCCGAAACCAGAATCGAACGAGTGAGTAAACTGAACCTCAACACCTTCGATGGTTGAAGCACCGCCGTTCTCAGGACGTTGCAGCTGGTTGTACTGAACACCTTCGATCTCAGCACTCACAACTTGGTTAAAGATAAAGTTGGTAATGTCTTTTTTGAACGCTGTTGCGCTGGCGTTAGAGGCATCAGCAAAGTACCACTCGATACCCATTTCGTACTGATCAGCCAACAGTGGTTTCAGATCTGGGTTACCCGAGCTACCACGGCCAGTTTCAGGCGTCAGGTTGAACGATGGAGCCAACTGGAACGGCGCTGGACGGGTAAGAGCACGACCGGCGGCGAAACGCAACACCAGCTCTTCGCTCAGATCGTATGCAACGTTCAAGCTAGGCAACCAAGCTGAGTAATCAGACTCATAAGCGTCTTGTGCGCTGCCATCGGCATTGTAACCGTTAGCTTGCTGCTCGGTTTCAACGTAACGCATACCAACGTTACCGCGAACACCATTGGCTTCAAAAGTAGCCATTGCGTAAAGCGCTGTAATGTCTTCTTCTACATCAAAAGAAGCCAGGTTCTGAATCAAGCTGTCATTACGACACAGTGAAGTATCGTCAACACCACACACATCAACCGCATACAAAGCGTTGTACATCAGCTCGCGGTCAGGCATAAAGTAAGTTTGGCTGCCGCGATTGGTCGTTGCAGAGTGATCAACAGTGATCAGATCGCCATTCCAGAAATCGCTGGCCGCACCCAGGCTGCCTTCACCGGTAGGCGCCAGGTTAGACAAATTAGTTTGGAAACGCTGCTGCGAGAAAGAGCGATCGCGTACTTTAGCACCGAAGCTCAAGGTATTCACCGCACCTAAATCAACTTCCAGATCATAATCAACCTGGGCGTAGTTTTCCTGATCTTCGGCCATGTTGACCTGATCGAAGATACCACCGAGCCACATTTCGTCGCCTGGATTAGTCATCCACTGGTTGTAAGTGGTGAAGTCAATGTAAGGAGCGGTGCCGCCTGGGTTATAGAAGTCCAAACCGGTGCGCTCATCTGTAGGATCAGCCCAGAACTCAGTGAAGAAGTCACGGTTGGTGCCTTCACCTGTAGTTTGACCCAACTGCCAGTGAATGGTGTGAGGACCGTTAAAGAAATTACCTTCAAAATCGATAACCTCGGTGCTCATTTCCGAACCATCACGATAGATGTTGTCATAAGCCATAAAGCGAGACCAAGAGGCCGCTTCGTGGTTTTCACCACCGCGAACGTACAACTCTTCGATCACATTCTGGTCGTTGGTCATACCCATGTCAGTGTCGGTGCCCAAGTAGGCAACACCACGGAAACCAATACCGATCAAGTTAGAGTTTACGTTGTCAGCTTTCATTTCAGATGACAGGTAATGAACAGTCATGTCCAGGTTATCACTAGGCGCAAACTGAGCAGTCAGGTCGATACCGGTGCGCTCACGCTCTTGCTCGAACAATACCGAACCGTTACCCCAAGGAATTGCACCCTTGTCGTCATTGCCACCACCGGCCAATGCAGGACCTTCCATCAGAGGATCGATACGGTCAATCGATGGACCAAACCAACCAAAGTCTTCCATACCTTCACGGTGTACAGAGCGCTCTTGCTGAGACAAAGACACTAAGAAACCAAAGGTTTCATTGTCGTTTTTCCAGCTGTACATACCAGACAAGGTAGGATCAAAGTTTTCACCGTTTGAACTGTACTGACCTTCAGCACTGACATGAACAGTGTTGGCATCCATATCCAAAGGCTTACGGGTACGCAGAATAACCGTACCACCCAGACCACCTTCATCGATGTCCGCTTGCGCCGACTTGTACACCTCAACGCCGCCAATCATTTCTGAGGCGAGGATTTCATAGTTAAAGTTACGCGTAGCGTTAGACAGTACGAACCAGTTACTGGTACCTACGGCCTGACCGTTTAGCAGGGTGATGTTCTGGTCAGGAGAAACACCACGAATGGTTACGCCCTGGCCTTCACCGAAGTCACGATCAATGGTAATACCGGGAATACGAGCCAGAGACTCTGCCACGTTCTTATCGGGGAACTTACCGATATCTTCGGCAGTAATTGCGTCAACAAAAGAACTTGCATCGCGCTTCATATCCAAAGAAGTTTCCAGTGAGCCACGAATACCGGTGACCACAACTTCTTCGAACATCTCTTCTTCTTGAGCTTGTACAAACGCGGACGCTAACAGGCAGGACGAAATACTGGTAACCAGTAACTTCTTGCGAAAATTGCCTTTGGTAGTTTCCATAACTGTCTCCTCACTATCATTTTAATGTTTTTTGTGAAACTGATGACGGCCTGCGCAGTGTCCACTATCCACTTTGCCAGACAACGGTTGTCGTCAATTCTCTAATGATGGAACAAAGGCCGCGCTATTTTGCGTCATACCATTTATTCCCCAACAAGCCGTGCACCTGTGTTAACAAGACTTGCAGCCTACGGAGTATAGTTTTACACCCGCCGCGACAACGTTGTCAAGATAGTTTTTTAGGTCAAGTTAAAGAAGAAATTCATAGCAACCTTCATAAAAAACCAACATCCTCTTTACAATCAATAGATTACAGGAATATTTCACCTAGAAAGCCAACCCTTGAAATCGCCTAAAAAAAGTTTTAACCCAACCAATGACAACGTTGTTCACGACACTATTTTTATCGATTTTATGCGCCAAAAAATAACATAAATGGCGCATAACCCCTTCTTATTTCGGCAGCTCAAATTGTTACCGATCAACCCCAAGGGCCCGCAGCACAAGGGCCTCAACGTTAACGTTCACTTCCAGCTCGAACACTTATCCGGCCTGCTTAGCAATACTGCCACGCATGACGCACCCTCGTTGTGCGCACACCCAGCAAGAAGGCACAAAAAAGCCCGAGCGATCACTACCGACTCGGGCTCTTTAGGTGCACAAAGGATATTAGCCTAACGGGCAGGTAACATCTCGGTGCGACTGATCACATCACCTAATCGCGCACGTAATAATACCTTTCCATCACCTATTGCCACGGCATCCTGATAAGTCAGCCACTGCTCACCATCCTGACTGTATTCGAGCGTCACCCCAGGATAGAGACTATTCATTGTGAGCCTGCCAGAATCGAGCTTTGCGCCCGGTGGTGGTAAATAAAAGGCGGCACCCTGCGCCTGCAAACGCGGCAGTTCACGCTGCACCAGCGCACTGACAAACCGCTGATAATCCGCCAGCCGTCCCGCCGCAGAGTTGGAGTCCTCCCAGCTGGCCTTATGCCAGGCGCGCTCGGCTAGGGCAAACATGCGCGGATAGATCATCTGCTCTAACTGCTGGGCGGTGCGAATCGTTTCACTCCATACCTGCCCTTGAATGCCTAAAACATTTTCAGGCTTTTCCAGTGCCGGCAACGGGCGCCCAACCAGTGCTTCTAAGTTATCTATTGCCACACCATTGCGGGTAAAATCGGCGTTGGCATAGACATCATCCGGCATATAAGAAAACACCTTCGCCAAGTCGGTATAGCGCGCCGCCCAATAGTAACCGCGCTCTTGTGGGTGAACCTCGTGCGGATGGTCAAAGTACAAATGCGTGCCGTGCGACAACACCACTTGGTAACCCGCATTGGCTAAACGGTGAGCCCGGTCGGCAACCCCCCACTCCCAAATATTGTCCCAGACGTTAGCAATCACCTTATCATTGACGAACTGGTCTCGGTTAAAGGTGTTTTTCTGGTCATACATCAAACCGTCTTCCCAACCCATTAAGTCTAACCCGCGCTGCTCGGCAATGGCCGACACACGACTGACAAAATAAGGCTTAAGATCGGCAGGGCCCGACACCCCCAGCGTTTTGGCAAAGAGCTCATCGCACAATGGCGATTCGGTCCAGGAGCCAGCACCAACCTCATCCCCCCCCATATGGAAAGTATCCAGCTTGACGCCTGCCTGACGGTACATCTGCTGCAGCTCGTAAATCACCTTATCGACAAAGTGATAGGTCGATTCGCGGCAAACGTTGATCGAGTTATCGGTATAGCTCTGGACGGTAATATACTCAGAGGTATCTTGCGGGTCGGACAATAAATATTGTTCTGCCGCCTCGGGTTGTCCGGCCTGCATCAAGCGCTGGTAGCGCGCGTCCATGGATTTTACCGCCGCCCGAGCGTGACCCGGCATATCAATTTCCGGAATAACAGTAATATGACGCTCGGCAGCGAACTGCAAAATTTCGACAAAATCATCGACCGTGTAATAACCGTTGCCACTGCCCGATGCAAAGGGCCCGGTGCCCAGCTGAGTCATTAAGCATTCGCTCTCAGCAAGATCAAAACAGCGTTTGGCGCCGATATCAGTCAACTCTGGCAAGCCGGGGATTTGCAAGCGCCAGCCTTCATCTTCGGTCAAGTGCAAGTGCAGCTTATTAAGCTTGTAGCGCGCCATTTGCTCAATCAGGCGCAGCGTCACCTCTTTGCCGTGGAAGTTACGCCCCATATCGTAGTGCATGCCGCGCCAGTGAGCGCGCGGGCTATCGGTAATACTGGCCCGTGGCAACTGAGCGCTATTATCGGCGTTAACGGTTAACCCCAGCAGGCTCTGTACACCGTAGAAAGCACCGGCCACGTCACGGCCAACCACCGCAATACGGTCTTTGTCGACCTCTAACACATAGCTCTCGGCGGTTGCGGGCACCTCGGCGTCGACGGCGTCAGTATTTCCAGCCAGAACGTAAATGACAGGCCCATCGACCGAGATATGATCGGGTTCGGCGCTGAGCTCCAAGGCGAAGTCGGCCGCCAAGCGCTCTTGTAAATAAGTAGCTTCAAAGCGCGCACCACCGGAGTAGCGAATTTGCCACTGTTCGTCCAGAACGACTTCGGCGCGACGAAATTTGGCCTGCGCCGGTGCGGGAATAAGACGCGTCTGTGCACTAACCTCAGCCAGGTTGGCCGCCCACTGATAGCGCTGCTCTGGACTGACAATTGAATACTGATCGTCGTCGTTGCGGCGCAGTTGCTCGGTTTCGGTGATAGGCGCCACATAATCGGTTAAACGCTCGGTGTCAGTATTGGCAAAAACTTCCGGCTCCAGGTCAGCCAAGACCACAAATGCGCGGGGCATAAAATCGGAGTAAGTCACCATATGGGCACTGGGCGTAAACTCTACTTGCAGTTGCTTGCCCTCGGCCAAGCCGGCAAATGCCTCGGAGGGAACCAGACGGTGCAAGTCACCTTGTACATGCTCAATACGTAGATCAGCATCTGGGCGCGCCTCAACTAAACGCACCGCGTGAAAGTAAAGGGCCCAGCCTTGCGCCGGCAAGGCATGCTCCGACTGATTATCCAGCGACAGACGCATAACACGCCCGGGTTCGGCCAGGTTGTCCACCACTTCAAATGTTAACTCAGTATGGTCGGCAAAGTCGGCCAATTGTTGCTGTGACCACTCGGTCGCCAACGTCAGTGCCGGCCAACAGGCGGCTATAGTAAGTAGCAATCTACGCATTGTTGTTTTCCTCAATACTGTTTTTATGCGGCCAGCGGCACATTGTAAACCGCCTGACAACGTTGTCCAGCATACATTAAATACAAACCAACGCCCATCACTTTACACAGATTGGCTTAGGTTAAGCAAAATGTGGCCGATAAGGTTTTATAGCTAAAGAGCGCTCACAATATTACGGAAAATTGCTCGAACGTCCGCCTTTTGCACCGTTTGTGCTCACAGCACAACCGAACTGCACCAAAAGAAAACACGGAGTTATGCCGCAATCGAACAAAAACCATTGCGATCAATCAAAAGGGGAATAATGCGCCATTTTTGATTGACACCCCGAGGGGTATGGTAATAATTTTCAGAGTTATGAACCGACGTGTTATGAATATTGGTGAGGTACCAAATGTCTCTTAGAGTAAAAATGTGGGTATTATCGGGACTGATTTTTATCGGCCTACTGATTATTACCAGTGTCGGTCTGTTTACCTTGCGCCAGGCGACCAGTGATGATAATGAAGCACGCGTAAAACAGCTATTGGCAAGCACCTATGCCACCGTTGTCGAAATGGAACAATTGGCCCAAGAGGGGGTGCTCAGTGATGAGCAGGCGCAGCAAATTGCCACGCGATTGCTGCGCGACAACATTTACCACAAGTCAGAGTATGTCTACGTTGCCGATAATGACCTCAACTTTATCGCCACACCGCTCGACCCCCAGCTGCACGGCACCAGCTTTCACGAATTTAAAGACGGCGATAATAAAAGTGTTGGGGAAATTTTATTGCGAGCAGTGAATGCTGCCGGCAATGAACTCGCCTCTTATCACTGGACACAGCGCCAGGAAGACGGCTCAATCGAAGACAAGCTATCGATCGCGCAGCGCTCACCGCGCTGGGGTTGGTTTATCGGCACGGGCATTGGTTTTAACGAGGTCAACGCTCGATTTTGGGACAGCGCAAGCAGTCAACTGCTTATCTGTATCTTCCTCAGTGTATTGATTTTGATTCCGGTGCAAATCAATGCCACCAGAATCCAAAGAGGCTTGGGTGGTGAATTGCGCGATGTGCAAGATCTGGTAAGGCGCGTTGCCGATGGCGACCTAACCGAGCAGGCTACCTTGCTTAAGGCTTCGGATGACAGTATTTACGGCTCGGTAATGCGTATGCGCCACAGTCTGCGAGACATTATGTCCGCCCTCACCTCGGCGGCTCAGTCTTTGGACCAGGTGGGAGACGATATTGTCGATCGCGCGCAAACCAGCACCGCTATGGCCGAAGAGCAAAGTGGTACCGCCGTGAAAATTGCCGCCTCGGCGGAAGAGTTTAACCAACAAACGCGCCACGCCATGATTCAGGCAGAAGACGCCAAACAACAAACCCACGCCGCCTCCACCACCTCGGAAAACGGCCAGCGTTTAATTTCCAGCGCGGTCGATAAATTTACCGAAATTGACCACAGTGTGAGCACCACTCAGGCCAGTATCGACACCTTGGCCAGCCGGGTAGACAACATCTCCGCGGTGGTCTCGGTGATTAGTGCCGTTGCCGAGCAGACCAATCTGCTGGCTCTAAACGCCGCCATTGAAGCGGCTCGGGCCGGTGAGCAAGGTCGCGGGTTTGCGGTTGTTGCCGACGAGGTGCGCCAGTTGGCATCGCGCACAACTCAGGCGACCCAGGAAATCAGCGAAAGCATCAGTGCTGTACAAAAAAGCAGCCAGGAAAGTAAAGGCCACATGGATGCGATGGTGAGTGAGCTGCGCGAGGGCATTGAGCAAACTCGCGAAGGGGGAGCCATTGTGGAATCCATTCGCAACGAGACCCAATCGGTGGAGGATATTGTCTCGCGCATTGGCCAAGCTATGAGCGAACACGTTGAGGCCAGCGGTTTGATTTTGGATTATGTCAGCCATATGGAGGCCTCGTCGCAGAACACTAAAGAGGCGGCACAAGGCACCTTGGCAACCTCTCGTCAAATCCGCGACGCCGCCCATCAGCTAAGCGACCAGCTCGAACAGTTTAGGCTGTAAAGCCAAAAAACTCTGCCAGCGCCGCGCCGGGATCGTCGCGGCGCATAAATGCTTCGCCCACCAAAAAGGCGTTCACATTGCGCTCGCGCATGGCCTGCACATCGGCTGGGGCTAGTATGCCGCTCTCGGTAACCACCAAGCGCTCATCACCGATGGCATCGAGTAGTTTATAGGTCGTCTCTAGTGTGACATCGAAGGTGTGCAGGTCGCGGTTGTTAATGCCAATCAAACGATTAGGTAGCGCCATTGCCTGATCCAGCTCGCGCTCGTTGTGCACTTCGACTAAAACATCCAGTCCCACATCTAACGCCAATTGGTTAAGTGCGCGCAAACGCTCTGGGCTAAGCGCGGCCACAATCAGCAGCACGCAATCGGCCCCCATGGCGCGAGCCTCTAGCACTTGATATTCATCCACCAAAAAATCTTTGCGAATAACCGGCAGACTCACCGCCTCGCGCGCCTGTATCAGGTATTCATCAGCGCCTTGAAAGAAGTCCACATCCGTTAAAATAGACAGGCACGCCGCGCCGCCGCGCTGGTAACTCGCCGCCAATTCAGCGGGCACAAAGTGTTCGCGAATAACGCCTTTGCTGGGCGAGGCTTTTTTGATTTCGGCAATAACGCCCGACTCACCGGCGGCGATACGTGACTCCAGCGCCCGCACAAAGCCTCGCACAACCCCTTGTTCAGCCACGGCTTTTTCTAAGCCGCTGATAGATTGTTGAGTCTTGCGCTCGGCAATTTCTTCCCATTTGCGGGCGATAATTTTACGCAATATCGTCGGCGTATCATTCATTTCAAAACTACCTTGATTAAATTATTTAAAAGCACTGGGTGAACGACACCAGTTCGCGCAGTTTCTCGCCGGCCAGACCCGAGCCAATCGCGTCTTGCGCCATAGCAACCCCTTCGGCCAGTGAGTCGGCAACACCGCACACATAAATAGCGGCGCCGGCGTTTAACGCAATAACATCGCCCGCCTTCTGCCCCAGCTCATCGGGCTTACGCCCCAGTGCCGCGTGAATAATGGCCAGGGACTGCTCGGCATCCTCTACCGCCAAGCCAATCAAACTCTGACTCTCAAGGCCAAAATCTTCCGGCGCAATGGTGTATTCGCAAACCTCACCATTTTTCAACTCGGCCACATGGGTAACGCTGGCCAGCGAAATCTCATCCAGGCCATCCGCCGCGTGCACCACCATGACATGCTCACTGCCGAGCCGGCCCAGCACTTCGGCCATGGGCTTGCACAATTTTTCACTGAAAACGCCGATCACCTGCCGCTTAACCCCAGCGGGGTTGGTCATGGGGCCCAACATATTAAAGATGGTGCGCAGGCCCAGCTCTTTGCGCGGGCCAATGGCGTGTTTCATGGCGCTGTGGTGCGCTGGAGCAAACATAAAGCCCACCCCCAATGCCTCCACACAGCGAGCCACTTGCTCGGCATTAATGGTTAAGTTCACGCCAGCCGCCTCCAATACATCCGCGCTGCCGGTTGAACTCGACACCGAGCGATTGCCGTGTTTTGCAACACTGCCGCCAGCGGCAGCAACCACAAAGGCGCTGGCGGTAGAGACATTAAATAAATTAGCACCATCGCCGCCGGTGCCACAGGTGTCCACTAGGTGCTCGGCGTCAATACTGACTTGACTTGCCAGCTCGCGCATAACAGTGGCCGCGCCGGTCATTTCATCCAGCGACTCACCTTTCATACGCAACGCAACAAGTAAGGCGCCAATCTGCGCATCGCTCGCCTCGCCGGTCATCACCTGACGCATGACCGCGATCATTTCATCGGTGCTCAAGTCAATGCTATCGACTACCTTAGCCAGTGCCTGTTTAATGTCCACAGCTCTCTCCGTAGTAAGTTCTGCCCACTGCCAATGTCGCGCGGGTCAGCACGAATAGGTTAAAAAGTTTGCCAAAAGTTGATGCCCTTGTTCACTCAGAACCGATTCCGGGTGAAATTGCACCCCTTCCAGCGGCCAGTGCTTATGCTTTAAACCCATAATTTCCGGCTGACCACTGCGGGCCGCAGGCTGGGTTCGGGCGGTGATTTCCAGCGACTTGGGCAGATGCTCTATATCAGTAACCAGCGAATGGTAGCGGGTCACTCTAAGCGGATTTTTTAAACCGGCAAACACGCCCTGGTGATTGTGATCAACCAAAGAGGTTTTGCCGTGCATTATCTGCCCGGCGTGTACCGTGCGCCCGCCCAGCGCCTCGGCAATGCATTGGTGGCCTAAGCACACCCCCAGCATGGGGATATTACCAGAAAATCGGCGAATAACCTCGACCGACACGCCCGCGTCTTGCGGTCGGCCAGGGCCGGGCGAAATCACAATATGAGAAGGTTGCAGCGCCGCAATCTGGTCTAGCGTTAATTGGTCATTACGCGCCACCTGCACCTGCGCCCCCAATTCATCAAAATAATGAACCAAGTTATAGGTAAAAGAATCGTAGTTGTCGATCATCAATAGCATGCAGGCCCCAGCGGCACCGTGACGGGGGTGGCAAGGTTAGCACAAAGCAGTGCTCACTGGCAGCTTACAGCCTTCCGCCAACACAGTTTTTAACTTCAACCGGCATAGGCATTACGGTATCATGGGCGGCTATTATCGAGCCGGATTTTCACGCCCTTGGCACCCGGCCGCCCATTATCCACGCAAGCAAGTTCGCCTATGAAAGTCATCGTTACAGGCGGAGCTGGTTTTATCGGCTCTGCGGTGGTCCGTTATCTAATTCAAGAGACTGACCATCAGGTTCTCAACCTAGACAAACTCACCTACGCCGGCAATTTGGCATCGCTGCAAGAGGTTAGCCAGTCCGAGCGCTATCGCTTCGCACAAATCGACATTTGCGATGCCGCCGCCGTTGCCGAGTTGCTGCAAGACTACCAGCCCGATGCCATTATGCATCTGGCAGCCGAGAGCCACGTAGACCGCTCCATCACCGACGCCGCCAGCTTTATGCAAACCAACATTATCGGCACCTATACCTTGCTTGAACAAGTGCGTCACTATCTTGCTTCGCACCCGCGCGAGTCGCACTTTATCTTCCATCACGTCTCCACCGATGAAGTCTATGGCGACCTGGAAGGCACCGATGCTTTGTTCACCGAGCAAACCCCCTATGCACCCAGCTCGCCTTACTCGGCCAGCAAGGCCAGCTCCGATCATTTAGTGCGCGCTTGGCATCGAACCTACGACCTACCGGTAGTTTTGACCAACTGCTCCAACAACTACGGCCCCTATCACTTTCCGGAAAAATTTATTCCGCATATGATTCTCAATGCGCTGGACGGCAAGCCCTTGCCCGTTTACGGCGACGGTACGCAAATTCGCGATTGGCTCTATGTGGAAGATCACGCCCGGGCGCTGGTACACGTCATGTTAGAGGGCAAGGCTGGCGAAACTTATAATATTGGCGGGCTGAATGAGAAGCGCAATATCGATGTAGTCCAAACTCTGTGCGATTTATTAGAAGAGCTGGCCGCCGATAAAAAGCCCGAGGGCGTGACACAGTATCGCGATTTAATTACCTTTGTCGCCGATCGTCCCGGCCACGACCTACGCTATGCCATTGACGCCAGCAAAATCGAGCAAGAATTGGGCTGGAAGCCGCAAGAAACGTTTGCCAGTGGAATGCGCAAAACCGTGCAGTGGTACTTAAACAACCCCGGCTGGTGGCAGGACGTACTCAACGGCAACTACCAACTAGAACGGATAGGACTGACGCAATGAAAGGCATCATACTCGCCGGCGGTAGCGGCACACGACTCTACCCAATCACCCAGGGTGTATCCAAACAGCTGATACCGGTGTACGACAAGCCGATGATTTACTACCCGCTCTCTATTTTGATGTTTGCGGGCATTCGGGAAATTTTAATTATCACCACACCGGAAGACCAAGCCAGCTTTCAACGCCTATTGGGTGACGGTTCGCACCTGGGGCTGTCTTTCCAATATATCGCTCAGCCCTCACCCGATGGTCTGGCACAAGCCTTTATTTTGGGTGAAGACTTTATCGGCGACGATGCTGTGTGTCTGGTGTTGGGCGACAACATTTACTATGGCCACCAGCTCACCCATACGCTGCAAAATGCTGTGGCCAACGCCTCGGACGATCAAGCCACCGTATTTGGCTACCATGTACACGACCCGGAACGCTACGGCGTGGTGGAGTTCGATGCGGCAGGCAATGCCGTGAGCATTGAAGAGAAACCCGAGCAACCCAAATCTAACTACGCGGTCACCGGCTTATATTTTTACCCCAACGATGTGATTAAAAAAGCCCAAGCGGTTACCCCATCACATCGCGGCGAGCTAGAAATCACCAGCGTTAACCAAATGTACCTGGATGACAGCCGGCTCAAGGTAGAGCTTATGGGGCGCGGTTACGCTTGGCTGGACACCGGCACCCACGAAAGCCTGCTGGAAGCCGCACAGTTTATCGAAACCATCGAAAAACGGCAGGGATTAAAAGTTGCCTGCATTGAAGAGATTGCTTACGAACTGGGCTATATCAGCAAAGAGCAACTTATTGAACTGGCAACTCCGCTGGCAAAAAACCAATACGGCCGATACCTGCTGCAGCGCGCGCAAGAGGAGTGGATTAAGTGAAGATTACGCCGCAAGCCATTGCCGATGTACTGCTAATCGAACCCAAGGTGTTTGGGGATGAACGCGGCTATTTTTTCGAGTCTTTCCGTCAGGACATATTCGAGCAGGCCACCGGCCACCCGGTTAACTTTATACAGGATAACGAATCGCGCTCCAGTCGCGGTGTGCTGCGCGGCCTACACTTCCAGCGCGCCCCCTACGCACAAAGTAAATTGGTGCGGGTAATCGACGGCGAAGTACTGGATGTAGCGGTCGATATACGCATGGGCAGCCCTACTTTCGGCCAAAGTATCAGCGCGGTATTAAGCGGTGACAATAAACACCAACTGTTTGTGCCGCGTGGCTTCGCCCACGGTTTTGTCGTGCTCAGCGAGACGGCTATTTTTGCCTATAAAGTCGACAATCCATACGCGCCCGAACACGACTGCGGTATTCATTTTGCCGACGAGCAATTAGCCATCGACTGGCAATTGACCCAGAGCGAGATTCAAACATCCGCCAAAGACAGCACGCTCCCTAGTCTCACACAATTGCAAACCGGCACGCCGGACGCCCTCTTCCAATACGGGAGTTCACTCTATGAGCAGTGAGATACGCATTCTGGTACTCGGCTGCAACGGACAAGTTGGCAGCGAAATTAAATACTTGCAGCGCCAACAGCCAGACCACAATGAGTGGATATTCTGGCAGCGCTCCGATTTGGATTTAACCGATACCGACGCCATCGAAACGGCGCTTACGCAATGCCGGCCAACGGTGGTTATTAACTGCGCCGCCTACACGGCGGTTGATAAAGCCGAGCAAGAGCCCGAACTTGCCGATCAAATCAACCATCTAGCCGTTAAGGCGCTGGCCCAAACCTGCCAGGCCTTAGGGGCTTGCTTAATCCACACCTCCACCGATTACGTTTTCTCAGGCACACACTGCCAGCCCTATCGCCCGCAGGATGCCACTGCCCCCGCTGGACACTATGGCTTGAGCAAATTGCGTGGCGAACAAGCGCTACGAGCATCTGGGGTGAACGGGGTCATTGTGCGCACCAGTTGGGTTTACAGCACATTTGGCAATAACTTTGTAAAAACCATGCTGAGGTTAGGCGCCGAAAAGTCGGCCTTAAATATCGTTGTTGACCAAGTGGGCAGCCCCACCTGGGCGCGCGATTTGGCAAGCGCTTTAATGCAAATCGCTCAACACCCAAACCTGATCCGAAAAACAGGCGAGATTTATCACTACAGCAACCGCGGTGTGTGCAGTTGGTACGATTTTGCCGCGCATATTTTTCTCAGGCAAAAAATTCACTGCCAGCTCACTCCGATTAGCAGTGAAGAATACCCAACCCCTGCAGCTAGGCCGCACTATAGTGTGCTCGAGTGCCGCAAAATCGAGCAAGATTTTGGTGTACGCATTCCACACTGGCACCAATCGTTACTCAACGCTTTACCCGATTTTTAACATGAAAGTCAGCGTCTGTCTTGCCAGCTTTAACGGAGCTCGTTTTATCGACGAGCAAATTGCCAGCATATTGGCTCAGCTTGGAATAAACGACGAGCTGATCATCGCCGATGACCATTCGCAAGACGCTACGCGAGATATTATTCAAAAATTTCAGGACCCGCGTATTACTGTCCTACTTTCCAGCAAACAGCGCGGGCACGTAGCCAGTTTTGCCAAGGCTATAGCCCACGCCACCGGCGACATTATCGTGTTAAGTGATCAGGATGACATATGGCTGGAAGGCCGACAAGACATTATCCGCAATGCGCTGGCAGACAAGCAATGCGCCCTTGTCGCCGGCAACTTTAGTTGCATTAACCGCAGTGGCACGCCCTTAGAAAGCCCTGCCAGCCAGTTGCACCCTAAAGATTCAGCCCGCCCCCTAAGTAATATTATTGGTATTTTCTTAGGTAAGCGCCCCTACTACGGCTGCGCCATGGCGTTTCGGTGCGAGTTAAAGTCTGTGATTTTGCCAATACCCGCTCTGGTGGAGTCACATGATTTATGGATTGCGATGGCCGCCAACTTAACCGCCCACGTAAAGCACATAGAGCAGCCTTTACTCGCCAAACGTTTTCACTCGGATAACCTTTCCAGCCAGGCTCGCCGCCGTTGGCCGGTACTGATTCAAAGCCGGGTTAAATTTTTAGCCGCGTTGCTAATTCTTTCCTACCGCGCCATACGGCAAAAAGTAAATAGCGCGCGGTAAAATAAACCGAGGTTAAACGGGAATACCTCAACTGCCTGAAATAGATATTCCAGAAATAAGCCACCACCTTCAATTTATTGGCAGAGACTGAACCGGCATGTTGACGATACCAACCCAACACCTCCGGCATCACACCCAAGACTGCTCCAGCCCGAGCCAACTCTAACCACAACAGATAATCTTCGTGCCCAAGGGGTTTGAAACGGCGCTCACCTAAAAAACTTTTTTTCAGCAACACTGTCGAGAGAATTAGAGGGTTGTGTTTTAGAAGCGATTGATAGGTCACCTTAGCCGTTGGTGCTCTGCGGCCGACAACTTCATTGCGAATATTCACCACATCTACCGCGGTCGCGCAGACCTCCAATGAATGCGATTGAACGAACTGTAACTGACGCTCAAGCTTGGCCGGCGTCCACTTATCATCGGCATCCAGAAATGCAATATACTCACCGCGAGCCCGGCCTATACCATGATTGCGAGGCGTTGCCGGCGACCCGCTATTGGATTGCAAGGTAATACAATGAATACGCGCATCAAGGCGACTGCAAGACTGCACCACACTCGCGGTAGCGTCGACCGACCCATCGTCAATAACAATAAGCTCCCAGTCGCAAAAGCTCTGTTGCAATACTGACTCAATCGCCTGTTCGATGGTGAGCTCGGCATTATAGGCCGGCATAACAATACTGACACACGGATTATTCTCGCTTACAGTATCCGCCGGCATCACAATCAACCTTGCATAATTCGGCACAGAGCCGGGCGAGCAGCATCGGGAGAAAAGTACGACTCCAGGTTGCGCACGCCTCCCGCGGATATCTTACGCCACAGTTCAGCGTTCCGGTAAACATCAGCGATATTTTGGGCGAAGGCTTGCGGCTCCTCGGCGACCAGTACATCTTCGCCGTGAACGGCGTGCATCCCCTCCACCGCACACCCGGTAGCCACCACAGGAATACCGTAATTCATGGCCTCATTCACCTTGCCTTTAACGCCGGCACCGTAACGCAGGGGCGCAATAGACACACGCGCCGATTGCAGTTCGGGTTCTATGTCTTCCACAAAACCCAACACCCTGACATCATCCGTCGCCAGGGCTTTAATGTCATCGGGCATATGGCTGCCAATAATCGTCGTGACAACACCGGGAAGTATTTTACGCAATTCGGGCAACACCTCACTTGCGTACCAATGCACGGCATCGATATTTGGCGGATGACGGAATCCACCCACAAACAGTATACCTTCACGCTGTTCATAATCTGGTCGCTCGGGGGTATGAGCATGAATGTTCGAGACAACCTCTACCCTCGCATCGGGTTTTATGTCAGCCAACAATGCCTTCTCGTATTCCGACACCACAATAGTAACGTCGGCATTATCAATCAAACCAAGTTCTTTGCGTTTAGTAATAGCAGCCTGAGCTTTTAGAGTTGAGTCATTAGCGATTTCGGCTTCGCGCTCTTCGCGTATATAGTGCAAATCAACCGTATCAAACACCAGTTTGGCCTGTGGCGCCACTGTGCGTACCAATGCCGCATACTGCGATGCAATATAGTGGCGGCTGATAAATACCGCATCCAAAGAATCACCGCGTTTGCGCAGCACATTGCGCACCGAACCGGCCCACTGGTTAAACAACACCTCTACGCCCATAGCGTTGAGCTGCTTAACTACTTTTTCCCGATACTCCAGGTTGTCGGCCACAAAAGTTACGTGGTAGCCCTCTTGGCGCAGCACTTTGAGTAGATTGAGCATGCGAATGGAGCCCGAATCCTGATCGGGCGTAATCATGCAAGCCTCGATTACCAACACATTGCCTTTACACTGGCGATGCGCCTCGTTATCTGGGTCAATCGCATTATCGTTATGGCTAGCCAGTACCTCTTGCCAACGGGTAAAAAACTTTTTACCGTTGGTTACCTGATGGGCTTTTATACCGGTGTTTTCATCTGTGCCGTGGCTCACGCCTTCAATATGGAAAACCTCAGCGGCAGGCTGATACAAAACCCGCAAACCCCGCTGCCGGATTCGAAACGCCAGATCCGTGTCTTCGTAATAGGCCGGCACATAGTGATCATCAAAACCGCCTAAAGATTGAAACAGAGACTGCTTAATGGCCAATACCGCACCGGAACAGTAATCCACATCGCGCACAAAATTAAATTTCGGGTCGGTCGAGTCTAAGCCGCGCCCCCAATTCCAACCACTGCCATCGCGCCAAATAATACCGCCGGCCTCTTGCAATGTGCCGTCCTGATTCAGCAATTTAGCACCCACTAAACCAACATTTGTGTGCTCGTTAAAAGTTTCAAGCAAACGATCAAAAGCATGCTTGCATACGACCGTATCGTTATTTAACAGCACCAAATACTCACCTTGCGCCTGCTCGGCGCCAAAGTTCATATTAAGCACAAAGCCCTGGTTGTTCTCGGCGCGAACCATTCTTACCCCGCCAACCACAGACAGTGCCTCGGCTGCCGAGTCGGGAGAACAGTCATCCGCAATCACTACCTCATAGGGAACACTTGGCGGATGTTTAGCAATACTTTGCAAACACTGATAAGTCACCTCGTGTTGGCCATAAACAGGAATCACTATAGAGAGAACTGGCTCACTGGCCGTCAATAAAGTGAGTGGCTTTAACTCGACACTGTTTTTTTGAATTGACTGGAAATCACGCACTTGTTCAGACGCCTGCTCTTGCAACTGCTGTTGAGCTTGCGCTTGCTTCTGTTGATAACCCGCCTCAAACAGGGCTCGCCTTACTAATGCCTTGAACTGGCCCTGGCTCAGCATGGAAAATAGGCGAGCGTATGAGGCCGGCCGAAATATGTGCCGGGCAAGGGTACGCACAACCGCCACGGCTTTAACGGTCGCCCTTTTAAATACACGCATAGGCCGTGTGATCTTCCAGGAAAAGCTGTTTAACAGGTCATCTCTTTCACGCTCCAATGTGGCTGCGTACTGCTCAAGCTGCAGGGCATGAGAGCGCGAGTCATCGCGCTCTTGCTCAAGACTATTAATATGCTGCTGGGCATGGCGCGCCTGATCTTGTAGATCTCCAATATTCTCCTGTGCAGCACTCAAATTCTGCTCAAAAAGCAAAATCGTTTCCGTACTTGAGCGCTCTAACTCATTATATTCGGCAGACTGGATGGCCAGCTCATTTTTAAGATTATCAATTTGAATGGCGCTATCATGCTTAAGGCTTTCTAAATCTTCAGATACTTTGTGGAATTTTGATAAAGCATCCCGGTATTGCTCCATACCCGCCACTTCAGTTTCCGTATCTGGAACAACCTGCAAACGGCGTCGAATTTCTTTAAAAATACCGCTATGCTTGGCGTTATAGGCAAAGTCATAGAGCGATTTAAATGGTTTATCTTCTGTCTTTGCCGCGCTTGGCAGTTTTTGCAGATCGTTAAGCAGCGGCAATGTACCTTGCGACACGGCAGGCTTATTGGTTCCCAACGGCTGACAATACCAAGCTTTATATTCAGCTGTGTTATCAAGATACAAAGAAGCAGGCTCGCTCTGATAGTCAACCGCGCCCTGCAATGCATTTAACCAGCTTTTAGTATCCGACGCTCTGGCCAACAATGTGGCATGCGGATAATCGCGCAGCCGACTCGCTAAAGCCCCCAACTCAGTCGCGACAATAGGGCAACCCAAAGCCATAGCCTGACTCAGTGTGTAGCTGTAGGTTTCAGCAACCTGTGCCGGGAACCAAACCGCATCTGGTTTTTCCGACGCCAGCAAACGTGACAGCTCATGTGACTGGTAGTCACCTGTAACCTGAATATTCTCGGCAACCGCTCTGGTAGGATACCCCACCAAAGTAATTTGCAGCTGTGGCGACTGCTCCGCACTCAGAGCAGCCACCTCTTCGACTACCTGCAGCCCTTTTTCATCCGTGAGCGCGCCGATTACTACAACTTTAAAGATCTTAGACGCCCGCTCAACTTTTTCCGGATGTGGCTGATATTCCACGTCGGTATCGGGGTAAGCTTTTTCACACTCGGCCTTTATGCTCAAAGATGGCGCAATAATTCTACTGGCGTGATCAACCAAAGGCATTAAGCGCTCTCGCCAAGAGACATCATATTGCGGCCAGCTCGTATCATCACAGCGTGGACCAGACACGATACCGTGATACTTGGGAGTCATCAGATAATGATCATGCAATGAAATATCAAGCGGTTTATTTAATGCCAATATAAAGTCGACAATTTCACTCGGCCAACCTTGCACATGATGCAAGTGCACTCGCTCGACGTTAAAGGCATTGATAGTATCCAGCCATAATGATTGATTGACGGCATTAAAACCACCCACCATTTGAGTAGCACACTGCCCTAACGCACTGTAAAAGCCTACTTCTACCGAACCAGACCCCATGCCTCGCAGTACTAATACATTGGCATTGGTCAATTCAATTAAAGATTGGATGTATTGCTCGACACCTCCACCCCAACCGTGTGAGATAAAAAGTAATGTGGGTTTTTCAGAGCGAAGTATTTCATCACACACCTGCGCTACAAATGGGGTAATCTCTAAACTATTAGCTGAACTATTCATCATCTTCTTTGAGTTATTCACATTCTGCGCGATATTATCAGCAAATGAATGTGAGTTTTGTTTTAAAGTGTTTACCAATCGGGTCACTCGATCGCGACTGAATTCCAGCGGGTCTAATTCAATAAAGCGCTGTACTTGAGAAAAAAACTGTGGGTATCGAGCAGAAATAACTTGTTCGGCATTTTGAGTAAGTTTACTTTTATCTCCCAAAAAGCTCACACTGCCTTTGTGGTAAACATAACAATCGGCAGCAATCATATGCTTCCAGCCGGCAAGCTTGGTGCGCTCACAAAAATCATTTTCCTCGCCATAGCCTTTACCAAAGGCCAATTCATCAAAATAGCCAACGTCATCCAGACATTTTCTTTTGATGTACATACAAAAGCCAACCGCGGTGGGTATCTCTTGACTTAAGCCACGATTGGCTGTCTGAAAAAGCGCATCCATAGCCGCAACATCGAAACCGGGCAAACATTCATTTTCTTGGCAGAAGGCGGGATAGGAACAAATAGTCGCGTTATTCGAAAATGGGGTGACAGTCGCTATCGATTCTTCACGATACGCGGCCTTTTGCAGGCGTAACAGCCAATCTGCGGAGACTTCAGTATCGCAATTAAGCAACACAACATCTCGATCAGCCGTCTTGCGCATGGCCTCGTTGACCGTTTTCACAAAACCTAGGTTTTCGCGGTGCTCAATTAAATCGAAATGGCTGAGTAAAGCGTATTCTCGACAGAGTTCAGCTACCCCAGCCTCCGGCGAACAATCGTTCACAATAATAACTTGCGTTGCAGGCGGTAATGTAGCGGCTACAGAACGTAAGCACGCCTGAATTTCGCTCAAGCCACGATAGACAGGAACAATAACGGTTATGGGTGAGGAAAGCTTATGCTTTGCTGTCATTGCTTAAGAAACCTCAAAGTCACATTATCATTCCAGGCTCAGGTTTTATTGATACTCCGCAGCTGGTTACTTCTGCCGCATAATTGCTGGCTCATTGTTTTCTGTGCAGTTAAGTTGGTTGGTATATTGCCCTCTCAACTTGTCTAACTTTGCCAATTTTAATTACCCAATAATAGGTAACAACCACTTGGGGGGGGGGCGTAAGCAGAACATCAGACCCTAGCTAGACACCAAGAAGCGTGAAACACTAACATTCACTTCCCGGGCAATTATCGATAAAGACTCAACACCGAAACACCGATCGCCTTAAAGGCAAGCACCACTACATTGAGTCTCACCACTTTCTCGAACCTCAACCAACAATTATTATTTGAATAGCCTGTATTGGCATTCCTTTAAATTGCAATTAATGATAGAGCCACCATTCTCCATCACTCAAAATCCAGCGCTCTTTATTAGTAAGCCGACCATAGCCGTTTTTAGTATTTTGCAAACGATGCCGCACATGGACAGTGACATCACACCGGGTTTCTTCGCACTCAGCCGATGCAACTTTTACACTATCCCAACCTCTAGACCCACCGAATTTCATACTGTATAGCGAAGGTGTCGTTCTAGCTTGATAACCAGCTGACGTATACCTTAAAGCTTTTACATAATTGCCAGCCATCAAAGCATCGTAACGCTCCAAAGCTCTCTCCGTCACTCGCTCCTCAGCTGTTTTAGGGGAGACAAGAGCACAGCCACCGGCCAACAATACAGCTAATGTTATTAACGAGGAAAAAGTTTTTTTCATTAATTTCACCTATTGCCTTTCTAAAAATTAGGGTCGATTAACTTGCTATTATCAATCGACTGCTCAAATGCTTTTAGCCCTTTCATTCGACTGCGCATTTCTTTGTTTACCGCACGAATATCTTGGTCGGTTTTCATAACATGCGGAGTAATAATTACCAACAGCTCGGTACGCCTTTCATTAGCAGTGGTACTACCAAACAAGCCACCAATAAGGGGTAAATCTTTTAAAAATGGCAAACCAGTTCGCCCTTTCGTTTGGTTGTCGCTTATCAGCCCACCTAATACCACCGTATGGCCGGATCGCACCGCCACACGGCTTTCAATATTCCTTTCGAAAAAGCTGGCTTGGTCAGTTGCTGCATCCACAGGCCCAATATCGGTGACAGACTGAACTAAATCCAAGGTCACTAGGCCTCCGGCATTAACCGAAGGTACGACATCAAGCTTAACCCCGGTATCCCGGTAGTTAACAGAGTTTGAAATCACACCTCCGTCTGAAATAGTTTGCGAACCCCGGATAGGCTGTTGCGTACCAACATGAATTTTCGCTGCATGGTTATCCAGCACCATAATAGAAGGGTTAGACAAAACCTTAACTAATTCTTTGGTAGACTCTGCACTGAGCAATGTTTGTACGCTACCTAATGCATTCGTGAATGCATAGCCAAACGAAGGGACGCTTACGGTACCGTTGGGCGATAAGCCAACATAGCCGTCGCCAGACCAACCGCCACTTAAGTTATTATCAAAATACCACTCAAGTCCATATTGCAAGTCATCGTTTAAAGTGACCTCTATAATACTTGCCTCAATGAGAATTTGCGAAGGCATAACATCCAATTGCTCTAATGCAGCTTTGATTTTTTTATACTCATTGGCAGTAGCATAAATAAGCAACGAGTTATTAAAATCATCCGCGACAATTTTAATTTCTTCGCCCAAGGAGTAACTGGAGGCACTTGAATTCTTTTGTCGAGATTGCTGGTTAGATGTGCCGCTCGCGCCATCGGACGACAAGTTGCTTGGGGTCAGCCCGGGGGCTACCCCTGAGTTACCGCGGTTTGATGAACCAACACCACCGCCACCAAACACATTGCCAATTAATTGCGCAAGGTGACCCGCCTCACTGTTTTGCACCTCATAGACATACAACTGTGGCTCAGCGCCCTGCGAAGGCGTCCGATCTAAGCGTTCAATCCAGGTCTGAACTTTTCCCAATAGCTCTTTGCGCGGGGTAACTACCATTACCGCGCCCAGCGACTCCAGAGGTACTGTACGAATCAAGCCGCTTAGCGGGCTCGCTTTCTCGCCCACGGAAGTTGCCATTAGGGTGGCTAGTGCCAACTCAACTTCAGCAACTGACGTATACTCGATTGGGAATACCCCCACAGACATGCCAGCCAAAAAATCCACATCAAAAGTGTCGATAATATCCAGCCAGCCGTTTAACTGGGTACTGGTCCCTCCCAGAATCAAAAGGTTTCGCACTGTATCGACTCGAACAAAAGCGTCATCCGGAGCAACTGGCCTCAAAATTTCAGCCATTTGTGCGGCACCAATAAACTGCAAGGGCACAATTACATTGTTATACCCTGGCTGTACATTCGCACTATTGTTAAAAGAAGGGTTAGCCGATCTAAACCCTTTATTTACGGTCACCAAATAGCGCCCATCAGTACGTTTGACCAGTGCTGCGCCATTAGCCTGAAGCATACTCTCAAGGATAACCAATAACTCATCACGAGGAATTGGCGCCTGAGTTCTTAAAGTGACAACACCGGGAATATTGCCCTGCACCTGATACTCTTGAGCTAAAATATCCCCCAAAATACCGTGAACTACATCTATTAGTGGCGTATTTTCAAAATTTAAGCTGACACCGTCACCCACCATTTTTGTGGTCGGTTCAGCTTTCGGGGTAGAAATGGTTTGATCTGACCCCGCATACACTATGTTCTCAAAGTCGTCGTCCACGTCAGTAGCTGTTTCTGAGGTGCCGCCAAAACTTGCATCTGAATTATTTGCATTCTGCTTCAAAACGCTACTAAGTGAGCTATTAGAGCTCTCACTCTGTACCTGACCGTCAACAGTGCTGTTTAACTGTGTACAGGATGACAGCAGTAAACAAATCATTGAGGCCGTCACGCTACCGTGCACAGACATACGCACCTTTTGGGCCAAATTAAATATAGTATTCATCAATTCTCCGAAAAGTCTTGTTCGCTGCCGGTCCATGTTTTGGGCAAGGGCTGGCGGGGCTTGAACTCAATTTCTGTAACCGTAGATTCACCGGGAACGCGGCCGCCCAACAACAAAAACACAGCTTTGTTTTCTGTCACATCAGCTAAACGCCAATCCTCATACACTTCTTCGACCATAATACGGTGCACATCTTCACCAATTTTAAGCACGACACTCGATGACTCTTGGGCGACCATCACACCTAAAATTTCGGCACCATCTAAAGCCGTATTAGGTTTCCTTTTAACAGGTTTGGGATCTGGTTTAGGTTCGGGTTTGGGTTCAACATAAGGCTTGCGCTCGGACCAAAACACCGGGCGCTCGTTAATAACCGGATTCAGCTCTTGCTGGGACATTAAGGCAAACTCAGTAAGCTCAAACATAGAAGCGTCAGCCGGTGCAGGGTCGATATCAACAGCGCGGTTCATAAGTCCAATCACCACCATTGACAACATCAATACGATCGCAGTCAATGCAAAAACAATACGTTTTATTTTTTGAAATAACATAACGACCCAGCGCTTAGTTCTGAATGACAGCAAAGCTAGTTAACACGACAGCCACTTCCAATGCCTGTGGATCGGCATTTCGTCTACGCTCGGGCCGTAAATCTATGGAATCTACCACAACTATTGGCTGATGATCAGCGACTAACATTAACAGCTGTGTGATTTGCTCCATTTGCATCGTCGCGTCTATACGCACCCTCACTCGCTGCAAGCTATCCTGCTCCACAAACGGTAAAACACGGCTCCCCTCTACAGAAACACCCACCTGAGTAAAAAGGTCCCGCATTGCATTCTGCATACTATTGCCAATGACGTTCTCGTCCTCACCCGTTAGGATTAAACGAGCTAAAGTTCGCTCGGAATCCTCAGATGACGCTAAAATTTCTGCCTCGGCCTCATGCAACCCCTTAAGGCGAGCTATCCTTGGCTCAATTCGTGCCAAAGAGCTGTGTGTTTTATATGCTGTTACCAACAAGGTCAAACTGGGGACTGCAACTGCCGTTACCACTAGTGTCAGTATGATTACCACAACCCACTGCGAGGGGTTCAAGCCTTTTAGCCACCTCATAGCTCACCTGCATTATTTGTAGCAAGCTGTAATTCCAGCTCAAACCGCTCCACATTACTTCTACGTACCTGCCTAATCGCCGAAACGGGTTTTACTCCCTTAAAATCGCCGCCCTCAGTAAGCTGCTGTATAAGCTCCGCCGCATTGTTAGCATAACCGCTGACTTCTATTTTGCCCCGCTCCTGCTCGTACCCACCGAGCCAAGCGTCATCACCCAGCTGATCACTCAATATCGCCAAAGGAATCAAAGGACTAATGGTCTCAGTTTTCTCTCGCTGCAGAGCCTCTAGAGTGTTATTGTTTTCTAATAATTTGTTGCGATATCGCATCGCAACCGCTGCGGCGTCTTCGCTCGCTTCCAACGCCTGCTGCACTTCGGCATACCTATGGTTTTGATAAATAGCAGGAAGAGCCAATAGCAGTGAAAGCGAAAACAGGCCCAAAATAAAAAAACCGCCTAACGAGAATAATCGCTTCTTATACAACTTATTGCGATGGTGCTCACCAAACCCCTCCAGCACAACCGGTTGGCCCTTATGTTCTGCCCAAATTTCAAAATCATCCTGCTTGATATCGGCATGGGTTTGATGCAACAACGTCATAACGCTAGACCGACTGACTATTGCCAGAACCAACTCCACAGAGCGATTCCCGGTATCATTTAAGCGCGCCCCGACCATGCGGTCTTCTGCTAAAAAAGGACTCGATGCATCAACTTCCGCAGAGATGACCCCAGGCAAGTTAGCCAACGCGGCCCGCGGCAACATTAAACTACGTGCCAACACAAAATCATCAGGTAACACTATCGCAGCCAATCCGGCTCCTTTAGCTGCTGTTAACTCAGGGGCTTTCCCTTTATCCCAACGGTATGTGGTTACTGATTTATCGAGAGCTTCTCTAACCGGTGAACTATAAGCCCAAAACACCTCCTGCCAAGCACGCTTAAACAGCCAGCCAAGCTGACGCAAGTCAACACCGAACAATTCCCATTGATTACTCTTCGACAAAACTGTCACTCTCAAATTGTAGATTTTGTACTTTGAAGGCTGGGTAGCGCCGCCCAATCCCCTTCCCTGGCTGTAACCATGCGCTGCGCTGAAAAATCGCATCTCCACCAAACGACAGTCGCGTATCAACACGCGAAGGTTCTCTCAGTCGCAACTGATCATGAGCGGAGCCATCATTTTCCGGCTGGTTTTCAGCGCCCGTGGCCTGCAACATCACCCTTAGCTCGTCGGACATTGTCGCAGGATCTAGTTTTCCGCCATTACAATCCACGCACAGATACCATTTGGCATACTCAAACACAGTACGAGTGAAGCCGGGGGCACCCATGACATCCTCTAGCACCCCAACTGTCGGCGGCCCTTCTCTCTCATTGCCCTCACCAGACGGCGCACGCCACTCTACCACAGATTCGGCTAATGCCAGAGCCTCGGCAGCTTCCAGGTTCGCAGCGCCGGTAAAAACCGCGGCCAAAGTCTCAACATCAGCGGCTAGCACATCAACCAAACCTGATTGCGGCACTATCCGGACCCAAATACGATAACCATCTAGCAAAACCTCCCCCTGTAGAGGAGTGTCAGCGCCAGAAACCTCAACTAATCCACTTGCGACCAGACGCATTGCAGCATCGCCAAGTGACTCTGCTCTCGCTTGGTTCATGTACATACGCACCGATTGCGAATCCAGCCGCGACAGCCCCATTAAACCTGCCACTAAAATTGCCATTGCGGCTAAAAACCACAGCAACAATGCCAGCGCCACACCGTTCTGTTTAGTAAGAGCCGGCACGCTATAGCCTCCCCACCTCAAGGATAAGTTCCGGCCAGTAACGTCCCGCAACTTTCAACTGAAACTTTACATGTGAGGGCATGCCGGCAGACAACCCCTCACCCCAAGCTTCAAGCCACTCAGAGTAAGCATTCGCCCGAAAGGCAACGTTAAACTCTTCAACGTCTTTCACCAAAATGTAACTTGCGTCTTCTTCGGTCCAGTGCTGGTTGCTTTTATCTTTGCGATAGCGGAGCATCAAGTCCGTATCCAGCTTGGACAGCTTCAATTGCCACCCCCCCCCGGAAGCACCGGGAAACGGTACCGGTGCAAGCCACTCGACCTCATTCTCGTCACCAATGAAATACTGCCCTGCCGGTAACCCATGCCTGGACTTCATGATTGCCTGATTAGATCCAAGACTTCCCCGCAAAAAGCGGGTGACCGCCACCATCGAAGAGGTGCCATCAGACTTTCTCTGTAAGGTTTCCTGGGTTAGCGCCAATGTGCGCATCGCGGTGACCGTTGCCAGCACAATCATCGACAAAATGGCAATAGAGACTACTACCTCTACGAGGGTAAAACCGCGACTGTTAGAGGTCATCAGGCACCATCTCGACAGGCACAACAGATGGCAAGTGTACGTCTTTGGCCAGTTGATCCCCCCAACGTACCCACACATCTATTTTATGCAAACCAGTCTCTTCACCATCAGCGTTCAGCAGCGGTTGCGATTTCGCCTCCCAGCGATACCCATCTTCGGCGCCACCTTGTACAGACACCCCTTCAGGGGGGACCACACTATAATTTGCTAATAGAGACTGCGCCATGGTTACCGCATAAGCGTAATCCTCGGTGGTACTGATACTGCGGGTAGCCCCGCCCGCCGCCTGATACAGCATACCCAGTGATATGCCCAAAATAGCCACTGCCACCACCATCTCGAGCAGCGAAAACCCACCTTGCGGCTCTTGCATTTTCACGACTCATCCACCGTTTGCTCTACCCGCCCCAAAAGCCATCCCACATGTAATCTCACCCAGCGATTGTTCCGGCCTATTTTTACCGTGCCTCCGGTGGAGCTACCATCTCCAAAAAAACGTATTGTGGCTGCATCTGGGGTTGCCATTTGCTCCTGTGCCGTTTGCGTTTCGAGGTCGACAAACTCTGGTAAATCACGGGACTCGCCATTGGCGTAAGTTAAACGTTTAATGCGGGGCGTTAAGATCACATCGGTGGGCTTACCCTGCAACATTGCCGTATAGCGGGCAGATTCTAAAGCTTGGCGAACGTCCCGCACCGCTTCACGGTACTGCATAGACTGATACATTTTGTACGACGCAGGCACCGAGACCGCAAGTAACAGTCCCGCGATACTAAATGCAATAAGCAACTCAAGCAGGGTAAACCCCCGCTGGCCGGCCGAGGTTTTAATGGCCATTCAACTCACTTAACGCACTTGCCAATTGCCAATATCGGCATTTTCGCCCTCTCCGCCAGGGCGCCCATCTGCGCCGTAAGAAAGGACATCAAACTGACCGTTTTCACCCGGAAATTTATACTCATAATCGTTATTCCAAGGGTCTTGTGGCAGCTCATTACGACGCAAATAAGGGCCGTCCCAACCCGCCACACCGCCTGGGTCTTTAACCAATGCCTCAAGGCCTTGTTCGGTGGCGGGGAACTTCCCGGTATCCAACATATAAATCTCAAGCGCTTGCTCAAAATCTCGAATTTGCACCCCAGCGGTATCCGTTTTGGCGCCACCTAACTGGTTGAGCACTTTTGGACCGACCAAACCGGCCAGCAAACCAATAATAGCCAGCACCACTAATAATTCGACCAATGTAAAACCAACTTGCTGTTTTTTTCTCATAGGATTACCTTTTAAACACACTACATAGCCAAATCGTTGACAGACAAAATCCCCATCAATATCGCTACAATAATAAAACCAATCATACCGCCCATGCCTAAAATTAAAATAGGCTCTAACAATGTTAGGCTGCGCTTGATACCGGCCGACACTTCATCATCGTAGACTCGGGCCAATTCAAGCAGCATATCCCCTAACTGGCCCGACTCCTCACCTACCCGCACCATTTGTATCATTAAGGGCGAGAATTCCCCGCTATCGGCCAGTGCCTGCGATATACGCCCACCACCTTTTACTGCGGGAGCCAGAGCTTCTAGAGAGTGTCGCACTATAGTGTTAGAGACTGTATCTGTTGCAATATTAATTGCCTGAAGCACTGAGACACCACTTTCGAGCAAAGTTCCCAAAGTACGCGAAAAGCGCGCCACCTCATATTTATACACCACAGGACCAAACACCGGTAACTTTAGCAAACGGGCATCTAACACAGCTTTGCCTTTTGGAGTTTTCAGCCAGCGTTTTATGCCGTAAACCGCCAAACCCCCAATAACAACAAGGTAAATACCATTACTTTTAATTGCCTCGCCACCGGCAATCACCAACTCAGTCACTAGCGGCAACGACTCACCCATATCGGCGAATAACGCCTCAAACTGCGGCACCACAAAACCCAACATAACCAGCACGGAAATTAAGGATACGGCAGCCAATATGGCAGGGTAAATTAGTGCCGATACGACGCTTGAGCGGACTTGCTTAGCATTTTCTAGCTGCTGCGAAAGCCGCGCTAAAATCGCCGCCAGGTTGCCGCTGGCCTCCCCTGAACGAATCATGCTGACATAAAAATCATCAAATAATTCGGGCTTTTGTGCCAGCGCTACGCTAAAACCCTTCCCCCCTTTTACCATTGCCAGTATATCCTCATAAACCTGGCCGGCAGCGGCATTGGGTGCCATGTCAATCAGCACTTTCATGGCTCGGTCTATAGGTAAGCCGGCACGCAACAATACCGACAGCTCACTGGTAAACGATAACACCTGATTTTTACCAAAGACGCGACCACTCGCCGCACCGGAAGTGGCTGTAACCGGCCCTAGCGAAATAACCACCAAGCCCTGACTGCGCAAGCGGCTGTTAGCCGCCGGCTCAGAGGGGGCTTCGAGCACCCCCTCAGTTAATGTACCGTCGCGCTTGGCGGCTTTGTAAGAATATTCAGGCATAATTATCAATAACACCGTGACGCATAGCTGTAAACGTTACGCATAGTAGCAGAGTGACTGAGTGAATGGGCGAACTCAAACAAGGAAGTGCACAACAACAGCAGCTGGAGCACAGCGTCAAGCCTGCACTTTACGCAGCACCATTTGGTCTAGCGGCTAAATAATGTCGGCCGTTTCGGTTTGATCCTGGGTGACGCGCAGCACCTCATCGAGCGAAGTTACTCCAGCCGCCACATTGCGTAGCCCGTCTTCGTACAAAGTGCGCATACCACCGGCGCGGGCAGTGGCGTGGAGCTCGGTAGCATCGGCGCCCGATTGCACCGCCTTGTGCATCGCTCCGTCCATCACAAACAGTTCATGGATCGCAGAACGGCCCTTATAACCACTATTTTTGCATTCAGCGCAGCCTTTTGCCTCGTATATATGAGATTGTCCCGGCTTTAAAAATTCTGCCAGCCCAAGCTGCTCTGCCTCACCCTCGTGCAGATCGCGCGAGCTTTTGCAGTGGCCACATAAAGTTCTAATAAGACGCTGAGCGAGCACACCGTTTACCGAAGAGGTAATTAAATAACGCTCGATACCCATATCTTCTAGCCGGGTAATTGCACCTGCGGCGGTATTGGTGTGCAAGGTCGACAACACCAAGTGCCCCGTTAAGGCCGACTGCACCGCAATTTGCGCCGTTTCGCCATCACGCATCTCACCGATCATTATAATATCCGGGTCTTGACGCAAAATTGCGCGTAGTGAGCGGGCAAAAGTAAGATCTATTTGCGACTGAACCTGGATTTGATTAATACCGTCAATCTGATACTCGACCGGATCTTCAACAGTAATGATTTTTAACGCCGTTGAGTCCAGCGTTGAGAGTGACGCATTGAGAGTCGTTGTTTTACCCGAACCAGTTGGCCCTGTTACCAGCAACACCCCGTGCGAACGATTTAACAACTCAGTGTAAGTTGTTAAATTATCCTCAGCAAAACCCATACGAGAAAGACTGAGCTGCACGCCATCGCGATCGAGCACACGCATTACAATGCTTTCGCCATGTACAGTGGGGATAGTAGACACGCGCAAGTCCAGCTCGTGGCCCTTAACCCGAGTCATAATACGCCCATCTTGCGGTAAGCGTCGCTCAGCAATGTTCATACGCGCCAGTAGTTTCAGTCGCGAAGCAATCGCAGGAGCCAAGCTTAAGTCGGGCTTGTTAGCTGCATCCTGAATAACGCCATCTACGCGATAGCGCAAGTGCAGGTCATCCTCAAACGGCTCGACGTGTATATCCGAGGCACCCATATCTAGCGCTTGATGAATGATCTGATTCACCAGGCGAATTACCGGCGCCTCGCTAGCCAAATCCTTTAGATGATCGACAAATTCTTGCCCATCTACTTCGCCCAAAGCCAGCTCATCGACATCTGACTCTTCGGCTTCGACGTGTTGGCGCAGCTTTATCGCCGCAGCAATGTCGGCTGCGGCCCCCAAATGAACGGTACACTCACAACCGAGGGCCAAAGTCAGCGCCTTTTTTAAAAAAACATCTTGCGGCACACATGCGGCAAACTCAGGCTTTACACCGATTTTTAAGGGCACGACACGATTGCACTCCCAAAAGCCCTCTGGCACTTGCGATACAGCAACAGGCTCATCGGGGTAATCGCCCGGGGCTAGCAACTCGACGTCCAACTGGCGGGATAATACCGCCAGCAAATCTGGCTCGCCAATTAACCCTAAGCTTACCAGTATCTCGCCAAAGTACCCGCCCATCTCGGTTTGCGCCAAAAGCGCACGTTCGACATCGCGCTGGGTTAAGCGGTTTTCCTGAACTAAATGTTCACCTAACTTCATGTATTAAAGTTCTTCCAAACAATGGCCATGGTTATGACTCGTCTTCACCAGCTGCTGGAGCTAGCTGCTCGCGAACGGCTTCAAACAGCTCGGTATTGATTGTCATATTCTCCTTATTTAATGCTCGGGCCTGTAGAGTCGTGTTACTATTTACCTCTCTGAGCAACTCGCGTTTTTGCTTGGCAATGATTTCATCTTTTACAGCCTCAAAAGGCAACTGCTCAGCCTTGGCCTTCTCATTAAGCTGGATAATGTGGTAACCGAACTGGGTTTTTACCGGGTCTGAGATATCCCCCACCTCGGCCAGAGCAAATGCGGCTTTCTCAAACTCAGGGACCATCTTACCCTTTTCAAAAAAACCTAAATCCCCTTTATTTTGCTTAACCGAAGGGTCGCCGGAAAACTCCAGAGCCAAATCGGCAAAGGGTTCACCCGCTTGCAGTTTCGCCTTGACCTGCTCGGCTGTCGCCAATGCAGCCTCAGGCGTTTCATTAATTTTAATAAGAATATGACTTACCGACACCCGGTCCGCCTTATAATAACGCTCGGGATAGGCGGTATATTCCTCTTTGGCGGACTGCTGCCAATCCACCCCCGCAAAAGCCTCACGTGTTGTGTAGCGGCGATAAGCCTCGGCTTTTAATTTTTCGCGATAATAGTCAGACTGCCACTCCAACAGCGCACCGTCTACCTTCTCTAAGCCGTCGTATTGACGAGCCAACAGCTTGGTTAAAAAAATCGCATCCGTCACACGATTCAATAATTTATCAGTCTCAAGTATTTCTTGGCGCTGCTCAGCCTTTAAGTTCACAATCGCATAATTCACAATATCTTGCACCGTTACGGTGACATCGCCTTCGGCCAGTATGACCTCACCCTGAGCATCTTGTTCTGCAGTCGCCAGTGGAGACACTAAAATAACGGCAATCGCCGCTACACGTTTACAGACTTTCATCAACATCAAACACCTAATTCAATTAAACAGTAACAATAATAATAAAACGCAGGCCGACGGCCTGCGTTTATGGTCTAACTTGTCTAACTTTCTTTAACTAACGAGTACTACTTATTGTGATCTTCGTGGTTAGGATAGTAAGACATAGTCATTGCGTCGCACTTAGACCCCGCTTTACAGGTTACGTTCTCAATATTAATGTAATAAGTTGTGTTAGTCTCCAAGGCACAATAGCTGCGCGCCGGGCCTTGTTGCACACTGATCGACAATTCCGCGGAACCTTGATCCTCACAACGCTGAATCCAAGCGCCCTCATCCAGCGCCGGGCCACCGGCACACTCTGAAATCCACACATGGCGGGTATTGTCATAAGCGCGGAAAATAAAGCCCACCTGATAGTCCGGATTGTTGCCAGTTGTAAATTCCAGCGCCGTTATCCCGTCATGCTTACCTTTGTTGTTCAGTAAGGATAATGGTACATCCTGCATGGTCGACTGCTTGCCGGATGCGTAGGCATATGCACCATCCTGACCAAAGGGTAGGTCATCATTGGTGTAGGCAATGGGGGCGCAAGCGTCCGGCACACCGCCTGCCAGGGTCAGCGACAAGGTGCGGTTATCTTCACCACTAACCTCTTTAACATCCTCATAATCACTGCCCTGTAGGGTAATCACCGCGGTACCTGTATCGCCATCACCTTTAGTGTAGGTGGCTTCCCACTCGTTAAGGTTGCCCGTTGGCACGGGTGTACTCACCGTACCCTTAGTGGCCGACAAGCTGCCGACAAAGCTAACCGCCTCGTTAAACTTAATGGTAATGGTGGTACTGGTATCGCCTTCCTCTAGCGTTGATTCGGCTGCGGTAAAGCTCACCACCTCTGGGGGGTAGTTCACCACACAAACGCCACCGTCTAGCTCAGTGCCGGGGCCGCAGTGCTCCTCTGTTGCTGAGTCACTGCCGCCGCCCACACCAACACACATGCCTCCCACTAGGTCAGCATCAACACCGCAGAAATCACCTGGGTTAACCGGGTCAGCCACACAAAGGCCGCCACTAATGTCAGTGCCACTACCACAATAGTCTGCTGGGTTGACCGGATCGACTGGCTCAGCTACACACTGGTCACCTGCTGCGTTTACATCAGTGCCTGGACCACAAGCGGTGCCCGTGCTGCCAGCAGCTATATCCGCATCATTAAGAGTAATGGTGCCATCAGGCAACACCTCCACTGAACCTACATCGTAGGTTATGCTGGAATCTGCCCCATTAACCGTCAACTGCCACTGGGCCGCTGCAGGCATGCCACTTAGCGCCGCACCCAGTGCGACCACGATAGCCGATTGCTTGAATAAAGTCATAATCACCCTCAATACCTATAGTTTTAGATTCTTACAGGGCGCCTTTTATATTTCAAAATAGCATATCACTTAACACCCTTTAATGATCCTATTAAGCGTTGTTCGCGCCTGATTGTCAACGCCCAAATACTCGAAACCTGCACCATTCACCCCTTAATTCGAACCGCTCGCCTCCTTTATTTACCCTCAAAAATTGAACAAAAAAAAGGCGCAGCCTAAGCTGCGCCTTTATCACCACTTAACTTGCAGCTAGTGGTTAGTCACTACCTACAGAGCGAGTGTATTTGTGCTCAACCAAGCCGCTATAAGCCTGTGCCACATCGTACTCTTCGCCTTCGTGCTCAACGGTAACGCTAGCATTAATGAAGGTTTGCAGCGCAAAACCAACCACCGGCAAACCGTTAATCACGGTAGGACCGTCAGTTAGCTCATTTACAGCCAGCTCACGACCTGGCGATGCAACATCAACACCGAAGGCATCAACAGTCAGGTCGATGGTAGCCCAACCGGCATCAAAGATAACGGGCAGAGCTTCAAACAGGTAGCCGTCTTCGTGGCCACCAATCGCTGGACGGTAAGTAGTGTCGTCCAGAGTCTCTACGTCGTCCAGGTCAGTTTCCGAAGCATCCCAGAAACCAATCACGTTAACTTCTTTACACAGGTTAAAGCCAACAGGCTCAGAAGTTTCTACTGAAGGACGTGGAGAGAAGTCCAAGCCGCTGGTAGGATCTTCAGGAATAGTTTCTTGCTCTTCACGATCCCAGTAGCGAACATTGATTGGCTCACAAGCGCCTTGAGCTTCATCAGTCCAACCAAACTCAGAAGTGAAAGGGGCCTGCTCAGCAGCAGTTCCAGTCTCTACGTAGAAACGCTTAGTCGGGAAGGTAATAACCCAGTCGGTCGCACTGTAACGATCTTCGTCCAACACATAGTCGTTCGACAAAGTGTCGCGCATCAGGGCTACAGATACCGCATCACCCGCAGTAGTGTCGAAGTCATAAATGCGGGTACCACCAAACACTTGCGCCACGTCGGTAGCAGCTGCCAAAGTAGGCTCAACACTGCCAGGTTCGGTGTGGTTTGGAGCGTCGCCATCAAAGTCATCCAGAGCTACTGCACTGTAGGTGGCTGTAGTACCGGCATTGGCGTTAACAACAGAGCCGTAACCGTAAATACCACCAGTTGCAGCGAACACACCGTCAGATGGGTCACCCTCATCAGCTGCGGGCAACGGGTTACCATTGGCATCTACCTGAGCCCACTCACCGGTACCTTCGATACCATCTTCAATACCGGTACCATCGATACCAGCAACCAACCATGCGGCAGACAGCGCGTCACAATCGGTAGGAATACCAACATCGGTGTGATCGGCAGCGTCGGCCCAATCGGTGTCAAGAACACCCATTTCGATGACTTCTACGTAACCCTGACGTACACGATCAAGAGTTTGCGGGCCATCATCCGCATCGGCACCAGAGGTACTACCACCGGTATATTCTAAGTCACGGAAAGGAACGAATATAGGGTCACTGCTTCCGTCTGAGCTCAGCTCGTGGAAAGCGGCAAAGTTAGGTACGGTACAGGTGGTATCACCCGCGTAGTTACCATCAGCATCGCTTGGCAACACCAGGCCAGCGCCTTCACCGTTAGCCTGAACAGCCACACTCCAGTGATCGTAAGGTGACATATACAAGTTAAAGTCGAGCACCTCGCGGCTGTTAACACCTTCAATAAAGCGCACTTTAACGGCTTTTGCTTCACTGCTGGTGTTAGTCAGGTTAATGGTGGTGTAGTTGCCGCCATCCGCTGAGTAGTAAGGGAAAATCAGCGCCGAGCCAGTGCCATCAGAATTGATGTGCACAGCCTGAGCGGTACCTGCTGCACCAGCCAGTCCAGCCAGCATTGCCAAAGGTAGAAGTTTTTTCTTCATTGTCTAGCTCCTAGATTTACAAAGTATCGTATTGTTTTCTGTAAGCGGGCCGAAAACAGCCCTACAAACTCGATTTACCACCAGCACATGACCGGCCGGATGCTCAGTGAACACCCAATCGCGTTCTAAATTAACACACCCTTTCGACCTTAACAATAGTCTCGAAGGGCGATTTAAGCTCAAACCCAAACGCGGGCTAGCGCCATATTCAAAGTTAGACCAACATCACACCCGAAATAAAGAGGTGCCTAACGTGTTAACTAATTCTAACTTTACCAGACGCCAGCAGTTTACCTGCTGTTTTCACGACTGGGAAGGCCTAACTTAAAAAAATTCCCACAAACAACTTGAGGCACTGCAAAGCCTTAGACCAACAACCTCAACAAGCCTGTGAAAATCTACCCATAAACAGGCAAAACACGTACCAGCAACAGCTCTTTGCCTCGCCACCCCCGCCATCGCATCATAAAATAGCGCTTTGAGCCTCTGATCGCAAACGCGAGACTACCGACTGATACTCACTCGCTGCAAATATTTCAGACCCGACCACAAACGTATCCGCACCAGCACGAGCCACATCAGCGATATTGTGCACCTTTATGCCGCCATCAACCTCCAGAGATATCGGCAAGCCACTGCTATCAATCATGCGTCGGGCACTGCTGATTTTCTCCAGCGTGTAAGAAATAAACTCCTGCCCCCCAAAGCCCGGGTTAACAGACATTAATAAAAGCATATCCAATCTCGACAATACGGGCTCAGCCACTGCCACCGGCACCGCTGGGTTAAGCACTAAGCCGGCCCGGCACCCCAAGTCCCGAATCAAGGTCAGAGATCTGTCCAAATGTCGTGTTCCGTCAGGGTGTATGCTTATATAGGTCGCCCCCGCGGCGGCAAACTGCTCAATCAACGAGTCGACTGGCTCCACCATAAGGTGCACATCTATTGGCGCACTGACACCGTACTCGCGCAATGCACGACACACCATAGGCCCCATGGTTAAATTGGGCACATAATGATTATCCATAACATCAAAGTGGATCATATCCGCCCCGGCAGCCAGCACGGCATCACACTCGGCGCCCAATCGGGCAAAATCGGCACTTAAAATAGAAGGCGCTATTATCATACTCACTCTCTCAGCGTTAAATCATCAAACCCAATCAGTACTGCATACTACCTTATGCTAGCGCTATAGGAATACTAGCCAAAATTTGGCTATAATGCGCCCCATCCGCAACGCACCCTTTATATGCACCTATTATGTTCAATTTGTTTACCAACAAAACTCGCAGCAAACATTATTCACCTGCCGCATTGGTTGCGCCGCACGATTACAGCGCCATTGACACATTGGTCAAAGTTATTGAGGTGTCAGATGCCGAGCCTTTTATTGGTCGTTTGTTTGCACGTAAATTTGGAAGCCCTGCGCCCGACTACCCACGTCACTTTGTGTCATTTTACGCTCCGAAAGAAGCGGAGCAACCGATTGCGCTTGGCTATTATCACCAAAGCCCCTTCGAGCAGTGCTACCTAGGAGGAGGGTTAGTGATCGACGAGCGCGCCTACCGCCGCCTGCCAGCCGCGCACCGTAAAATTATCAGAGCCGCTGGCGGCATTGCCGAACATTTATCCATCAAAACATTCGAGTTACTCGGTGATCACGTAGACGCGATCTGGGGGCATGTCGGCAACCAACAGGCTAAAAAAGTCGACTCACGGGTAGGCGGCCTGAGCGTCAGTAACTCAGAGCACTTAATGGTGCTGTGGCGCAATCAGGCGCTATCCCAGGCGCAAAAACAGCAAATCACACGAAAGGTCTCAGACCTACCGCCGTTTTAACACAAGAGCTGACAAAGCAATGAGCCGACCAAGTAACAGCACGCAACGTATACCCGTACTTTGCTATCACGGTATGATTGCCAACACTCGCGACTACCTCGGCAACGATCATATCGCTCTCGCGCAGGACCTGGACACTTTAAAGGAGCTAGGTTTCCGCCCCATTAGCACCTTTGATCTAATACAGTTTATAAGCCATCAACGCTCTTTGCCTGCAGACAATGTATTTTGCCTGACGTTTGATGACGCCCCACCACATGACTTCTACGATTATACTGATCCTAAAATAGGGCCAGTCCCCAGCATAAAAAGTATTCTTCAAGCCTCCGACCTGTTTAGACAGCATCCTGTACCGGCCACTTGCTTTGCCATTGCTTCTGAGTCGGCACGGCGGGAGCTCGCCCAAACCTGTATGAATGGTGAGCGAGCTTGGGGCAGTGAATGGTGGCAAACGGCCATCGACGAAAGAGTATTTTCCATAGGCAATCACAGCCTGGACCATATGCATGACACATTAACTCAAACCGCACATTCGACCGGCAAAAAAGGAGAGTTTTATTCGGTCGATAATTATCGTGACGCGGACCTTCAGATAAGGCGGGCACAGGATGAGCTAAATACACTCACGAACCAGCGTACCGCCCGAGTATTTGCCTACCCTTACGGCCATGTAAACCGCTACCTGGCAGAAGACTACCTGCCCAATCACCAAGACGAACATCAACAGCTAGCAGCATTCTCGACCGATGGTGATTTTGCTCACAATGACAGCTCCATTTGGCGAATCCCCCGGTTTGTTTGCGGCGACCACTGGAAAACGCCCGACCAACTCAAACAAATTTTGACCGACGGACGACGAAACTAATGATTAACGAGCAAACGGTAGCAGTGGTTCTGCCCGCTTACAATGCCAGCAAAACCCTTGAGACGACTTACCGCGAAATTCCCATGGATATAGTGGATATTGTGGTTCTAGTAGACGATGCCAGCAAAGACAACACCTCAGAGGTGGCCCGGCAATTGGGCATCGAGCATGTTATTGTGCATGAATCCAATAAAGGTTACGGGGGCAACCAAAAAACTTGCTATCAAAAAGCCCTCGTTCTAGGGGCAGATATTGTGATTATGCTCCACCCCGATTACCAATATACCCCTAAATTAATCACCGCAATGGCTTCCATCATTGCCCAAGGCTTGTACCCGGTGGTACTGGGCTCGCGTATCTTGGGCGGCGGCGCCTTGCGCGGCGGCATGCCCATTTACAAATACATTGCCAACCGCCTGCTTACATCATTTCAAAACTTGTGTACGGGGGCCAAACTGTCGGAATACCATACTGGGTACCGCGCCTTCTCTGCCGAGGTAATCCGTAGCCTACCACTCGAGCAAAACAGCGATAATTTTATTTTTGACAACCAAATGCTGTCACAAATTATTGCACAGGGTCACACCATCGGCGAGATTACCTGCCCCACCAAATACTTTCCCGAGGCATCATCGATCCGCCTACTGCCCAGCAGCATTTATGGCTTAGGGGTTATTAAAGTGTCGCTGTTACACGCCATAAAACGCCTCAAAGGGGCCCTGCAAAGGTCGCCAAGCGTATGAAGTTACCAGCAAGTTATACAACAGAACGGCAGAAGCTGGCACTTTTATTGGTAATAGCCGCGTTTGCCTGTGCCGCAGTTTGGTTTCGATTGTGGCAACTACCTTTACAGCTGATTGCAGATGATGAATGGCACGCATTACATAAATTAACAGCCTCGGATGCATGGGGAATATTTACCTCGTTTGGTCACGCGGACCACAGCATACCCGTCACTTTGTACTATTACGGCATTTCACTTTTCACTCCTCTCACAGAGGGTATTTTACGCGCTCCGATGGTGGCCGTAGGTTTGGCCACTCCTATTGTCATCCCCCTGCTATGCGGTCGATTTTTAAGCCGCCAAGAACAGATACTGCTGTTTTTGTTGCTGGCGCTATCGCCCATTCTTATTTACTACACACGCACGGCCCGTCCCTATGCCATTTCTACGTTTTTGACGGGCATTGCAGTTATTGTTTTCTATTTGTGGACAATTCGCCCCTCTGTCGGCAAAGCAGTGGTTTATTTATTGTGTTGCAGCTTATCCGCCTGGATGCAACCAGTTACGCTTACTTTTTTATTAACGCCTTTTTTATTTTACGGTATAAAAAGTTTGTACTTATGGGGCAAGCGCGGTCACCACCGGCTGTTTTGGTTGCTACTCGCCCTCGGACTTTCACAACTCGCGGCGCTAGCACTACTATTGGGCCCACCAATTTACTACAACATTCATGAGATAACAGGTAAAACTGGTAGTGACTCGCCTACCGTGACCAGCCTTATCGACACTTTTAGGCTGCTGTTAGGTAGCGCCTCCAACTTTTACGGTGCTCTTGCACTCGCAGCTACAATATTTGGCGTATATACCCTATGGCAGCGCAACCGGGAGGTGACGCTTTATATTGGACTGTGTATCGCTCTACCCTTTATAGTTATAGCCAATAGCGGAGCAGCCTGGATTCAGCACCCGCTGGTCTCGGCCAGATACGGCCTTCCTGCCCTTTTATTTTTGGGTATATTTTTAGCTACGGGCATCGCTCAGGCCACACGCATAATGCACCGACAGCTTTTCACCCCTCTCGTGGTTGCCACAGCGGCTGCAATATATTTTGCTGGCCCCTTACCCAGGATATATGCACCCGATATTAATCAGTTTACCAACCATATGGTGTACCAAGCTGATTACCGCTGGGAAGAAAACTACTACAACGTCGAGCTCGATAACCGACCTATATCTGAATTCTATCAAACCCTCGGTAGCGGCAAGCCCAAAGAGGTCAATATTGTCATAGCTCCTTGGTTTTTAGAATGGCACTGGGACCGTTGGTACATTGACCAGGCAGTACACCAACAACAAATAACTGCGGGCTTTCTCGACGGCTTTTGTGGCAGCCGGTTTTATGGCGAATACCCCCCTGAGAATCAGCAAATTGCTCTAAAAAATATTGTGCACATAAGTGCGCTTGCCACCAAGAGCCATCATTCAAAGCATGACTACTTGATTTATCACAAAAATGCCTCAAGGGGCGACCGGGATGCTGCTCGCTATCGAGAATGCGGCCAAAAAGTGCGTGAAATGTTTGGCCCCCCAACTTACGAAGATGATGTGCTGGTGGCTTACCCCCTTAACCATACAGTAGGGCTTTAAGATGCAAATACTGGCCAAGAGCCTAGTAGTCGTCAGTGTAGCTGTCTTTTTGGCGGGCCTAACCTTTGCCAGCTCACTGGCTCACTGGCTCTTGGCAATGACCGCCCAGGCCAGCGCTTTTATGCAGAGCGCACCTATTATGTTTACCTTATTGTTTTTCATCAGTTTTGTTGCGATCACCTGCACCGGCCTTCCAGGCGGGGCTGTATTTTCTATTTTAAGCGGCTATTTTTTTGGTGCCGGACCGGGGTTTGTCATGTGCATGTTAAGCACCTCGTTAAGCGCTTTTTGTATATGGATACTCGTACAACACTCAGGTTTACAAGTACCGGAAAGTATTTTTGCAAAACAACGCCTGATAGTGATGAAGTTTATACAGCAACATGCCTTTGGCACTATTTTGGCAATTCGGTTAATCCCAGTTATCCCGTTTTATTTGGCCAGTTTACTATTATCTTATTCTGGGGTGCGTTTGAGTGTGTATTGGGGGGCAACTATCTTAGGGCTAATACCCAGCGCTCTGGCGTTTTGCTGGATCGGAAAGGGGTTACACAGTGCAGTGGTAACTGAAACTACATCTTGGCAAGATTTGATCAGCTCTCCCTTGTTTTACATTCCAGTGCTGGCACTATGCTTGATGAGCCTAGTCGCCACCCTATTGAAGCGGCGACTTAACGCTTAGAAAGATCGCCCACCCGAAACGCGCCGGGCCTAGAGCTGATCTAATGTAAGCTAGAGAATTTGACTCTTTAGGGTGAAAATGGCTATCAATACTGCAATCGTTTGACTTGCACCAGTCCATTACTACAACGTAGCTTACGCGTGCATAAGCTCAGCCCAACTCCAGCATAGCCAAGTTAAATGAACCACACCCTGCGATTAATCGATGGCCGGGCGCTCTTTAAAGAGCGTAAGGTGCTGTTCACCCGACTTTTCATGGTCGGGACGGCCATTAGAGTAATAATAAAGTGCCAGCGACTTTCGATACCTGTCTGCCGGACAGGTCAACTCCAGCGGATGGCCGTGGAAGGTAAAATCGGTTGTACCAAAAATCACTACCCGATTAAACACGGGCAGAATCTTTTGCGGGGGCAAGGCTAAGTCTTTATCCCACAATTCTAAGTGGCCGCCGTAACTTTCAGGCCAGTTTTTGTTGAGAAACATAATGAGGTTAAGGCGACGATCCAAGCCATTGCGCAAATGAATATTAAAATCGGCGTGCAGGTCCAGCTTGCCACCGGGCAAGGTGCTGTGAAACCCTCCACCGGTGAACTCACTGTCGGCGATAAGCCCGCTAATCCCTGTTAGCTTTTCTAGCCAAGCTAAAAAAGTGCGCGAATTTAAGGCATACAAAAAATGACGGGTAAAAAACGGAATATGTGAATCATCACCAGTCGCATTTTTTAACCATTCTGTACCGCGCCGAAACTCCTGCCACTTTTTTTGCTCACCAATACTGGGGAATTCATCATTGAGACTGCCGGCAATATCCGTATCAAAAAAATTATCTAACACAATGTGCCGAAAAGGTTTGGCGTGAACATATTGCTGGTGCCATTCTTTCAGGTGGTTTTGCATTTTTTGCTCCGGCAGAAAACGATCTTTCGCCATTACATCCAGCATTAAACGCTGCCTGTCATCCAATAACTTTATACGTTTCATAGAGTAGTTTTCATCCTGTCACTTCTAGCCAATAACCTTGGTGCACCACCATTACTGCCGACGCACTGATCTGTCATTTAATTTGTCTGCCAGTCACGCTAAAATCACCTCACCCCCAATCCCGCTTTTCAATTTGAGCTAACCTTTCCAGAGTACCCACGTCGCTCCACTGTCCGCGATAGACACTGCCCGATAAGTGCTGCTGTCCAATCGCCCAGTTGAAAGCCTCTACTAAAGGAAATAGACGGCGACTGCGAGGGTAGCGCATTACCAACGCGGGGCTAAGCAGGCTTATTCCCGCAAAAGTATAACCGGATACCGTGTTTGCGCACTCTGTAATAAAGTGGTCTCTTAAGTCAAAGTCACCTCGCAGCTTAAAGTCTGGATTCGGCACCAGTATCAAATGGCCAAGTTCATTTTGCTCCAGCCCACTCTGAATCAATGGCATCATCTCAAAGTCGGTAAACACATCGGCATTAACCAGCAAAAACGGCTCGTCACCCAACCAGTGGGCGGCATAGCGAATAGCCCCGCCGGTTTCCAAGGGCTCTGGCTCTTCTGAGTAGGTGATCTGCAGCCCCCAGCGGCTGCCATCGCCCAGTGCTTGGCGGATTTTATCGCCCAAGTAGGCGATGTTAATTAACACCTCTTTCACATCAGCCGCGGCCAAGCGCTCTAGATGCCATTCAATCAGCGGTTTCCCCCGCACCGGAATCAACGGCTTGGGAAGTGTGTCGGTTAACGGTCGCATGCGCTTGCCGAGGCCCGCTGCGAGAATCATAGCTTTCATTGGACTGGCCCTTGCACCGAGGTAAACGGGTTGTTGTCATCCGCCGGCTGATACCACGACTGCTGGCGGCAGATGGGCATTAAATCTTGCTCAAACCATTGCTGAATTGAGGCAAATTCGGGGTATTGGGACAATATTTGACGAACATAGCTCAATACACGCGGCAAATCGGCCAAGTAGCCCGACTTAGCGTCGCGCAGATGCAGCCGGGCAAAAATGCCCAGCACTTTGATATGACGCTGCAGCCCCATCCAATCAAACGCTTGTATAAAAGCCTCGTTGGAAATGGGCTTTAGCAGCCCTAAGCTCTCTGCCTGCTTTTTATAGTCGAGCGCCCAGGTGGTGACTTGCGCCTGTGGCAAAACCAGATAACAATCTTTGAGCAGTGACACTAGATCATAGGTGAGCGGGCCCACCACGGCGTCCTGAAAGTCGATAACGGCAATCTCGCGATCGGTCAACAATAGGTTGCGCGAGTGATAATCGCGATGCATAAACACTTGCGGTTGCCGGAGGGCACTCTGAGCGAGGGCCGCATCCAAACGATCAAGCTTTTGGGCTATTGCTTCATTAATATGCACCCCGAGCAACTGCTCGACGAACCAATGGCGGAAAATACCCAGCTCACGCACGATAAACGCGGCATCGAATATAGGCAGGTAAACGCTATTGGTTGGCAGTTGTGCCATTTGGCTCAGTGCGTCAAGCGCGCGCGGATACCAGCTGGCGGCACCGGCCTGCCCCACTGCCCCGGCCAGCAGTTGCCGGCCTAAATTTTCCACCAACAAAAAGCCGTTGTCCTCATCCACATGATAAATAGCCGGTACCCGTACTCCACCAGCCGAAAGGCATTGGGCTATGGAGACAAATTGCCGCGTATCCTCACTGCAGGGCGGGGCATCTACCGCCAACCAATCGGGATTTTCCGCCAGTGTGTAGTAACGCCGTCCACCAGCATCGCCTCCGCATGGTGATAAATGAGGTCGGTCCCCCAAGGTGGCCGCCAGCCATTGCTGGAGAGCTTGCTTTCGCGCGGCCGGATCAATACTGTGTGCAACCAAAATATTGTTATCCTGTATGGCTTACTAAACGCCCAGTGCTTTACGGCTATTCTACCTTTAACCACCGAGGCACTGGCAAGTAGTGCATAACGATTCGTAAGGTCTGAGGCCTCTGCGAAAGCACACTTTGTGATGCCATTGGGCATCAGCGCGGTAAATGCCCGTTATAATTGGTCTAGCGCCCCCTTTATGCAGTAGAATTGCCGGCACATTGAGAGGCCGAGAACCACGAATGACCGCTTACCGCCGACACCACCGAAAGCTCCTGCCCTGTCTGGCGGCATGTGGCGCATTAACCTCGCCTCTCATTATTGCTCAAACCGAACCAGCGTCGGGCCAAGAGTTGGACTGGGTGGATGCCGACCAGCTAACCGAAAGCCAACAAAAACAATTGCCAGCAGGCTGCTGCGGCGCCTTTATCGACCCCTATACGGCACCTGCCGACGCCCTGCCCGTTGAGCAAACCCCCATTTCCGCCACTGCCCAAAGCATTCAAGCCGATGGCAATCGTGCTTTTGAGCTACATGGCGGTGTACGCCTTGAGCAGGGCCCGCGCCTACTGGAAACCGAGAGCGCCACCCTGGACCAGGTAAGTGGCGAGATTGTATTGGATGGCAATGTCACTTTGCGTGAGACCGGATTGCTGATTCGCGCCGACAATGCGCAAATGTCCACTACCAATGAAGATGCCAGTGTCGACAATGCCCGCTTTGTTCTGCACGAAAGTCGATTGAACGGCAGCGCGGGCCACCTGCAGAAATTTGGCGACCGGTTATTAAGGATGCGCCACGGTGATTTCACCACCTGCGAGCCCGACAACGCCTTTTGGCGCCTGAAAGCCAAAGAATTAACTCTGTATTCGGATAAAAACTACGGCGTGGCCAAAAATGCCCGTCTAGAAGTGGCTGATATCCCGGTGCTTTATATTCCTTATTTGGCATTCCCGATTGGAGATGAACGACAATCGGGTCTGTTATTCCCCTCGTTTAGTCAAAGTACCAACAACGGGGTGGAATACGCCCAGCCCTTTTACTGGAATATTGCCCCGCAACTGGACGCTACGCTGACGCCCAGTTATATGGAAAAACACGGCACACTGCTGGACATCAATGTTCGACATTTATCGAGCTTTTTTAGCAGTGAGCTCAACGCCAGCTATTTACCCGATGACAGGGGCGGCTATGATCAACAATCAGACAGCGCCATTGCCAGCGGCGAGTTAACCGAGGAGGAGGCCTACCCTCACCGAGGCGAGGATCGCTGGCTACTGCAACTGAACCAGACCGGCGGGGCTCAATCGCGATTAAAAACAGTGATTGATTATACCGACGTGAGCGATGTGGATTACTTGCGCGACATTACCAGCGGCGAAACTGACTTGGAGTACGCGGCCAGTATTCGCAAATTTGGCCAGGTCAGCTACACCGGTGATCACTGGAACTTGGGCATAAGCGCCAATGAAGTGCGCTACCTAAATGAAAGCGCCCAACAACCCTATAAAGAGCTGCCCCACGCGTTTGCCCGCGGACAGTATTCACTCAGCGACTTGCAACTAAGCATCGATAGTCATTACTCGAAATTTGATTTAATCAGCTATTATCAGCGCCCCAGCCATGAATTAGTGGTGGGTGAAAGACTGCATACGGCGGTGAATTTAGCGTGGCCCACGCGCTGGCAGTGGGGCTATGCAACTCCCACCGTAGGTGTACGCGACCTGCGCTATCAGCTGGAACAGGCGCCGATTATAAACACTGACAGTACCCCTGACCCCACGATAAACAATCGCAGTCCGCAGTTGAACGCCCCGCAGGCGAGCCTCGACTTGGGTATGTTCTTTGAGCGCTGGACACAATGGGGCGATACACCGCTGATTCAAACCCTAGAGCCACGCTTGTTTTACCTGTACAGCGAGTATGTCGATCACCAGGCGCTGTACAACCCTTTAAACGACAGTAACCAGGCACTTGATTTCGATACTCGTCTGTTTCAAATGGACTACAATCAGCTGTTTCGCAGCACCCGCTTCAATGGCTTAGACCGCCTAGACGATGCCAATCAGCTCAGCGTAGGCCTTACCACTCGCTTTATATCCGCCCGTACCGGCGAAGAGCATTTAGCGCTTAGTTTGGGGCAGATTTATCGGTTTGAAACACCTAAAGTTGTGCTCGACCCCAGCGCACCTAGTGAAGCCTACAGCTACCGCCAATCGGAATATGTGGGGCGAATCAGTGCGCGAGCCTCAGAACATTTTCGCCTCAGCTCCGATGTGGTTTACGACCATCGAAACAACGCCCTGACCAGTGCCAGTGCCTCGGTGGAGTACAGCGATGATAGCCAGCGCTTAGTGAATCTAACCTACCGCTACCAACGCCAGACGACCGATTTGGCACTGAGCGCAGACCCAGACACCGACATCGTTTACAATCAGCGCTTGAACCAGCTGGATGTCGGCGCTTTTATACCGCTCGATGGCAACTGGAGCCTGATTGGCCGCAGCCACTACGATTTTAATTTTGACTTGGAACTCGACACCTTTGCCGGGTTCGAATACAACGACTGCTGTTACCGCGTGCGTTTGTTATGGCGCGAATGGCTTAATTTCGATTACAACAGCGGCTATGATCTGGAAAGCGCCAACAGCGACGATTACGATCGTGGCTTTTTTATTGATTTACAGTTAAAAGGGCTGGCCAGCATCAGTGACCGGGTCGGGAATTTATTACGCAAAACCATTCCCGGCTATGCCGAACGTGAAGACAACCTCCAATAATCAGTGACTTATATGCAATTAAAAGATTTCGCTCATAAACACCTCCGCCTATCATTGACCTTAACGCTCGGCTTACTGGCTTTTGGCATTGCCAACAGCAGCCAGGCGCAAACCCAAATACTGGATAAGGTCATCGCGGTCGTTAACGAAGGTGTGGTACTGCAAAGTGAGTTTGAAGAGCGCAAAGCGTCTATTGTGCAGCGCCTACAAGGCCAGTACGGCCAGCTGCCACCAATGGAAGTGCTGGAAAAACAAATCTTCGACACCTTGATATTGGAGCAATTACAGCTCGAAGAGGCTAAGCGCTACGGCATGGAGGTGAGCGACCAGCAAATCAACGCCACCTTACAGCAAGTCGTTACCAGCAACGGCCTGAACAGTATGGACGAGTTGGCCGCCAGCCTGGCCCAAGACGGTTTAAGTATCGCCAGTTTACGCCACCGCATAAGTCGCGACATATTGCTTAACCAAGTTCAGCAAGGCGTGGTCAACAGCCGTATTCGCGTTACCGAGCAAGAAATCGATAATTTTCTCGAATCCAGCGACGGTAAGTTTGCCACCTCGCCCGATTACAACTTAGGCCATATCTTGGTCGGTGCCTCCTCATCGGCTGAAACCGACGAGTTGCAACAGGCCCAACAAAAAGTGGACGATCTCTACCAACAATTGCAAGACGGAGCCGATTTTAACCAGCTTGCCATTGCACACTCGGATGACACCACGGCCCTAGAAGGCGGCAATTTGGGTTGGCGCAAGCTGGCTCAGTTGCCAGAACTGTTCGCCGAAGCGGTGAGCCAGCTCAACGTCGGTGAGGTATCTGAACCTTTGCGCTCCGGGGCCGGTTTTCACTTGCTGAAAATTATTGACCAACGCGGTGGCGGCGAACAACTGGTTGAACAAACCAAAGCCCGCCATATTCTGCTGAAAACCAGTGAAATCATGGATGACGAGACCGCGCGCGAAAAATTACTCGAGATTAAACAGCAAATTATCGACGGTGCCGATTTTGCCGACATGGCGCGCGAGCACTCAGAAGATATTGGCTCGATGCTAGAAGGTGGCGATTTGGGCTGGTCTTCTCCCGGTATGTTCGTACCCGCATTTGAAAGCGCTATGGCCAAGACCGCCATTGAAGAGATAACCGAGCCGTTTAAAAGCCAGTACGGCTGGCATATTTTGCAGGTGGAAGATCGCCGCCAAGAAGACATGAGCGGTGTGGTTATTCGCAATAAAGCCGCCCAAATGTTGCGCGAAAAACGCTTTGAGCAAGAACTCAAAGTCTGGCAGATCGAACTGCGCGAGGGTGCTTATCTCGATATTAAAAATAAGGACTTTGAAGATTGAACCAACCTCAGCGTCTGGCGATAACACCGGGTGAGCCCGCCGGCATTGGCCCCGACCTAGCCCTGTCGTTGGCGGCGCACCCCTGGCAGGACGAGCTGGTTATTATTGCTGATCCAGACTTATTAGCTGCACGTGCTAAAGCGCTCGGCCTAAACGTTAACATCCATACAGTGGCACTGGATGCCCCACCCAAGCCTGCAGCCGCCGGCACGCTGCACGTATTGCCCGTGACTTTACGGGCGCCAGTGGTAGCGGGCAAGCTCAACCCAGCCAACAGCCACTATGTACTGGACACGCTTGATAGCGCTATTGCCGGCTGCCAGCAACAACACTTTGCCGCTGTGATTACCGGCCCGGTTCATAAAGGCGTTATCAATGATGCCGGTATTACGTTCTCCGGCCACACCGAATATTTGGCAGCCAAAACCGACACTCCGCGCGTGGTCATGATGTTAGCTACCGAAGGCTTACGGGTCGCGCTAGTGACCACCCACCTGCCTTTAAAAGATGTGGCAAGCGCTATCACTCGTCCGCTGTTACGGGAGATTATCGATATTCTCAGGCGCGATTTACAAGAGAAGTTTGCCATCGCGGCCCCCTCAATTTTAGTGGCGGGGTTAAACCCTCACGCTGGCGAAGGTGGTCACATGGGGCACGAAGAAATCGATACTATAGAACCGGTACTGGCCGAATTTAGACAACAAGGGCTCGATGTATCGGTACCGCTACCGGCCGACACTTTATTCACGCCCAAGTATTTAGAACAAGCCGACGCCGTACTGGCGATGTATCACGATCAAGGCTTACCAGTACTGAAATACAAAGGCTTTGGCCAAGCGGTGAACATCACCCTCGGACTGCCTATTATTCGCACCTCGGTTGACCATGGCACTGCGCTCGATTTGGCCGGCACCGGCCAGGCCGATAGTGGCAGCTTATATACAGCTATACGCTACGCGCAAACCATGACTCAAGCCCGCAAGAGGTTAACCTCGTGAAGCAGAACTTTAATCCCGGCGCACCCCATAAAGCGCGCAAACGTTTCGGCCAAAACTTTTTGATTGACCATACCATTATCAACCAAATTGCGCGTTCGGTTGCCCCGCGTGCAGGCGATATCGTGGTAGAAATTGGCCCGGGCCAAGGCGCGCTTACCGAGCCTTTGGCCGAAAGCGCGGAAACATTACATGTCATTGAATTGGATCGCGACTTGGTGCCTTGGCTAAAAGTGCGTTTCGAAAAATATCCGGGCTTTGCCCTACACCAAGCCGATGCCCTAAAGTTTGACTTTGCTCAATTGGCCGAAGATGATCGCCCGCTGCGTATCGTTGGCAACCTGCCTTATAATATTTCCACTCCGCTGATTTTTCATCTCATCAGCTACGCGCAGCAAGTACAAGATATGCACTTTATGCTGCAAAAAGAGGTGGTTAAACGCTTGGCCGCCCAACCCGGCAGCAAAGCCTATGGTCGCCTTACGGTAATGGCGCAGTATTATTGCGACATTAATTGGTTGTTTGATGTGCCGCCAGGCTCCTTTGACCCAGCGCCCAAGGTCGACTCGGCGATTGTGCGCTTGGCGCCGTATAAACAACTACCCCACCCGGCTCGCAATGTAGCGGTACTGGAAAAACTGGTAACGGCCGCGTTTGGCCAGCGCCGCAAAACACTGCGCAATGCGTTAAAAACATTGTGCGACCCAGAACAACTACAAACAATGCCCGTCGATTTAAGCAAGCGGGCTGAAGCGCTATCGATTGCGGAGTTCGTTGAACTCAGTGATGCCATTGAACCCTACATACAGAAAGAATCATGAGCAATATACACATTGAAGTGGAAACCGGTTATTTGCCGGAACAGTCACAACCCGAGCAAAACCGTTTTGCTTTTCGTTATACTGTTACCATTCACAATCAGGGCAGCGAATCGGCGCAGCTGTTAAGCCGTTACTGGCGCATCACCGATGCCGAGGACCAAGTGCGCGAAGTGCGCGGCGCTGGTGTGGTCGGCGAGCAGCCAACCATTGAGCCCGGCTCGTTTTATCGCTACACCAGTGGTGCGGTTCTACATACTTTTGCCGGCACCATGGAGGGCAGCTATCAAATGCGTACCGCAGATGGCACCGAGTACGAAACAACAATACCGACCTTTGCCCTGGTCGAACCCAACGCCCTACATTAACACCGAGATTGCGCATCGTGAGTACCTACGCTGTTGGCGATTTACAAGGTTGCCTCAAGCCTTTACACAAGCTGCTCGACAAGGTTGCCTTTGACCCCAACGTTGATCGATTATGGCTAGCGGGTGACCTGGTCAATCGCGGCCCCAAATCTCTGGCCACTCTGCGCTTTTTGTATTCTATTCGCCACTGTGTAACAGCGGTTTTAGGCAATCATGATTTGCATTTGTTGGCGGTGGCTTGGGGCAAAAAAAGGAGCGGCCCATCCGACACACTGGATGCCATCCTCACCGCACCCGATGGCCCTTTATTGATTAACTGGCTGCGCCATATGAAATTGCTGCACACCGACCACGAGCTCGGTTACACCATGGTGCATGCAGGCATCCCCCCCAACTGGACACTACCCGAGGCCACAGCCCACGCGCGCGAGGTAGAAGCCGTACTGCAAAGTGACTATATCGAAGAGTTTCTAAGTGGTATGTACGGTAATCAGCCCAACAAATGGAAAAACAAAATAATCGGCCAAGACCGGCTACGGCTGATTACCAATTACCTTACCCGAATGCGCTTTTGCAACGCCGAGGGCGAGCTGGAGCTGACCAACAAATCGGCACCATGCAGCAGTAATACGTCAGAGTTTTTACCTTGGTTTGAGCACCCCAACCATCTGTGTGGCGGGCAGCGCATTGTATTCGGCCACTGGGCTGCGCTTGAGGGCAAAGCTGAGCCCGAGCACGTGACCGCACTGGACACCGGTTGCGTATGGGGCGGCTGCTTAAGTGCTATGCGATTGAACGATGGTGAAATATTCCGAGTAAAATGTAAGTAGTTATCACATAAAGTCAACGCTACTGCACATCATCGCCTGCACCATTCAGGTTAGTCATTATCGGACACTTCTACCCGATTCCGACCCTTTCTTTTGGCTCGATACAATGCTTCATCTGCTTTTTTAAACAGATCATCAACATCTGCATCACCCTGCAAACTCGCCACCCCAAAGCTTGCCGTCACCCCCTTAACATCAGCAAAAGAGCACTCTTCAATTAACCGGCGAAGCTTTTCGGCAATGTGCGCCGCATAATTCATGCTTGTATCACGACACACTAAAACAAACTCTTCCCCGCCCCAACGAGCAAACAAATCAGAAGAGCGTATTCGCTCTTGCACTAACTGCGAGATACCGGCCAATACCGCATCACCCACCGCATGCCCATGGTTATCATTAATCGCCTTGAAGTAGTCGATGTCGATCATAACTACCGACAACGATTTACCATCACGGCGCCATTCCGACAACCCACTTTTGATGGCGCCTTCTATGCCCTGACGATTAAAGGCGCCTGTTAGATGGTCTGTTTTACTTAACACCTCCAACTCTTGACTGCGAAAATCCAATAGCTTATTTATCGCCAACAATTCTTTCTCGCGCATTTGGCGCTCACGAACCTCTTTTGAAAGCACAACAATCCGATACGCCAAAAACCCAAGTATTAAAACAGACCAAATGCTAATAATGGCAAGATACCAGTCTGCAGTGTCTATGCGTTGACCAATGAACTTCACTTTTTTGAGGTGAAAGTTATTAACCCCAAGCTTATGCTCCGACCCGGTTTGCACATCAAAACTGATAATATTATCGAATTGCGGGTGCGAGAGATTAGGAGGAATGTCATTTTCTAACAACCACCAATTGGCAACAAAGAAATCACTGAAGCTAAACTCATAGTGCTGATCTTTTCGATCGGCAGAAAACTCTATTTGATTATGCTTGGTGGAGGTTTCGTCATTCGGGTTGGAATAACGAATGTCATAATTACGTAGAAATATACGAATTGATTTATTGCCCCCGCTGTAATCCAACCACAGCTCGACTTTATCAAAGCTGGATAAATCTAGGCCATCCCAGCCTTGCACCAACCGGATCTCAAAACCACAGTATGGGTATTGATAATCGGCCCTTAAATCACACTGCCACTGATAACCGCTTTGATTGTCCGGCAACATGACAGCCTCAGTGCTACCGCCGTCGCGACCATCATCATAAAGTCGTACGCTATAGTCTTCTCCCGGCTCAATGATCAAAGTTTCACGCAGCAACGTATCACGCGCGAATATACTCAGCGCAGTGGCCAGAACCAACAGCAAGAGTACCGTTTCTAATCGCCAGCTATGGGGCATACCGGATTCCAAAGCTTGTTATTGTTACTTTAAGCTTATACCAAATTCAGCAGGTTTGTCGCATAGATACACCAACAGCTGTGCACACTCAGGACAATGCGCGCACTATCCCTTGCACCAATGGCTAGCCTCTAGCGCCTATCTCAGCGGGTTTATCCTTAAATATTGTCCGCATAACGGCTTTAGCTTAGTCAACACTTAAGGTAGGTTGCCAGCGTTGTAAGCGGTCAATAAAGAGCCGCTCAAACCCCAGCGACCTTAAACACTAATAATCCCCCTTAAATTCATTAGAGCTCTATTGTTTTCTCTTTACAAAAGGGAATTGCTTTATCTGGGTTTGACCTTCAAGCTATACCCGCTACAGTTATGGGCACTCCTATGTTTTCTGTATTGAGATCTGAATATGCATGAAAAGCAATCTGTTGGTTGGCGAGAATGGGTGCATTTACCCGATTTGGTCGATTGCCCAGTCAAAGCCAAAATAGACACAGGCGCTAAAACCTCGGCCATTCACGCTTTTTTTGTTGAGGAGTTTAGCCGCGATGGGGAACCGTGGGTACGCTTTGGCCTACACCCCATGCAAAAAACACTAGACCCAGAGTACACCTGTGAAGCTAAGGTGGTTGAAACGCGCAGAGTCACCGACTCTGGGGGGCATCAAGAAGAGCGCTATGTCATTGAAACTGCTCTGCGTATTGGCGGCCATACTTTGGTTACCGAGATGACCTTAACGAACCGAGAAACTATGCTGTTTCGTATGTTGCTGGGCCGCAACTCTCTTGCTGGACGCTTTGTGGTAGACCCTCAGGCATCTTTTTTGTGCGGTGGCGATACCGACTCAGGGCCTAAGGCATAAAAAGACCGTTTTTTTTCAGCGTAAATATTCCAACTTCTTTAGGACACTAAATGAAAATTGCCATACTGTCACGCAACGCGCGACTTTACTCCACCCGCCGATTGGTAGAGGCTTGCCTGGAGCGCGGGCACGAACCTCACGTCATCGATATCCTAAAGTGTTATATGGACATTACCCCATCGAAGCCGGCTATTTGGTATCGCGGTGAAGAGCTGGAAGGGTTTGATGCCGTCATCCCGCGTATTGGCGCTTCGGTCACCCACTACGGTTTAGCCGTTATCCGTCAATTTGAAATGATGGGGGTTTACTGCCTCACAGAGTCAGTTGCGTTGGGCCGCTCGCGCGACAAGCTGCGCGCTCTGCAATTATTATCGCGCAAAGGTATTGGAATGCCCCGAACCAGCTTTGCCCACAACGTCCACAACACCAAAGAATTGATTAAATTGGTCGGTGGCGCCCCCTTGGTAGTAAAACTGTGTGAAGGTACCCAGGGGCGCGGTGTGGTCTTGGCCGAAACCGCCAAAGCCGCCGAAAGTGTGATCGAGGCCTTTCGCGAACTGCGCGCCGAGTTTCTAGTGCAGGAGTTTATCAAAGAGGCCGGCGGCAGTGATATTCGCTGCTTGGTTATTGGCACTAAGGTTATCGCGGCCATGCAACGCACCGCCCCCGAAGGTGAGTTTCGCTCTAACTTGCATCGTGGCGGCAGTGCCGAGCTGGTTAAATTGCGCCCCAACGAGCGCAGTACTGCGATTAAAGCGGCGCAAACCATGGGGTTAAAAGTGGCAGGGGTTGATGTATTGCGCTCCACCCGTGGCCCGTTAATTATGGAGGTTAACTCTTCACCCGGGCTCGAGGGTATTGAAGGAGCCACTAATAAAGATGTAGCTGGCGCCATTATAAAATTTATTGAAGAGAATGCCAGGCCACACGCCAATAAAACCAAAGGTAAGGGATGAACGAGAAAAATACTCCGATTGTTATTGGCGGAGAAACAATTGCACCCGGAGAAACTCGCAGTGTCGATATTCCCCTGGCAGCCATGTACACGCACACCGATGTCGGCTTAACCGTTCACGTTATCCACGGCAAACGTCCAGGGCCATGCTTATTGGTAACGGCCGCTGTGCACGGTGACGAGATTAATGGCGTGGATATTATTCGCCGGGTACTCGGCATTAAGCAGCTGAATAAACTGCGCGGTACGTTACTGGCAATTCCGGTGGTGAATGTACACGGGTTTTTAAACCAGTCGCGCTATCTGCCCGATGGGCGCGACCTCAACCGCTGCTTTCCGGGCAGTCAACGCGGCTCACTGGCGGGCCGGGTGGCCCACACCCTAGTCACCGATATTTTGCAGCACTGTACACACTGTATCGATTTGCACACCGGAGCACGTCACCGCGCGAATTTGCCGCAAATACGCGTTGACTTATCTCTCGAAGAAAACCGCGACCTTGGTTTGGCCTTTGGCTCCCCTGTTGTACTGGATGCAAAGCTGCGAGAGGGATCACTGCGAGAAACGGCCGCCCAACAGGGTATTCCATTGCTACTGTACGAGGCCGGTGAAGCGCTGCGCTTTGACGAGTTCAGCATACGAGCGGGCACCCGTGGCATTATCAATGTGATGCGTCACCTGAATATGCTGCCCAAAAAACGCCGTATCGGAAAAGAAACGAAAGTGACTATCGCCGATGACAGTCGCTGGGTTCGCGCACCCATGAGCGGGGTGATGCGCCCTCTGGTACAACTGGGCGCCAAGGTCGAAAAAGGCACCACACTAGCCTATGTATCCGATCCCATTGGCATGACTCAAATTCCGGTAATCGCACCGGCCGAATCCATTGTGATTGGGCTAACCAATCTGCCTTTAGTGCATGAAGGCGAAGCTTTATTTCACCTTGCTAACTACAGCAAGCAAATCCATCAAGTGGCCGACCAGGTGGTAGATTTTCACGAAACGTTTGACCCCTCTCAAGACGAAGATGAGCCCTTTTTTATTGGCGAAGATGAGTCTTTGCTTAATTAGAGTGCCGACTGAGCCAAGTGTGTAATCAAGGCTATTTCATATCCGCAGAATTAGAGGTTAGGTTTGAGCAAAATCTTTTAGCGAGACGACATTTGCTGTGACATCAAACTCGCCCCGCGCACAAAAATGGCTGGCAAAGCTACTCGCCGGCATAGGCTTGGCAAATAAATAGCCCTGCACCTGGTCGCAGTCATTGTCTCGCAGCCAACTGGCTTGCTGTTCTTGCTCGACCCCTTCCGCCACGACAGTTAATTGCATATTATGCGCCAAACCAATAATAGATTTGGCGATAGCGGCGTCGTTTTGATCGATGGGAATGTCGTGAATAAAACTGCTATCGATTTTTAGTTTATCGATCGGAAAGCGCTTAAGATACGCCAGTGAAGAATAGCCTGTACCAAAATCATCAATAGACAGTGACAGCCCCATTTGATTGAGCTGATTTAATTGATTAATGGTTTCTCCGGCATGCTCCATGGCGCAGCTTTCGGTAATTTCCAACTCCAGAAACTCCGCCGGCAATCCCGTTTCTCGCAGGACTGTGGCCACTTTGCCAGGAAAATCTCTTTGTCGAAACTGACGCGTGGATAAATTTACCGCCATCTGCGGAACATTTAACCCCGCATTAAGCCATTGCTTTTGCTGTTCGCAAGCGGCTTTTAACACCCAGTCACCCAGAGGCACGATAAGTCCCGTCTCTTCGGCCAGCGGAATAAAGTGAGCAGGTGAAACCACTCCACGTTCAGGGTGCTGCCAGCGCACCAGAGCTTCAACGCCCGTCAACGCACCGGTGCGCATATCGATTTGAGGTTGATAATGCAGTATCAGCTGATCTTGCTCGATACCACGACGTAAATCATTTTCCAGCAGTAAAAAATTAACCGCCGAAGCGCTCATACCTTTAGCGTAAAACTGGCAGTTGTTTTTCCCAGCCTCTTTCGCTTTATACATAGCGATATCGGCATTTTTCAATAACTCATCGGTATTGTCGCCATCGGTAGGATAAACACTGATACCAATACTGGCGGTAATGGAAATGTCATGCCCCGCTATTTCCATCGGACGAGAGATGTGCGCCAATAATTTATTGGCGACAAAACGAACATCGTCCAAATCTTGAATACCTTCCAACAAAACGACGAACTCATCCCCCCCCAAGCGGGCTACGGTATCCATTTCTCGAACGCCTTCGCTCAAGCGGCCGGCAATCGCTTTAAGCAGCAAGTCACCCGAATCGTGTCCCAAGCTATCATTAATGTTTTTAAACCGGTCGACATCCAGTAACATTAAGGCGAGTTTCCCCCCCGAGCGAGTAGCCCGTGCGACGCCATTATTAATACGATCATAAAATAACGAACGATTGGGCAACGCGGTTAATGAGTCGTGAAAAGCCATGTAGTTTAATCGTGACTGCTGTTCACGTAGGGCACTTTCTGCCATTTTTCGGTCCGACACGTCGGTACAAATAGTACACACACCGAACACTTCTTCATTGCAATCACTAAGCGGGAACTTCACCATCAAATAGGTGTGAAGAGTGCCATCTTTGTGCAGTAAATCTAGCTCTGTTTCATAGGGACGGCTATTATCGAGCGCCGCCGCTTCCATGGTTGTCAGAGATTCCACGAGACTCTCTGGATAAATATCCAGCGCGTTTTTTCCGACCAGGGAATCATCTTCGATATGTGCCAATTGTTTGTAATGATCGCTGGCCATTACCACATTGCCATTGAGGTCTTTGACAGCGATCAAAGCCGGCGAGTAGCGCAATATAGCGTTCAGATAGGTTTCGTTGGCCCACAGTGCCTGTTCCGACATCCGATGGCGTTCGGCTTGCTCGTCCAGACACTGTCGATCCGACACCTGACGAGTCATCAGCGATGCCATCAACCATATCGGCTCCAGCTGCTCAACAACAGAGCTTAGCTTAGCTGCCTCTACACTTGCCTCTATATAAAAAGCAGCTAGACAAGTTTCCACTTCTAAAATAGGAATAACAATGCCGCTTTGTGCAGCAAAAGGTTGCAGCTCGCTGGCGGACAGACTGTAATGCTGACCACTGTGTAAAACCGAGGAAATAAGGTCGACCGGAAGATTGCGAGAATTAGACAGAGGCACCGTTAAGCTGCGCGATTCGAGCGTATCATCGTTGTGCATCGCCAGAGCGCACAATACCGGCTCGCTCTCTCGTTTCAGAACGAGAGCGACTCGGTTAATACCTTGTTTTGCCGCCACCATGCAGACCAATCTTTCAGCAATTTGATGATGGTCGTATTGCTGAAATAATCGTTGGTACTTTTTAATGAGCGATGCGGCTGTTAACTTCTCTTGCATATACTTCCACAGGACACTGTCAATTCGCAAGCGGCGAATGACCCGTTAATACACTTATCGACATTAAGTCAGTACAAGAAACGTGCGGCCACGCTCTGTGAATACGGCTGCCTCTTAGGCAACACAGCCCAATGCCCATGATATTTGGGCTTTTATGCATATTCACGCTGTTATCTATAAGGGCTAGTAATAAAACCCAATCTATTAGAATAATGCCGACTAAGCAAGGGGGGATTTTAGATATTTTTGAATTAACCAAAGAACAGAGTTGCCAGCAGCCTTAACTCATATATCCACTGACAGTAAAAATCACAATATATAGTTCATTGTTTTATAAAAAACCATAATTGACATTTATTGTTCGCACTTGGTTAAAAAACTACAAGTCTGGTTAAGTATTAAGCTAAAGTGGCGCTATAATAAACATTACACAAAGTTTATTCGCCGCTTTCAAGCGGCGAACGCGAGAACACTCTATGAAGAAGCAAGTGCCCTTTATAGGAGAAGAATTTTTCGCCCGGGACGGTGACAATCATGCCTTTAGCGATGAGACTGCTTTGCTAAATGAGCTATTGCAAGCTGATCATTGCAGCGACAGCCTAGACGATAAAGCACATAAAAATATACCTGCGCGCCCCCATAAAACCAAGCCCAGTATTACTGTGCCAGCATCCAACAAAAAAAAACAAGTGCAGGTCACACGGGTTGATTGGCACCCAATCAACCACGGCCACGGTATTCGCGTCAGCATTCATGGCGATATGGATTTAAAAATGATCAACCAGTGGCAGCAATTACTGCGAGAAACCGCCGGTAACGGCATTCACCAGTTTGAAATCGATCTAAAAAACACCGATAACATGAGTTTGTCAGGCCTGGCGATGCTATTGCTTTTTAAAGATCAAAAAAAAGCGGGCAGCGGTGATATTTCTCTCAATCAATGCAGTCGTGAACTGTATAAAAGACTGATTTGGAGTGGCCTGACCGAAGAATTTATTATTCGGCCACGCCAGTAAGTTCAAGAATCTCGCGCACACAGACAAGCAATTGTTGCATCTGTTCGTCGGTGCCGATGCTGATTCTAAGGTAATCGCTAATACGCGGCTTGGCAAAATAGCGAACAATGATTTTTCGCTCTCGCAATTTTTCGGCCATGTGTTTTGCGGTTATGTGAGCGGGTGGTTTCGCCATAACAAAGTTGGCCTGAGAGGGTAAAACATCAAACCCTAATTGCACTAAAGCATCGATGGTCGTAACACGGGTTGCAATAACTTTGCGACAACACTGATCAAAGTAATCACGATCTTCCATGGCCGCCTGAGCAGCTAGCTGGGCAATCGCATCCAGCGGGTAAGAATTAAACGAGTTTTTAACCCGCTCCAACCCTTCGATTAAAGCCGGGTTACCCAGCGCAAATCCTACTCGCATACCCGCCAGGGCACGGGATTTTGAAAAGGTCTGCACTACCAATAAATTTTCAAAGCGCTCTAACAATGATACCGCACTGGCTCCGCCGAAATCGATATAGGCTTCATCCACGACCACCACCGATTCGGTATTATCCACCAGTAGCGCTTCAATAGCCTCCAGCGGCGTTAGCTGTCCGGTGGGAGCGTTAGGATTGGGAAAAATAATGCCGCCATTGGCCTGACGGTACTGTTCCAAACCTAAAGTAAAATCTTCTGTCAGCGGTATTTTTTTCGATTCAATACCAAACAACTGACAATAGACTGGGTAAAATCCGTAGGTAATATCAGGAAACAACAGCGGTTGTTCTTGCTGAAAAAAAGCCATAAAGGTTTGCGCCAGCACTTCATCGGAGCTATTGCCGGCAAATACATAGCCTGCATCCAGGTCGTAATAGCGGGCAATCGACTGGCGCAATTCGGTTGCATTTGGGTCGGGATAAAAGCGCAATCGATCGACAACCTCTTGCGACAAAACGCGGTTGACCTCAGGCGATGGTGGGTAGGGGCTCTCATTGGTGTTGAGCTTAATTAAGCCATCCACTTGCGGTTGCTCTCCGGGCACATAGGGCTCGATGGTTCGAACAACTTCACTCCAGTATTTGGACATACAATAAGCGCCTTTAAAAAGCTCGATTATAACAACCCTGAAGTGCTCGCGGCGAATAAGGAATGCCACCTTTTGGGATAAATTACGCTATCATCAGCACAGTTTCACTCACAGCACTAAGGAACCCCCCATGTTTAATGAGCTGCCCCTGCTCCCCGCCGACCCCATTTTGGGGCTCAGTGCCTCCTATAAAGCCGACCCTAATCCCCTCAAGGTCGATTTAGGCGTGGGGGTTTACAAAACAGAAGCGGGGCTGACTCCAGTTCTGGCGGCGGTAAGCCAGGCCGAAGCTCAGCTGCTGACCGAGCAAACCAGTAAGTCTTATACATCACCTGCAGGCATTGATGGTGCCAATTTCGCCTCGCAGCAACTCGCTTTTGGCACCGGACACCGTGTATTAATAGAGCAACGAGTTGCCACAGTGCAGACCCCCGGTGGCTGTGGCGCCTTAAGACTGGCGGCGGAATTAATAAAAAAATCCCGCCCCGATGCGCGCATTTGGGTGAGCACCCCCACTTGGGCCAACCATATCCCTCTGTTGGGCAACGCCGGGCTGGAATTGATTGAATACCCCTATTACGACTTTGCCCAACACGCGATCGATTTTGATGCCATGCACAGCGCCCTAAGCCATGCCCGAGCCGGCGACCTTGTCTTACTGCACGCTTGCTGCCACAACCCAAGCGGCGCCGACCTTAACCGCGAACAGTGGCAAAGCATAGCCGAGCTTGCGCACCAAAAGGGCTTTACCCCCTTTATTGATATGGCCTACCAAGGCTTTGGCGAGGGCATTGAGCAAGACGCCTTCGGTGTTCGCACCTTGGCCGAACAGTTGCCAGAATTAGTCTTAGCCACCTCTTACTCTAAAAACCTAGGGCTCTATCGCGAGCGAGCGGGCAGTTTAAGTGTAGTTAGTCAATCCGCGAGCCAGGCTCAAGCGGTGCAAAGCCAAGTATTGAGTATCGCCCGCGGGCTCTATTCCATGCCACCTGCTCACGGCGCCGCGATTGTGGATAGGGTTTACCACGACGACACTCTCAACGCTTTATGGCTGGAAGAGTTAACCGCCATGCGCCAACGCATCCAGCAATTGCGCCAGGATTTGGTCGCGGCCCTCGCGCAGGAAAGTGAACGAGATTTTTCGTTTATTCAACGCGAACAGGGTATGTTTAGCTTTTTGGGGCTAAGCTCTGGCCAAGTGCAGCGCCTAAAACAAGAGTTCAGTGTGTATATGACCGACAACAGCCGCATTAATATTGCGGGAATTTCGGCGAGTAACCTGCCGTACTTAGCAAGAGCAATTAGCAAAGTTTTATAAAAGCTTGAATGCTTATGACGATTAGACATGAGCGCTGCCGCTATTACCCACAGAAAAACGCTACTATTAAAAGGCATCTCTAATAACGACAGGAGCTTGGAGCACGCGGTGAGTATTCACTACTATCTGGAAGGTTATTCGGCCGACAGTTTGAAGTCGCGACGCTATGAACTGCGCCAATTGCCAGCGGTGGCAGGCCGGCATGCCGATTGTGCTCTGCAGTTGAATATGGAGAGTGTCTCTCGCCAACACGCTCGCTTTGAGCTCCTCAACGGCAAGTTGCTGGTCACCGACTTGGGCAGTACCAATGGTACTTTCGTCAATCGACAGTCGATCACCGAGCCCACTGAACTCGATCCCGGGGATGTACTGCATTTAGGTGATCACGAATTTCGCTTAATGGTCGAGTCCGACTCGCACACCCAGATTGCCCGTGACTCTACCCGGGTCGGTATCGGCAACCTTCCCAGCCAATTCCCGCTGCACACCCGTGAATTTTTTGAATTGCTGCAACAGCGTCTGGTTCACGGCTATAAACAGGTCATTACTCATAATGACGGCACCCCTTTTGGCTATGAACTTTTGGGGCGAGGGGCGCACCCTGTCATAGGTGAAAGTCCGGCGGTGTTGTTTAATTTGGCCGAAACCCTCGACTCTGAGGTAGCTCTAAGCCAGCTTTTCCGGCAAGAATGTTTTGCAGACGCCGCCAAAGCAAAGCTCGATGTGCCATTATTTTTTAATACCCACCCCAATGAATCGAAGGACTTCGATACGCTACTGAGTGAGCTTACCCGTTTGCGCACACTATTCCCCATGCTCACGCTAGTGTTCGAGGTGCACGAGGCGGCTATTACCGACCTCGATGCCATGGCCGAGGTTAGGCGTGCTCTAAATAAGCTCGACATCGGGCTGGCCTATGATGACTTTGGCGCGGGCCAAGCGCGGCTATTAGAAGTGGTAGAGGTTCCCCCAGATTACCTAAAATTCGATATTGCACTGGTGCGCGATCTCGAAGGGTCCACCACTGGCCGCTACCAACTGCTATCGACATTAAATGAGCTTATTTGCGGGCTGGGTATAAAAACTCTAGCCGAGGGCGTCGAAACCGAAAGAACGGCTCAGTTGTGCCGGGAGATGGGCATTCATTTAATTCAAGGGTTTCTCTACGGTCGGCCCGGCCCCATAATTGAGTCGTAATCAAGCCAAACCACATGTAGGTTCAGCCCTGTTGAGCCCCACCACGCCACATTGGTAATACATAACGAATCGGGGCCAAGGCTCGAATATGAAATGCATCGCTCATCGCGGATACAGTGCACCAGATAGACCAGAAAATTCATTAGCGGCTATCCAAGCTGCCCTGGATTTAGGTGCGGACGGTATTGAAATAGACCTTTGGTTTTATCAAAACCGTTTTTGGGTCTACCACGATCGGCGCCTGCCGCAATCTAACAACGCCCGAATTGACACGCTTACCCGAGCTGAGCTGAATTCTGTTCGCCTTAGTAACGGTGAGCCGCTGGCTGACCTTTACGACGTATTACGTCTTGTTAAGGGCCGCTGCCTGCTTAATTTGGAGATAAAGAATGCCGGCGGGGCCAATGCTTTAGCCAAGGCGCTAGACAGCGCCTGCCGCGAGCATCAATTAACTCGGGAGCATTTAATACTCTCAAGCTTCAATCACCACGAACTATTTGCCTGCCAACAAGCCCTACCCAACATAAAAATTGGGGTATTAATGGCGGGGTTAAGTCTGGATTATTCTGCTTGCGCCAGCGCCCTGCAGGCTTATTCGTTTAATAGCCATATCGACCTAACGACGCCGGCATTGATAAACGATATTCATAGAAGGGGTATGCAAAGCTGGGTTTATACGGCGAATTATCCGGAGGAATGGCGCGAACTGGCCCAGTGGCGCGCCGATGCGGTTTTTACCGACCGCACAGAGCAATGTCTTGCCACAAAATTATAGCGCGCGACGCATCACATTGACCGGCTGCTTAGCAATGCGAGCTTGGCGCACAAGCTGCCAGCCGCGCTGGTGATAAAACTCGGTCTGTTCACTGGCCATTAACCACAACTCTGACTCACCGACACCGCGTGCAAACGCGGCCACAAAGTCCACCAGTTGTGTTCCCACCCCCGTGCAGCGAAAGTCGGGTTGCACATACAAATTGCTCAACCATAAAGGTTCGGGCTCAGGCTCTTGGCTCGCAATGGGTGTTAAGTGGTAGCTGACTAGACTGATGCACCCCACCAGATGGCGAGCATTTAGTGCCAGCCATGTTTGGGGGATAGCGTTGTCGGTAGACAAATGTTTGTGCAGGCGAGTCTTGCGCTTGGCAAGAGTGGTCTGAATGCCCTGACGCAGGCATTCACGATGGTGCCAAGCGGCAACCTGATCGAGCAAGTCCGGCCTTTGGCGTAAGGTTTTAATGGCGACGTTCGTCCCTGAATCGAACGCCACGACATTATGACTTGGTGTCAAACCACTGCACATCTTCACCGTGCGCCTGTTTATCGGCGTGATAAGAGGAGCGTACCAGTGGTCCGCAAGCGGCGTGTTTAAAACCTAGCTCATTGGCAAGTTCGGTGTATTCGGCGAACTCATCCGGGTGAACATAGCGTTCCACCGGCAAGTGATCCCGCGAAGGCTGTAAGTACTGACCGATGGTAATCATGTCGATTTGATGCTCACGCATATCGCGCATCACCTCGATAATCTCTTCTTTGGTTTCCCCTAAGCCGACCATTAAGCCCGACTTGGTTAAGACATCGGGACGGCGTTTTTTATATTCCGCCAATAGCTTAAGGCTCCACTTGTAGTTGGCGCCAGGGCGAGCCTGGCGATACAAGCGAGGAACGGTTTCCAAATTGTGGTTAAACACATCCGGCGCTTCGCGCTCCAGAATGTCCAGCGCAGGCTCCATACGACCACGGAAATCTGGCGTCAGGATTTCCACCTGAAGTTTGGGTGAGCGCTGGCGCGACTCGCGGATGCAGTCGGCAAAATGTCCCGCTCCGCCATCGCGCAAATCATCGCGATCGACCGAAGTAATCACGACATATTTAAGCCCCATATCGGCAATAGCCTCGGCCAACTGGGTGGGCTCTTTGCTGTCTAACGGGTTGGGTTTACCATGGCCTACATCACAAAAGGGGCAGCGGCGGGTACAGATGTCACCCATAATCATAAAGGTGGCTGTACCGCCCGAGAAACACTCACTCAAATTGGGGCAGTTGGCTTCTTCACACACGGAAGATAGGCCATTTTTACGCAGCAATTTTTTAATTCTATCCACCTCTGGCGAAGCGGGTACTCGTACCCGTATCCAGTCGGGTTTGCGAGGAATGTCGTTGGAATCGCTGGCGATCACTTTTACCGGTATACGCTCTACTTTGTCAGCATCGCGCAGCTTCTCACCTTGCTTGTGGCGGCGAGTACGTTTCACCGGTTGAATATCGGGGATATCGGTGGTCATAGAAAACTCTTTAAATAGTAGACGGGTCGGCGTTTTGCGCCGCGAGCATTATACCGGTTTTGTCGAACAATTTCTGTACAAAACAATCCACCCAGCGCGACTGCACTTGCTCCATAGAGGGCGCAAGCCCGAGCTGGCGGGTCATATCGGTCATCGCCATGCCCGCATACCCACAGGGGTTAATTTGGGCAAAAGGCGATAAGTCCATATCCACGTTAAGCGCCAAACCGTGAAAGCTGCAACCGCGGCGCACTCGTAAGCCTAGCGAGGCTATTTTGCTATCATCGATATACACACCGGGTGCATCGGGTTTGGCGTAAGCGTTAATATCGTAGTGTTGGAGCAGCGCAACCAAGCTCTGCTCCAGCACGGTCACCAGGTCACGCACCCCCAGCTTGAGCCGGCGTAAATCCAGCAGCGGATAAGCCACCAGCTGGCCTGGACCGTGGTAAGTAACCTGACCGCCGCGATCAGACTGGACAATCGGTATATCATTTACCGAGAGTAAGTGCTCACTTTTTCCAGCCTGGCCTTGGGTAAACACCGGCGGGTGCTCAACCAACCAAAGCTGATCGAGACTCTCGGAAGTTCGCTGGTTGGTAAAATCCTGCATGGCTTGCCAGACCGACGGATAGTCGCGCAGCCCGAGAGACTTTACCGCAAGAGACTTCGCCACAGAAGAAAACTCGTTCATTAGAGAACGATTTTCACAACTGGATTGGCCCGCAAATCTTGATGAATCGCTTCCAATTGCTCAATGCCTGTAGCGGTAATATAGACCGTTATCGATTGATAACGCCCTTTACCACTGTCTTTGATTTTCAGTCGAGTAGCGTCGAAGCTGGGTGCGTGCTTTTGCATCACCTCGATTACGGTGGATTTCAAGCTCTCGCCAGCCTCACCCAATACCTTAATCGGGTAGCCGGGGCAGGGAAATTCAATTTTAGGGGGTTCTTGCTGAGTCATGCGGCCTTCAACAGTCTTTAACGAGCCCGCTATTGTAGCAGGTTTATAGCCATTAGCCGTATATCGCCGTGGGCGTGCGCCCACGGCTCAAGGGGTGTTAGCTCAATAAACTGGCAATAAAGAGTTTGATTGCGTCAATCAAACGGGCAAATAAACCGGCCTGTTCCACCTCGTGGGAGGCAACCACCGGCAAAGTCGCCAGTGTTTCACCGTTGAGCGTTAGAATCAGCTGCCCCAGCTCGTCGCCCTTAGCAATGGGCGCTTTTAAGGTTTCAGCAACGGTCAGGTTAGCCTCAATGTTGTCGCGGCTGCCTCTGGGGATGGTCATAATGACATCTTCGTCCACCGATAGCGCCACTCGATCGGACTTACCATACCAGACCGGCGCGCTCTCCAGTTCGGCGCCCGCGCTGTAGAGGGTGGCATTCTCAAAATAACGAAACCCGTATGCGAGCAGCTTTTGGGTTTCTGCCGCCCGGGAAGATTCAGTTTTGGTGCCCATCACTACCGAGATTAAACGCATATTGTTGCGCTTAGCCGAAGCCACCAAGCAGTAACCTGCCGCTTCGGTATGACCAGTTTTCAAGCCATCGACGGTGGCATCACGAAAGAGTAAGCGGTTCCGGTTGGGCTGGTTAATTTCGTTGTATTCGAAATACTTCTCCGCGTAGAGCGGATAATACTGAGGGTGGTCTTCAATAATGGCTTTGGCCAGCAGCGCCAAATCCCGAGCCGTGGTCAGGTGCCCCTCAGCGGGCCAACCGGTGCTATTCACAAAGTGCGTATTATTCATACCCAATAAACGGGCTGACTGGTTCATCACATCGGCAAAAGCATCTTCACCTCCGGCGATATGTTCTGCCAAGGCGACACTGGCATCATTGCCCGATTGAATAATAACGCCACGGAGCAAATCCATGACCGGCACCTGTGTACCCTCGCGCACAAACATTTTGGAGCCACCCATTTTCCAGGCTTTTACACTCACATTGACGAGGTCTTGCTCTCCTAACCGGCCGTGCTCCAGCTCATTGGTGACGATATAACTGGTCATCATTTTGGTCAGGCTTGCTGGTGGCAACTGCTCATCTGCATTATGCTCAACTAAAACCTCACCGGTATCGGCATCCAACAGTAAATAGCCAGTCGCCGCTAATTGTGGTGGTGCCGGGATCAATACCTGCTGCGCGTGAGCGACGACAGAGAGTGTGAAAATTCCTGCGAAGGAGAGTATTTTGGATAGCATGTCTCGACCGTTTACACCCGTTTCATTGATTAAAAGTATCACGTAGTTTACCGCAATCTAGCGCCATTCGGCACCCGCCCGCCTCACATTTAAAATTTTTGCTGCCCTAAAGCACTCATTTGTCATACTAGTCGTTAACAATATGACTGGTGCGATAGCCCACCTCATTAAGACGCTCACGTACTTGGTTGACTTCTGTCATCCCCTTTAACGGCCCTATACGGACACGGTACAGGGGTTTGGCCGCCATAAACTCGCTGATAAATACGCGCGCATCTAACAGATCGGTAATATCATCACGCAGCGCCGCTGCATTGTTCGAACTGCCAAAAGCCCCTACCTGTAAGTACACACCACTGGCCTCGGTTGCAGCTCGATGCTCGGGGCGCAATGGCGGGGGCGGTACATCGCCGGGAACAATAATCTCCACTTCAACCGGCCCCGTACCCGCGCTGGCAATACCCAGCTTTTGCGCTGCAGCATAACTTAGATCAATGATTCGCCCTTCGTGAAACGGACCACGATCATTGACGCGAACCACAACGCTGCGGTTATTATCCAAATGTGTCACCCGCACGTAGGAGGGGATCGGTAGGGTTTTATGCGCTGCGGTCATACCGTACATGTCATACACTTCGCCATTGGAGGTGTCGTGACCGTGGAATTTTTTCCCATACCAAGAAGCAATACCGCGTTCTTTGTAGCGAGTTTCATCTTCTAACAAGTAATAAGTTTTGCCTAAAACCGTGTAAGGGTTTTTATTACCAGCACGGGTACGCGGCTCATATTTAGGTACGGCGTCGGGAATATGGCTAACATCGATATGTTCATCGGGGCCAGTGTCATGTTTCATGGAATAGCGAGAGTTTTGACTTTGCGAGCAAGCCACCAGCGTTAGTACCATTGCCCATACGACCCACTGCAAACAAACCTTCATTGTGGCTTTTTCTCCTGTATTTTCTCAAACCCCTGCCGATAAATAGCTTGCGCCAATTGGTGTACGGCCATAGCATAAAGCGCACTGTGGTTATAGCGAGTGATGACATAAAAGTTATTAAAGGTGAGCCAGTATTCAGTGCCCAACTCCCCCATCAATGCAAGGCTGTTGGCTTGGCTGGCGGCATCAACAGCAATGACCGGTTGTAAGCCCCGAGCTTGCCAGTCGGCAACAGTAAGTGACGGCGGAGCGATGGAAAGAGGTTCATCCAGCACAATTTTGTTTTCAGGCCTTGCTCGCACGCCCACCCACTGCCCTGCTTGCCAACCGTGCCGGTGCAAATAATTGGCCACAGAGGCAATGGCATCTGCTTTATTTTGCCAAATGTCAGGCCAGTCGTCGCCACTAAAATCGACCGCATACTCTCGATAGCTGGAGGGCATAAATTGCCCCAACCCCATGGCGCCGGCGTAGGAACCTTTGTTTATCAGTGGGTCTTGATTATGCTCACGGGTAAGTAGGAAATATTGCTCTAGTTCTTTGCGGAAAAAATCACTGCGCGGCGGATAGTCAAAAGCCAGTGTACTCAACGCATCAATTACCCGATGCTTACCGGTAAATTTTCCATACAGGGTTTCCACCCCAATAATGGCGACAATATATTCAGCGGGTACGCCATAAGTGCGTTCCGCTCGCTGTAAGGCTTGTTGGTTATCTAACCAAAACTGCACACCGTTATCGATACGCTGGGGTTGCAAAAAAATCGGGCGATACTCGGCCCAGGTTTTGGTTTTTTCCGCCGGACGGGCTATGGCATCAAGAATAGATTGTTGTTGTTTTGCTTCAGCTAAAATGGCCAAAACTGGCTCGCGCTCAAAATGATGTTCCTGCACCATACGGTCGATAAACACTTGAGCATTTGAGTGTTGAGTATAGTCAGCATTAGCACAGACAGGCCAAAAGCAAAGCCATACAGCCCACAGCCAATAAGGGCGTTGGTATATTTTCATCGAATCACCTTACGCGGCTCGGTGGCAATAGCCATTAAAATACCAAAGCCAATCATTAGGGTCACCAGGGAGGTCCCGCCCTGACTAACCAAAGGCAGAGGCACACCCACTACGGGCAACAAACCAGATACCATACCGATATTGACAAAGACATACACAAAAAATGTCAGAGTAATGCTTGCAGCCAACAGCCGACCAAAACTATCCTGCGCCCGCAGTGCAATCGTCAAACCGCGCGCAACGACCAATAAATACAAACCCATCAACATCAACACACCGATCAAGCCAAACTCTTCAGCGAGCACAGCAATAATAAAATCCGTATGCCCTTCGGGCAAAAATTCTAAGTGTGACTGAGTGCCCTGCAGCCACCCTTTGCCTGGCACACCGCCAGAGCCAATAGCGGTTTTGGATTGGATAATATTCCAACCGGCTCCTAAACGATCAGCCTCTGGATTCAATAAAGTTAATACCCGGCGTTTTTGATAATCATGTAAAACAAATTGCCACAACGGCCAAATACTCAATACCGTAGCGCACAGGGCCGCCAATATATAGCGCCAAGAAATACCAGCGTAAAACAATACCATCAGGCCCGAAGCCGCCACCAAAATTGAAGTACCCAAGTCTGGCTGTTTAATGATTAGCACCACAGGCATCGCTACAAAAACAAGTGTCCAAAAAATGTGTTTGAACGCAGGAGGAAGATGGCGCTGCCCCAGATAGGCCGCAATGGCGACAGGCATGGCTAATTTCATTAATTCCGAGGGCTGGAAACGAAAGCCGCCGATACTCAACCAACGCTGCGCACCTTTGGCGCCAACACCATAAAAAATCACTAACACTAGCAAACCCACTGCCACCACATAGGCCCAAGGTGCTAAACGCCGCATAAAATGCACGGGCACTTGCGCGACAACAAACATCGCAATATAAGCGATAATAAAATACACCCCTTGGCGCTTTATCGTTCCGGTCGACTGATCACTGGCACTGAATAAAACAACCAACCCTCCAGCGGTGATGGTTATAAGCAGCAACAGGAGCCAAAAGTCCAAATGGATGCGCTGCTGCAGACGATCTCGCCGTCGCAAGGTTTGATCCGATTCGGGGAGGCGGCGTAAGAAATCTTGGTTAGGCATTAGCGACTCTCACGGTTCAGCCAGTTGTCGAACAATCGGCGCGAAATTTTTGCCGCCGATGAGCTAGACTCGGCGTTTTCCAGAATAACAGCCACAGCAATCTCCGGCTTATCAAAAGGGGCATAGCCAACAAACAGCGCATGATCCCGATTGCGCTCCGACAGCGCGTCTGAGTCATATTTCTCTCCCTGCGCAATCGCCACCACCTGGGCGGTACCAGTTTTACCGGCCATTTCATAGCTTGCTCCACCACTGATACTTTTGGCTGTGCCATGTCGTCCGTGAATTACTTCGCGCATGGCGTCGAGCACGACATCCCAATGCTCTTGTGCGACATCGACACTTTGTACTAACTCAGGCTGTTTGGCCTCTGCGCCCACCTGACTCACCACTTGTGGACGAAAATGTTTGCCTTGATTCGCCAAGGTGGCCGTCATTACCGCCAGCTGCACGGGCGTCGTCAACACATCTCCTTGGCCAATAGAAACATTCAGGCTGTCACCTGGGTACCAACCCACGCCGCGAGCACCGCGCTTCCACTGTTTGGAGGGCCATAACCCGCGGCGCTCACTGGGGATATCAATCCCGGTTTTTTCCCCCAAACCAAATTGATCGCCAAAATTATGCATTCGATCGATGCCGAGGTTATGCCCTAGATCATAAAAGTACGTATCACAGGATTCGACAATCGCCTGTGTGATATCTACCTCACTGCCGTGCCCCTGACGTTTCCAGTCTCGGTACAAGCGGTTATCATTTTTGAGTCGATAGTAACCAGGATCATAAATCGTATCTTGCGGGGTAATCACTTCATGATGTAAACCCGCCAAGCCAATGACAGGTTTAATTGTGGAGCCTGCCGGATATTGCCCCTGTAAAAACCGGTTGAACAATGGCAAATCTCGCGATTGGTTTAATAAACGGTAATCTTTATAGCTAATACCGGTTACAAATAAATTGGCATCAAAACTCGGGGCGCTAATAGCGGCCAGTACACCACCGCTGTTCACATCAATGGCGACCACCGCCCCGCGCCGCCCGTCCAATGCTTGGTACGCTTCGCGTTGCAGAGCCGTATCCATATGCAACACGATATCTTGCCCGGGTTTAGGGGCTCGACTGTCCAATACACGAAGCACACGCCCCCGAGCGTTAGTTTCGACGTTTTGGTAACCTACCTGCCCAAGCAGTTGTTGCTCGTACTCGCGCTCAAGACCAATTTTACCAATGGAATGGGTGCCGATATATTGTTGATATACCTCTTCGCTGAAGCCGGCCAACTCTCTTTCATTAATTCGTCCCACATACCCCAAGGTATGTGCAAATAATTCGCCGTGGGTATAGTTGCGTACCAACTGAGCATGCACCTCGACCCCATCAAGCCGATACTCATTGACCGCCAACCGAGCAATTTCTTCTTCTGTTAAGTTATAGCGCAAAGGCACAGGGTCAAATGGGCGGCGCTTTTGCCGCAGCTGATCGTTAAACTTTTCAATATCATTGGCAGAGACATTAACCAGCCCCCCCACCACTTCAAGCGTTGCTTCCAAGTCGGATACCCGCTCGTAAACGATAGATAGGGTATAGCTGGCGCGGTTTTCGGCTAACAGTTCACCGTTGCGATCGTAGACAAGACCGCGAGTTGGGGGGATAGGCAATACATGTACGCGGTTGCGATCCGACTGGGTAACGTAATCTTGGTGATGAGTCACTTGCAGCGAATAGAAACGCGTCACCAGCAAGCCGGTTAACAATATAATGAACACAGCGGTAAAGACCGTACGAGCAATAAAAACTCTCGCTTCACGATGGTGGTCTTTAAAATGACGTGCGTCAGACATGCAATTCCAGCAGGTTCATTATAGGGTTTTATTTATGGTAGGGATGGTTATGTAAAACCGTCCAAGCTCGATACAGCTGTTCCATCAACAATACCCGCACCAAAGGGTGTGGCAAGGTTAACGCTGACAGTGACCATTTTTCATCGGCCAGTGCTAAAGCCTTGGCCGAAAGGCCGTCGGGCCCACCCACCAATAAACTGATCCCTTGCCCATCCATGCGCCAAGTGGCCAGTTTCTCTGCCAGTTTTTCAGTACTAAAACTGCGGCCCTGGACATCGAGGGCGATGACGCGATCGCCTTTACCGATGGCGGCAATCATAGCCTCCCCTTCACTTTCCATTGCCCGGGGAATATCCGCGTTTTTGCCTCGTTTAGCCAGTGGCAACTCAACCAGCTCAACACTCATATCACCGCGCGGCAAACGCTTAGCGTATTCCCCATAGCCCTCTACTACCCAGCTGGGCATGCGGGTTCCCACGGCAATCAATTTGATGCGCACGGAGCTAATCCTTATTTAGTCAGCAGAGCGACCGGCAGGTTCCACCGACCAAAGTTTTTCCAGGTCATAAAACTCTCGGGTATCGGGCTTCATCACATGCAGTACGATATCTCCAAAATCTACCAACACCCATTCACCACCTTCCAAGCCTTCCACCCCCAGAGGCTGAAAACCCGCTTGTTTGGCATCTTCTACGGCACTGGAAGCCAGTGATTTAACATGGCGATTAGAGGTGCCCGAGGCAATCATTAATACATCCGTCACGTCACTTTTACCGCGCACATCGACTTGGGTTAAATCTTTCGCTTTTAAATCGTCCAATGCACTGTGCAGAACGTTAATTAATTTGTCAGTCATACCTTACCTTTTACGAAGAATGAGCGTCGGCCGAATACAGGCCGTGCTCGGAAATATAGTGCCGAACGGCATCGGGAATTAAATACTGTGTTGAGCGCCCCTGGGCTGTGAGCTCACGCACTTCTGTGGCACTGATATCCAGTAGGCGCGCCGATAAATGCACTACACTACCCGCCGGTTTTTCTGCCAAAACGCCCACCTCTGCTCGGTGAACCCGGTCGTATTCGGCCAGCTCCGCGTCAGGTTTAAACGAATAACCTGGCCGCGCCACCACTAACAGGTGTGCCTGAGTCAAAAGTTCGCGCCAACGGTGCCAGCGAGGCAAACCCAAATAGGCATCAATCCCCATCACCATAGTCAGCGATGCATCGTCACCAAGTTCGCGCCGCAGCTGAGTCAGGGTATCGATCGAATAAGTGGCACTACCGCGCTCCAACTCACATCGGTCCAACTGCAGAACATCGCACCCGGCAATAGCCTGGGCCACCATTTGCGCCCGCCGGTCACTGCTAACGGTGGGTTGCTGGCGATGCTGCGGTAAATGGCAGGGCACTAAACGCAATTGCTCAAAGCCCACCGATTCCACCAAATCCAAGGCCAGCCGCAAATGACCGTGATGAATCGGGTTAAAAGTACCGCCTAGTAATGCGATTTTACGCCGCATTAGGTGCGAATATGGCCATCGCCCAGCACGAGCCATTTCTGCGAGGTTAACCCCTCCAGCCCCACGGGGCCACGCGCGTGAATTTTATCGGTGGAAATGCCAATTTCAGCCCCCAGACCATACTCAAAGCCATCGGCAAAGCGCGTTGAGGCGTTAATCATCACCGAGCTAGAGTCGACCTCGGTAATAAAACGGCGGCCGCGAGTGTAGTCTTCCGTCACAATTGATTCTGTATGTTGCGAGCTGTACTGTGCGATATGGTCCATCGCTTCGTCCAGCGAGGCCACCACACGGATCGCCAATACAGGCGCCAAATATTCGGTTGCCCAATCTTCTTCACTCGCCGCTTTAGCGTCAATCAAGGCGCAGGTTTTCGCACAACCGCGCAGCTCCACCCCCTTTTCCAGATAGGCGGTAGCAAGTCTGGGTAAGATCGCAGGCGCGACAGACTCATCCACCAGTAAGGTTTCCATGGCATTACAAACACCATAGCGATGAGTCTTCGAATTCAAGGCAATGCTGTAGGCTTTGTCCAGGTCGGCCTTGGCATCGATATAAACGTGGCAGATGCCATCCAAATGTTTAATGACGGGCACGCGAGCATCGCTGGCGATACGCTCGATCAAGCCTTTACCACCGCGCGGTACAATCACATCGATATAGTCGGGCATGGTGATCATTTCACCTACCGCGGCGCGATCCGTGGTTTGCACGACTTGCACGCACCCCAGCGGCAGACCTGCCTCAGCCAGGCCTTTTTCAATACACTGAGCAATGGCTTTATTGGAGTGAATCGCCTCTTTACCACCGCGCAAAATAGCCGCATTGCCGGACTTCAAACATAAACTGGCCGCATCGATGGTGACGTTGGGACGAGATTCATAAATAATCCCGACCACCCCGAGAGGCACTCGCATTTTGCCCACCTGGATACCACTGGGGCGAAAACTCATATCGGTGATTTCACCACAGGGGTCAGGCAAGGCTGCGACCTGAAGCAAGCCTTCAATCATGCCATCAATGGTTTTTGGCGTCAGCGCCAAACGATCCAGTAAGGCAGCATCCAGGCCATTATTGCGACCGGCGGCCAAATCTTTGGCATTTTCTTGTGTTAACAGCTCGCGATTGGCATCGAGGGCACGGGCCATCGCCTGTAGCGCTTCATTTTTCACCCCAGTGCTGCTTGCCGCCAGTACACGCGAAGCCGCTCGCGCCTCGACACCCAGTCGAGCCATGTATTCTTTGACAGAAACCTTATCCAACATCATCCAACCTGTAGCCGTTTTCATATAATGGTGGCAATTATACCTGCTTAAGGCCCTTTCATACTATTTGAGTATGCCCTCAAAACGACTTATTACCCCAACTGCGACACCGATGTCGCCTCTTCGTGACGTTTACTGCATTCTCAGTTCGAATTGATGCTTCAGTTTCCGTTCAGACTACTTACGTCAGACTGAGCCTGAACTGGTTAATATCTGGAGAATGACAATGAAATATCTTCCATCCTTTACCGTATTTTTGGCAGTCTCGACCCTAACCTTGAGTGGCCATACCCAAGCCCACCAGCCACGCGCAGATTACGGACTGGTGATACATAGTGAGCCTGTGTATGAGACCCGTGTGAGCCGTCAACCGGTGCAGCACTGCACATCCTCAAAAGGCTCGCGGGCACACACCGTCATCGGTGGTGCTATCGGCAGCATAGTTGGCCTGCATCAACAACGCGACCACAAAGGTGCACTGATTGGCGGTCTGATCGGGGCTGGAATCGGCCACAGTATTGATCGCCACTCAACCTCGAAGCTGCGCCACTGTAGCACCCAATTCCAAACCCAACGCCAAACGGTTGTGACCGGCTATCGAGTCACCTATCGCTACCATGGAGACACCTATAGCATGGTGACACCTCACAAGCCGGGTCACCGAATTGAGCTGCACGGTCGCCAAACCCCCAAACATGCATCGCACCACAGACCGCAAAGGCACCATCGATAGTGCTACAATAACACCACCAAAGCAGCTGAAATCGCAACCATGAAACCACTGTTACTTAGCGCTATTTTCTCTTGCCTGTTATGCATCAACGGGGCGGCCTGGGCCAGCCCAGTTACTAACACGCCCTATTTAACAGCGGCCAAGTGCGCTATTAGCGCCGCCCAAGCAAGCCAAATTGCCCGCAAGAAATACGGCGGCAAGGTGATTGATGTCAAGGCCATCAACCTGAAAGGTCGGCGCGCTTATCGGGTGAAGATTTTGCAAAAATCGGGACGAATACACTCGGTTATCATCGACGCGGCTAATGGCCGCCCAATGGGGTAACCCCTATGCGACTGCTCGTAGTCGAAGACGAAGTAACTTTAAACAACACCATCGTAGAGAAATGCCAACAAGCGGGCTTTGCCTGTGACAGTGCCACCGATGGCCGGGAAGGCCTATTTTTAGCCAGTGAAAACCCCTATGATCTGGCCATTATTGACCTCGGTCTACCCGAAATTGACGGTATAAGCCTGATTCGCCGGCTGCGCGAGCAAAACATCCTCTACCCAGTATTCATTCTCACCGCACGCGACGCCTGGCAAGATAAGGTTGAGGGGCTCGAGGCCGGCGCTGACGACTATTTAACCAAACCCTTTCACCCCGAGGAATTGATGGCGCGGGTGCAAGCGCTACTGCGCCGCGCTCACGGCTTGGCCAAAAACGTCGCTCACTTTGGTCCTTTAGCGCTAGACACCCAGGCCAAGACCGTTCGCCTGGATGGCAATATCATCGAGCTGACCAGCTACGAGTACAATACTCTGGCCTACCTAGCGCTCAACACCGGCAAAGCCATTTCCAAAACTGAACTGACAGAGCATTTATACGATCAGGATTTTGATCGCGACAGCAATGTTATTGAGGTGTTTATCGGCCGGCTGCGCAAAAAACTCGACCCCGATGGCAGCCTCAATATGATTAGCACTCAGCGCGGGCTGGGTTATCGTTTTAACCTGGAGCAAAACGGCTAGTGGCTCAAACCACGCTAAAAGCCCGCTTGCTGGTCGGCTCGTTGATAGTATTGCCGCTGGTATTGATTTTAGCGGGCCTCGCGCAAGACCGAGCCTATCGCAGCAGCTTATCAGCCGCCGAGCAAGTCCGCTTAGAGCGCTATTTTTATTTGCTATTCTCTTTGGCGGAAATGGATGGAGATTCACTGAATCTGCCCAGTGTACTGATTGAACCCGATCTGGAACAAACCAACTCCGGCGTCTATGCTTTTGTGTATAACGCACAGGGTGATTTAATCTGGCAGTCTAGCTCTAGCCGCTTGATTGAGCCGACCCCCGGAGCCGGTGTTTTTGGCGCTCAACCATCTCCGGGCGAGCTTGTTCTCTCGCACTTGCCGACCGACGCTGAAGATAGCTTCTACGCCAGCTTTGATGTTTTGTGGGAAACGGACCGAGGTGTTACAAATCCATACCGTTTTGCTCTGGTACACAGCGGCGAAAGCTACTACAGTGCCCTTAAGGCCTTCCGCCAGCAGCAGTGGCGCGGTCTTTTACTCGCCACTGCATCGGTGATATTCATACAGGCTTTACTGCTTGTCTGGGCGCTGCGACCACTCAGTTATTTAGCCCGTGCGCTGGGCCAAATGCACCGGGGCGAAACCGCTCAATTACGCGGTGAATACCCAGGTGAAATACAAGAAGTAGTCACCCGGCTTAACCGGGTTCTGCAAAGCGAAAGTCATTTGCGCCAACGCTACCGAGACAGTTTGAGCGATTTGGCTCACAGCCTTAAAACGCCGCTGGCAGTGTTAAAATCCGCACCGATACCCGACGGGGCCGGCGTGTATGGACGCCAGGTGCTTGAACAAATCGAAAGGATGGATCAAGTCGTGAAATATCAATTGCAACGCGCCGCTAATCAACACGGCTCAGGGACTCGCAGCCGTATTTTACTTACCGAGGCGGCAGAGCGTATTACCGCATCATTAAAAAAAATCTACCGCGATAAAAACATCAACTTCACGATTGATGTCCCCGCGAGGTTGGCGTTTGTCGGTGATGAACAAGACTTATTGGAAATACTCGGCAACTTGCTCGATAACGCCTGCAAATACGGCCAGGGACAAGTCACCTTAAGCGCTCAGCTACAACAAGAGCAATTGCAGATTACGGTGGACGACGACGGCGACGGTATTGCCGAAACCTTGCGCGACAATTCTCTGGAGCGGGGCCAGCGCTTGGACACCTCCAAACCCGGCCAGGGTATAGGGCTGGCTATTTGTGCCGATATCGCCGCGGGTTATCACGGCCAATTAAAAATATCTCGCTCGCCTTTGGGGGGAGCGCGCTTTACCGTCAAGCTACCCGGGAGCGAAGTGAAAGATTAACACTAAGAGATGGATACTCATTTAGAGCTTCCACTTGATACCACACCCCAGGCTAGGTACTTGCCGATCACTGACTTTCTCTTGAGCGGCAAGTGCCCGGGCTGCAGCCAAAACATCCACGCCATTGACCGGGGTGTCATTACCCGGCCGGGCAGCATCAATCTGCCCACGGTAGGCCAGATTTAAATTGCCATCAAACAAAAAGAAGTCGGGTGTGCAGGCGGCATCAAACGCTTGCGCCACGGTCTGGGCCTCATCGTACAAATAGGGGAATGGGAAATTGTGGTGGGCCGCAAAAGCCACCATTTTGTCGGGGCCATCCTCGGGGTGCTGCACCGCGTCATTGGAACTTATCGCCACCGTACCGATCTCCAGTGCTGATAATTCTCGCGCTAAGGTAGGTAGATAATCGGCAATATGCAAAACAAAGGGACAGTGATTGCAAATAAACATCACCAACAAACCATTGTTCTTGACGCTATCTCGCAATGGGTATGAGTCTCCGGCGCCGTCGGGCAGCAGCACCTCTGGTAGAGCTGTACCCAGCGGCAGCATGTTGGACGGTGTACGAGCCATATGACCTCCTCGATTATAGTGTCAGCTCATTTAACCGCCTCAGCGCACAAATGTAAATGCACCCAAACACGCAAAAGGCCGGCAAAGCCGGCCCTATGTATGCAAACCCCTACCGCAAGAGGCTAGGATTTATCTGAGTTCTTTTGCTCCTGCTGCTCCTGCTGTACTTGCTCTTCAATCTCTTCATAACTGCCGTGACGCACATCTTCACCCATAACCAGGTAAACCACATACTGAGCAATATTGCGCGCGTGATCGCCAATACGCTCCAACGAGCGCAGAGACCACATGATATTGAGCACACGAGTAATACTGCGCGGGTCTTCGATCATATAGGTGATCATTTCGCGCATGGCGGTACTGTATTCCATGTCTACCGTTTTGTCGGTTTGCACCACCTTAAGCGCCACATCCAGATCCAGACGCGCGAAGGCATCGAGCGAGTCGTGCAACATACGCGATACATGCTGGCCGATATGGCGCATCTCTACGTAGCCACGCGGTGCCGCGCCATCGCGCCCCAGTGCCATAGCCTGGCGGGCTATCTTGGCTGCTTCATCACCGATACGCTCTAAATCTGTGATCGCCTTAGTCACCGTGATTACCAACCGCAAATCGCCCGCAGCCGGCTGACGTTTGGCCAGGATACGCGCACACTCTTCGTCAATAGACACTTCCATCGAGTTTACTTTGCGGTCACCGCGCACAACTTGCTCAGCCTTCTCGATATCCACTTCGATCATAGCCGTAATCGCGTCGTTTACCTGACGCTCGGCCATGCCGCCCATTTCCGACAGATGAGTTTTGATGTCATCCAGCTCAATGTTAAACTGTTGAGAAATATGATGAGTATGACTGGTAATTTCCATAGCGACCTTCGCTTGTTTCAAAGGGTCATAATGACCGGGTGTTCATTCCTGTCAAGGCAAGCAATTAGCCGTAACGCCCTGTAATATAATCTTCTGTTTTCTTCTTGCTCGGGTTGGTAAACAGGGTGTCTGTATCACCAAACTCAATCAGATCCCCCATATACATAAAGGCCGTGTAGTCCGATACCCGCGCAGCTTGCTGCATGTTGTGCGTCACAATCACGATGGTGTACTTATCTTTTAACTCGTAAATCAACTCTTCAATCTTAAGGGTTGAAATTGGGTCCAATGCCGAGGCCGGCTCATCCAACAGAATGACTTCGGGCTCGATGGCGATTGCGCGGGCAATCACCAAACGCTGCTGTTGACCGCCGGACAAACCAAATGCATTGTCGTGCAAACGATCTTTAACCTCATCCCACAAGGCCGCGCCGCGCAGAGAGTTTTCAACGACGGTGTCGAGCACTCGCTTTGATTTTACCCCCTGCAATCGCAACCCATAGGCCACATTTTCATAAATAGATTTGGGGAAGGGGTTGGGCTTTTGAAACACCATTCCCACCTGGCGGCGCAACTCGGCAACATCCACACCCGGCGCGTAAATATCACTGCCATCGAGCACTATTTCACCCTCGATACGGCAGCTATCCACCAAATCATTCATTCGGTTGAAACAGCGCAGCAAAGTAGACTTACCACAGCCCGACGGACCAATAAAAGCCGTAACCTTCTTCTCAGGAATCTGTAAGCTAATATTTTTCAATGCTTTATCAGAGCCGTAGTACAAGTTGAGGTCTTTCACCTCGAGCTTCACTGTTTCATTATCCATAGGGTAAGTATCTGTAGTTGCAAAAGTCTGTTGGCTGCCTAGTTGTTCACCGGCGGCCTGCTCAGTGGCTTGACCGCTATCGGTACTTATGTCGCTGCGTTCGACAACATCTGTGGTTTCTAACATGATTTAGTCCCCGTGATCAATCGGATGCACTGCGATATTTTTCCCGCAAGCTGTTGCGGATGCGAATCGCGGTCAGGTTTAACACAATAATTAACAACACCAGAGTCAGTGCCGTGGCATATACCAGCGGGCGCGCGGCCTCAACGTTGGGGCTTTGAAAACCCACATCGTAAATATGAAAACCCAGATGCATAATTTTCTGGTCGAGGTGAAGATATGGGTAATTGCCATCAATCGGAAGCGATGGAGCCAACTTGACCACACCTACCAACATCAATGGCGCCACCTCACCCGCTGCGCGGGCAATCGCGAGAATTAAGCCGGTCATCATAGCCGGTGTCGCCAGGGGCACTACCACTTTCCACAGAGTTTCCGCCTTAGTCGCACCCAGCGCTAAAGAGCCTTGACGGATAGTGGTCGGTATACGGGACAAACCCTCTTCGGTGGAGACAATAACCACCGGCAGGGTCAGCAGGGCCAGGGTTAATGAGGCCCAAAACAAGCCGGGGGTACCAAACGTCGGCGCCGGTAGAGACTCGGGATAGAACAACTCATCCAAACTGCCACCGAGAAAGTACACAAAAAAGCCCAAACCAAACACACCGTACACAATGGACGGGACACCGGCGAGGTTGTACACCGAAATTCGTATCAGGCGAAGAATAGGCCCTTGTTTCGCGTATTCACGCAGGTAAATCGCCGCCAGAACACCAAAGGGCGTCACAATGATGGACATCACCATTACCATGGTGACAGTACCAAAGATCGCGGGGAAGATACCCCCTTCGGTATTCGCTTCGCGCGGCTCGTCGGTTAAGAACTCCCAAAAACGCTCCACGTATTGGCCCATTTTGCCAAACACACCCATGGCGTTAGGCCGGGTCACACGCACAATGTTTTGCAGTGCAATACTGGTCTCTTTGCCACTGGCTATGGTGGCCAAAAGGCTGTCTCGCTCGAGCAATTTGTACAAAGCATCGCGCTCTGCCTTCACTTCCAGATACTGAGCATCCAACTCCGCCCGTTGAGCGCTAAACTCTGCCTCGGCTTCGGCCATGGTGGCCGAATCTGCGTTTTGTAGCTCCAGACGGCGCTTGTCCAAACGCATACGCTCTAGCTTATGGTTGATTCGCCCAATATCGACTTTTTCAATATGGTTGATGTCAGAGTGAAGATCGACACTACGCTCCACTCGCTGGGAAAGCTCCTGCCAAAAGTTTTCATCATCGATAGTGGCAATCACTTTACCGTTTTCTGTCAATGCCTGAGGAAAACCGTAAAAGTTGCCCCACTCCCGACGTTCAATTGATACTGCGTTCTCGGGGTAATTCAGCTCGCCCATACCTGTTTCAAGGTACCAATTAAAATCGCGCGGGCTGACATCGCGATTACCCTCTTTAATCAAAAAGCGGGTAATCAATTCAACATCGCTCGCGACTTCATAACCGCCATCGCGCGCAACAGCCGCCGGAATGACCTCCGAGCGCACCCGCTCACCCAGGATGGTTTTCTCTTGGCCCGCTTTATTAATAATGGTGGTTTGCATAATATCGGCCGGCCAAAAATGACCGAAACCGCGAATGGCAATCAACCCGAGCAGGCCGACCACCATCACAATACACAAAGCCACCGCACCGCCATTAAGCCAAATCCAGGGGGCACCACTTTTCATCCAATTTTTCATTTCGTGATCGCCTCTACTTACAGGTTGCTATAGCGCTTGCGTAAGCGCTGGCGAATAATTTCGGCACAGGTGTTAACAACAAAGGTCAACGCCAAGAGCACCAGCGAGGCCAAAAACAGCACCCTAAAGTGTGTACTGTCAACGGCAGTTTCTGGCAGCTCTACGGCGACATTAGCCGACAGAGTGCGCATCCCTTCAAAGATATTGAAGTTAACCACCGGGCTGTTACCCGTCGCCATCAGTACAATCATGGTTTCACCCACGGCGCGACCAAAACCCATCATAACGGCGGAAAAAATACCCGGGCTCGCGGTCGGTAAAACAACCCCAATAACGGTTTGCCAACGGGTCGCGCCCAGCGCCAGTGAACCTTGAGTGAGGTGACGCGGCACGTTAAAAACGGCATCCTCAGCGATTGAGAAAATGGTTGGAATAACAGCAAAGCCCATGGCAATCCCCACCACCAGAGCGTTGCGCTGGTCGTAGTTGATGCCGTTGTTGGTAAACCACTGGCGCATACTGCCGTCGAAGAACCACACCTCGATGTGCGGCGATATGGCCACGCAGAACCAACCGGTAAGCAAAATGGGAACAATCAAGATGGCTGCTTCCCAACCGTCGGAGACGCGGTGACGAATCGATTGGGGCAAATGCGACCAACCGTAGCCAACCATCACCATCATCAGCGGCATTAGGATCAGCACACTGAACACAGCCGGTAAATGATTTTCCAAAAATGGCGCCAACCACAGACCGGCCAAGAAACCCAAAATAACCGTAGGCAGGGCTTCCATAATTTCAATGGTCGGTTTAACCAAGCCACGCATTTTCGGCGTCATAAAATATGCGGTGTATAGTGCACCCATAATGCCTAGCGGAATGGCGAACAGCATGGCAAACAGTGCGGCTTTTAATGTGCCAATGGACAAGGGCACCAAACTCATTTTGGGTTCGAACTCATCGCCACCCGACGATGCCTGCCAAACATACTCGGGCTCGGACCGACCCTCGTACCACACTTTTTGCCAGAGCGAACTGAAAGATATTTCTGGGTGCTCGTTCCACAGCTCGGTCACTTGAACCAACCCCGCTTGATCGAGAATCAGCATTTTGCCGTTAATAGGCGAAATCGCTAACTGCTCAATCGGCGCATCGGCCACCTGTTCAACTAACAGGGTGCGCGCAGCCGTGCCGTGGTAAATACCCAGGTAGCCCTCACTGTCACCCACCAAAAACCCGCGGCGTGTATATTCCGGCGCTATGGTAGTGATCGCGCCGGGCAAGCTGTCAAAGTCGCGAGTAGGTAGTAAGTGATAAATATTGTTCGGGTTGCGCACCAAAAGCCACTGACTGACACTGCCCTCTTCGGTGCCAATCACGACCGAACCTGTGCCCACCAAAAACTCCATTGCCGTTATCTGACCACGCTCGGTTGCCACCGACCCGGTAAGCGTCGCTACAGCAGGCTTTTCCACAGAAAACAAATGTACTTGCGCGCTGTCATCGGCCACCAACAGATGGCGCGCAGTCTTATCGACCTGAATTATTTGGGCCTGAGCACCATTGGGGAGTCTGGGCAGCGTATAGACTTTACCGCTAGTACTTACTTTGCCTGTGATCATATTCGTTCGGCTGGTGTAGACCCCCAGTTGAATACGATTATCTGCCGTAATACCGGCCAGCACATGTCCGCGTCCGGTGGCTTGCACGGCCACAGCGCGCAAACTCTGCCCTTGCGGGTCCAGTGCGATAGGCGCCTCTCCTAGAGGGAACACCACTTCTGGGGTAATTTTGCGCTGATCGTTGGGATAGGACAGTGAGTAGTCAATGCGCGTTACGAGCATTTCACCGCTGGATAAGCCGTAAGCCGCCAGGCGTTCATTGGGTGTACTGGTACCCACACTGGTAACCTTCGCACCCGCCGGCAGAGGTAACTGCGTGCGGGACATGGTCTTACCTTGGTCGGCGGCAAAAAACTCGACGCTGCCAGCGCTGGTTAGAGAGGCGCCAATCTGCTCGTAGCGCTCCAACACCATATGGCGATTGTCGGCGCTGCTCACCTGACTGACCGGATAACTCTCAATCACGTTCACATCGGCGTCTTTCATCAGGGGAAAGACTTCGGAAAATAAGTAGAAAAAGATTAGGCCGAGAGCACCTACAACCGCCAAGCCCGCTGTCGTGATGCCCCATTTGGATATACTATCCTTAAGGCGCCTCACGTTTCGCAGCCTAGCCCTTTCACTGGCACTTGGCATCAGACTCTCTGTCCCGTTCACAGCGGGAGATGTCTCGCTCATAGTCTGGTTCCTGATTATGTTGACCGGATGTTTAGACGTGGTACGCCGCGTTTACTTTGCCATCGGCGGCGATCGTAGCAACGATTTATGACATTTTTGTTACAAAGTAATAATGCGCCCGGAGGCGCATTATTAGACGTCTGGCAAGCTGTAAATTACAGGCCTAACTCTTTGTGAACACGCTCTGCAACAGCGGCTGGTAATGGGATATAACCGTCGCGTACAACAACCTCTTGCCCTTGCTTAGAAGTCACCATTTTCAGGAACTCCGCTTGCATAGGGTCGAGATCGCGGTTGGGGTGCTTGTTAATGTAAACGTAGAGGAAGCGCGCCATTGGGTAGCTGCCATCGGCCGAGTGCTCGGCGTCCGCTGGCGCATAAGGCATGCCTTCTTCGGCGGCCAGAGGCAAGGCACGTACACTAGAAGTCACATAACCAATACCCGAGTAACCAATGCCGTTAATCGATTCACTCACGCCCTGAACGACAGAGGCCGAGCCCGGTTGCTCGTTGATGCTGGCCTTAAAGTCTCCACCACACAGGGCGATATCTTTAAAGTAGCCGTAAGTACCTGACACCGCGTTGCGGCTGTAAATTGTAAAATCGCGGTTCTCCCAATTGCCTTCCAGGCCAACCTGCCCCCAGCGGGTAATATCCTCATTGTGACCACAGCTGCGCGTCGCAGAAAAAATGGCATCCACCTGAGCCATGGTCAACCCTTCAATCGGGTTGTCTTTGTTTACGTAAACCGCAACCACATCGATTGCAACGGGCACAGCGGTGGGCTTGTAACCGAAGTGCGCCTCAAAGGACTGAATCTCTGAGCTTTTCATTTCGCGGCTCATCGGGCCAAAGTTGGCAGTGCCTTCGGTCAGTGCGGGGGGAGCGGTCGATGAACCAGCACCTTGAATTTGAATATTGACGTTAGGGTAAAATTTGGCGAACTCTTCCGCCCACAGGGTCATCAGGTTATTCAGGGTATCGGAACCGATACTGCTGATGTTGCCCGAGATACCGGAGGTGGTTTGGTAATCTTCTAAGTTGGGGTCTACATCGGCAAACACTGGCGCACAGGTCAGCGAAGCGGCTACCGTCAAGCTCTTGATGAATGTTTTTACGTTCATGGATGATTCCTCGGTTGAGTCCACTTGGTCATTGGGCGCACTCTATCGAGGGTTTATGACAGTTATGTGACAGCCGGTAAAGAAACTGTCACATTCCGGTAACCCTAACCAGCAGTTACTATTGCAGGGTCAACAAAAAAGCGGCCGGAGCCGCTTTTAAGTCGCATATAGAATTTGTCGTTCTAAAAATGCATCAACTTACATAGATTGGTCCCATGCCTGAAGCCCAGACAATAACGGTGGCTACCATCACCACGATAGCCAGCACCAAGCCAACGGTAATAACAGAGCTGGCGTAGATAAAGCCGCGCTCCTGGGGGATATTCATCAAGATAGGAATACCCTCATAAATCAAATAAATGGAGTAACATGCTGCCGCAATGAAAACGCCCGCTACCAGCCACAGTTCCGGCCATAGCAGAACCACGCCCGCCAGCATCATCGGAGCGGCGGAATACACTGCCAGTGCGGTGCCCTCATAGTGACGCTTATTGGGCTCATCCGATACGCCAAAGCTCTGACTCATCCAGTTGATGTACTCTCCCAGAATATAGACGGCAGCCAATTGGGCAAGATACGCAAAGCCACACAGGATCAGCGCACTGTCAGAGGTCAGCTTGACCACACCGCCATTGCCAATACTCCACCCCTGTTGAGTCACACCAAAATAGGCGCAAATAACCGGTATTAGAGCTAACAGAGGTACGTGGGTCCAATAGACACGAAAGAAGCTCTGCTCTTCACTGCGAATACGTTGCCACTCGCGGTCAGGGTTGGTGAAAATACCCAAGGTGTGTTGGAACATTGCCATAATTACTACTCCTACTTCGGTCGTTCTTATTATTCGAAACACTGTCTGTAGGTCAAAGATAACAAGGGCTGTGCAACAGCAACAAATAAGAAATCGCTATATAACTGTCGCTTTTAAATAGAGAAAAATATATATCACAAACAAAAAAGGCGCCTAAGCGCCTTTTGTTACTTCACTACCCGTAAGCTGGGTCGTTTCGCATCACTATCACCTTCCGGCTGGGTAGGTTCAGGTGGTGTGGGTGGTTCGGGCTCGGCCTCAAAAACTATTCCTTGGCCATTTTCTCGGGCATAAATTCCCAAAACCGCGTAAATAGGAATAAATAAATCGCGAGGCACACCGCCAAAGCGCGCCGAGAACGACACACTCTCCAAACCTAAATCCAAATCCACTACCGAGGTAGGCGATATATTGAGTACAATTTGCCCATCTTTATTCACATGCTCCAGAGGCACCTCCACCCCGGTGGCTTTGGCATTGACCAAAACATAGGGTGTACAACTGTTATCCACGATCCACTCGTAAAGTGCACGAAGCATATACGGGCGTCTGGAACTCATGGACATATCAATACCTCTGTTTACAAAGGGCAGGGTTAGCTGCCACGAATTTAAGCCGCTGCGCGCATCTCTCGCTCGGCTTCGGTTAGGCTCTGCTGGAAAGAGTCGCGACTGAACAAGCGCTCCATATACTGCGTTAAAGGCTGACTTTGGCGGGTATTCGGTATAGCGACCCCGAGCATTTCCAAGCGCCACAAGATAGGCCCCAAACAGCAGTCGACAATAGTGAATTCGTCACTCATAAAGAATGGCATTTCACTAAAGATCGGCGCAATACTTAACAGGCTATCCAGCAGGTCCTTACGAACTTTGTCGGAGTTAGTACCGTTAGGGTCTTGCAATATTGCATCGACTTTGGGCGCCCAATCGCGCTCTAACCGATACATCCAAAGACGGCTCTGCGCCCGTGCAACCGGATAAACAGGTAGCAATGGCGGGTGCGGAAAGCGCTCGTCCAAGTATTCCATGATAACTTTCGACTCATAGAGCGATAAGTCTCGATCCACCAATGTAGGCAGTGAATTATAGGGGTTTAAATCCGCCAACTCACGGGGCTTACTATCGGTATCCACTTCCACTGTATCTACTGAAACACCTTTTTCAGCCAGTACAATGCGTACTCGATGACTGTAATGATCACTTGGGCCAGAAAATAAAGTCATGGATGAGCGCTTAGTCACAACACCCATTAGGTCACCTCAACAATTAAATGTAAAACGAAGGGCGAGCTTAAACTCGCCCATGTAATCAATGAATACCTTTCCAGTATTCACGATTGAGCAGGTAGGTAAATATAAACAATACACAAATAAACAGCAGTACAAACACGCCAATACGTTTGCGATCTAACTGCGATGGCTCGGCCACATACTCAAGAAAGTTGACCAGATCAAACATAGCCCGATCAAACTCTTCACCAGTCATACTGCCTTTGGTCTCACCTTCAACCAGTGCACCGCAGTGTTCTTCTATGACAGGATTACCTAGGTCATCGCGCTCGGTATGACCGTGTGAATCCAATTTAGGACCGGCGCCACACTCCAATAGCCCTTGCAGCTCCATCATTACATGGGGCATACCCACGTTAGCAAAGACTCGGTTATTAACACCCAGTGGGCGCTCCTCATCTTTATAGAAGTTGCGCAGATAGGTATACAGCCACTCAGGTGAACGAGCGCGAGCCACCAAGGTTAAGTCCGGTGGGGCTGCACCAAACCACTGCTTTCCCAAGTCGGCGCTCATGGCATTTTTCATCAAATCACCCACACGCTTATCATCGGCGCCAAACACCATGTTATCCATCATCAAGTCGTGTGGAATATCCAGATCATCGGCCACTCGCTGATAGCGAGAGAACTTGGCCGAGTGACACCCCATACAATAGTTGACGAAATACTTGGCACCGCGCTGTAGCGATGCCTTGTTTTCCAAATCGGGCTCCATGGTATCGCACGGGACAGCACCGCAGGCAAAGCTGCCTTCGGCACCAACCGCTTTAATGGGTACAACAACCAGGAAGACAAACAGGGCAAAACCACCGAGCACCAAGTGCAGAGGTAAACCTTTCATCTGCACACGCTTAGGCTCCGGCAAGGTTTTTTCCCGTCGGGTCCAAAATGGCATACCGATAAAATAGGCGAAGTACAGGAAGGTACACGCCTGTGCTAAGTAAGTACGGCCTGGAGTCGGTGATTTCACACCAAGGTAACCCAGAATCACAAAAGCGGCCGCAAACACAATCAGCGCAATACGGCTAAAGTTGCCTTTGTAGCGCATTGACTTAACCGGGCTGCGATCCAGCCATGGCAGCACAAATAAGATCGCGATAGCAGCACCCATGGCAACCAGACCGAGGAACTTGGCATCCAAAGGACCAATCGGAAAGTTAATCGCCCGCAAAATTGCGTAGAAAGGCGTGAAGTACCACACCGGAGCAATATGCGCAGGAGTCTTTAAGTTGTTCGCTTCTTCAAAGTTGGCGTATTCCAGGAAGAACCCGCCCATCTCTGGCATAAAGAACATGACAAAGCAGAACACAAACAGGAAGACCGAAACGCCCACAAGATCGTGCACAGTGTAGAAGGGGTGGAAAGCCACGCCGTCTTTAGGAATGCCGTTTTCGTCTTTGTTTTTCTTAATTTCGATGCCGTCGGGGTTGTTAGAGCCCACTTCGTGCAGAGCCAGCAAGTGCAGTACCACTAAGCCCAATAGCACAATCGGCAAGGCCACTACGTGCAAGGCGAAGAATCGGTTCAGGGTAATGCCCGAGATCAGGTAGTCACCGCGAATCCACTCCACCAGAGACTCACCCACAACCGGGATAGCCCCCACCAGAGATACGATTACTTGCGCACCCCAATAGGACATCTGCCCCCAGGGGAGAACGTAACCCATAAACGCTTCGGCCATCAGCACCAGGTAGATGGTCATACCAAAAATCCAAACGAGCTCGCGTGGCGCTTTGTAAGAGCCGTACATCAAACCGCGGAACATGTGCAGGTAGACCACAACAAAGAAGGCAGAGGCGCCCGTGGAGTGCATATAGCGCAGAATCCAGCCGTAATCGACATCGCGCATAATGTACTCGACCGAGGCAAAGGCTTCTTCGGCACTCGGGGTGTAGTTCATGGTCAGCCAGATACCGGTGATCAGCTGATTAACCAGCACCAGAATCGACAGCACACCAAAGAAATACCAAAAGTTAAAGTTTTTCGGCGCATAGTATTTACCCATATGGGTATCCCAAGCGCGCTGCACGGGCAGACGGGCGTCAACCCAAGTCCACAATCCTTTCATCCAATTCATGTTTAGGCCTCCTGATCCACGCCAATCGTTACCCAATCATCGCCATCGTAGGCGTGGGGGGGAACTTCCAGATTAATCGGAGCAGGTACACCTTTGAACACACGACCCGCCAAGTCGAATTTAGAACCGTGACACGGGCAGAAGAAGCCACCCTGCCACTTGTCGCCACCCAAATCTTGAGCGCCAACATCGGGGCGGAACATCGGAGCACACCCCAAATGGGTACAGAGCCCCAATAGAATCAATAACTCGGGCTTAATCGACCGGGTCTCATTCTGAGCGTATTCGGGCTGCTGAGGCTCTTCAGAGCTGGGGTCACTGACGAGATCGGCTGTTTTTTCTAAGCCAGTCAGGGCCTCTTGGGTGCGGCGCACGATGTACACCGGCTTGCCACGCCACTCTACAGTGATCATGGCACCGGGTTCTATTTTACTGATATTCACTTTGACCGGTGCCCCGGCCGCTTTGGCTTTTGCGCTCGGATTCCAAGATCCGACAAAAGGAACCGCTGCGCCTACTGCACCAATAGCACCCACAACTGTGGTGGCACCGGTAAGTACGCGACGGCGTGTTTTGTTGACAACGTCATTACTCATGACGACTTCTCCCCTAACAGCATCGACGGCTAAAATTCACTGATTTTCAAATATTTAGATAGATTTTATTGTCTTTAAAAATTTGCCAATATTAATGAAATTACTCAGCCGTTACAAGGTAAAGCCTACCACCCCGCGCCACATAAGGGCTGCAAAGACGTGGCACGCATTTCAATCAGCCTCAAATCAACCCAATCTCACCCCTGCAGGCATTTATTTAGGTTAAACCCAAAACAAAAAAGCGCCCAGGGTTTCCCCTGAGCGCTTTTTTTTGATCGAACACGCTGTAACAGCTGTCGAAGAGCCAAATTAACGCTTGGAAAATTGTGGCTTCTTACGTGCTTTACGCAGACCGATTTTCTTACGTTCAACTTCACGAGAATCGCGAGTCACGTAACCGGCGCCGCGCAGAGGCTGACGTAAAGTCTCGTCATACTCCATTAGCGCGCGAGTCAAACCGTGGCGAATCGCACCGGCCTGACCAAAGCTACCGCCGCCAGCGACGGTGGCTTTAACGTCAAATTTCTCGAGCAGCTCGACCTTCTCCAGCGGCTGACGCACGACCATGCGTGCAACATCGCGACCGAAGTACTGATCAAGCGAACGACCATTGATGGTGATTGTACCGTTACCTGGAGTAATGAACACTCGAGCGGTCGAGGTCTTACGACGGCCGGTACCGTAATATTGAGTAACTGCCATAATCAGCTTTCCGTTTAGATGTTGAGTTCTTGCGGCTGCTGAGCAGTGTGCGGATGCTCACTACCTGCGTACACTTTTAGCTTGTTGAACATAGCTCGACCAAGAGGACCGCGCGGCAGCATGCCTTTTACAGCACTCTGAATAACACGCTCTGGGGCCTTATCGATCAGCTTTTCAAAGCTTATTGACTTGATGCCACCAATATAGCCGGTGTGACGATAATACATCTTGTCAGTCGCTTTTTTACCGGTCACAGCTACTTTCTCTGCGTTAATAACTACAATGTAGTCACCGGTGTCAACATGCGGGGTGTACTCAGGTTTGTGCTTTCCGCGCAGACGAGTAGCAATCTCAGACGCCATGCGGCCAAGAGTTTTACCTTCTGCATCAATCACGAACCAATCGCGTACGACTGATTCTGCTTTAGCACTATATGTCTTCATGTTATACCTGCCTACTAGGTGGTGCTTCCCACAAAAGAGCGCGAATACTACATAAGGAGCTGCAGCTTTTCAAGCACTTTTTAGGAATTATTTACAGCCCACACCAAGCCGCATCATTAAGCTTACGGGCGGTGTGGGCGGGCCAGATAGTCGTGGCTGCGCATCTCCAACAGCCGGCTCTGGGTGCGCTCAATCTCGAAGGTTAAACGCCCGCCAGCGTACAGCTCGGTCAAGGGTACCGCCACTGACAGTACCAGCTTTACATTGCGATCGTAAAATTCATCAACCAAGTTAATAAACCGGCGCGTCTGATCGTCGCGCTCGCGCCCCAGCTGCGGCACATCGGAGACGATTACCGCGTGAAACTCACGAGCCAGCTCAATGTAATCGTTTTGCGAACGCGGCCCATCGCACAATTGCCCGAAGTTAAACCAGGCGACATCGTCTGCCACCCGCTCCGCCAGCAAGTGGCGCCCTTCCACCTCTAGGCGCTGCCGATAACGAACTTCGGCCCCCGGCGGACACAGGCGCGCAAACGCGCCATCCAGCCCGACCTCGGCATTCGCATCCAGCGGCGTGTAATAAAGCTCAGCCTGCTCTAGCGCTCTGAGCCGATAGTCCACCCCGCCATCCACATTCACCACTTGCGTATGCCGCTCCAGCAAAGCAATGGCCGGCAAAAATCGGGCGCGCTGCAACCCATCTTTATAGAGGCCCTCCGGCTCAATATTCGAAGTTGCCACCAAGGTCACGCCGCGACGAAAAAGCCCATCCAGCAGTCCGGCTAACATCATGGCATCGGTGATGTCACTGACAAAAAACTCATCAAAACAAATCACCTTCGCCTCGGCGGCTATATTCTCCGCCACCTGCTCCAATGGATTTTTTTGCCCTGCCAACGATTTTAACTCGCGATGAATCCGACGCATAAACCGATGAAAATGAACACGCATTTTCTGCTCAAAGGGCAAGCTCTCGTAAAAGTTGTCCATCAAGTAGGTTTTGCCTCGGCCGACTCCACCCCAAAAATACAGCCCTTTTTCAGGCTCCAATTTGGCTTTACCCGTTAATTTTGCCCAAAAACCAGGACCTACCCGCGGCCTCTGTAAACGCTCGTACAGTCGCTGCAAGTGAAGCACGGCCTGCTCTTGTGCAGCATCATACTGAAAGCCCTCAGACTTCAGGTCGTGTTGATAGCGCCCTACAGGGCTTAACTGATTGTGACTCACAATAACGCCTCGCTCGGCAATTGCTCTAATAGCGCCTCGGTCATCGATTGCTTCAATTCGGTCAAACGCCCGTGAAAAAAATGGCCGGCCTCATCAAAGCAGCGGTAAACCACACTGCCCGCCAACTGCCCCGCCCAGGCCTCCACTGTCGGCTCATCGACGCGCTCATCCCGATCCCCCTGCAACACCGTAACCGGCGCGGCAAATCGGCCACCCTGTTCAAACGCATAGCGCGGCACAGGCGGCGCAACCAGCGTCAGGTGCCGACAGGGCAACCGGTAACTGGCCTGAGCGGCGACCGACGCGCCAAAAGAAAAACCGGCCAACAATAAAGGCGCCTTAGGGCGCTCTTGCAGCAAAGCACTGGCCACCACGACGGCGTCATCCACCTCGCCACGGGCGTGGTCATGCTCACCGCCGCTGCGCCCCACACCGCGAAAATTAAAACGCAGAACACCCACCCCTAAATCGCGATAGGTTCTGGCCAGCGTGGTTACCACCTTGTTGTTCATGGTGCCACCATGTAAAGGGTGCGGGTGGCATACCACAGCCAGCGCACCACTTTGATAGTAAGGGCCCGTCTCGCGCCCCAGCGAACCGGCCACCTCTAGCGAGCCTGCGGGGCCAGCTATTAATGTTGATGATTGAGTCAGTAATTCAGACATGAAAGACCACTTTAAAGCGACTACCCTGTAAAAGAATTGGTCCAGCTGCGACTCTGGCCTCTCTTTACAAGTGAAAACGCCGTATAATACCGTTTCATTAGGAGGTTGAACACGCACGAATGAAATTGCGGCGTGTTACAACGTTAGGCATTCAGTCAGGAGATGTTTTGTGTACTCATTGATCACCCTTATAGTCACCGCATTAATAGCCACCTTTGTGGGCTGCCTTGTGGGTTATCTACTGTCGCGCAACAGCAACGGCAGCAATCGCTCCAGCGATTTGCAAAATCGCCTACAAGAGGCCGAGCAGGCACTGGACAGCTACCAACACGATGTAACCGATCACTTCGCCCGCACCACTGAGCTGGTCAACAGCCTCAATGCCAGCTACCGAGACATGCACGAGCATTTAGCGTCCAGCGCCCTCAAACTCAGCACTCCTGAAATCGGTCGCCAATTGCTGGACGAGTCCCAGCACCACCTGCCCGGCCACAAAGGCCACGATTTAGAACACACAGATGTTGAAGCGCCCCGCGACTGGGCCCCCAAACGCGCCGGTAGCAAAGGCACACTGAGTGAAGATTACGGCATGGAAGAACCCGCCCCAGCAACCGGTGACAACCTCCCTGAGGATGGCGTAACCGATGCCCATAAATAGCGGGCAGGCCAACTCCCTATGACTGCTCGCGCCCTGCAATTTGTTTTTTGGCCCGCCTTGGCGGGCCTGTGTATCGCACTGGTTATTTTTATTGCGTTTCCAGGTTTGATGCCCTGGCAGCCGCCCAACCCCGCAAGTCAAAAAGCTGAGCCTACACAAGCAACCTCTTACGCCGATGCAGTAGATCGCGCCGCCAGCTCGGTGGTCAACATCTATTCGCGCAAAGTGATTGCCACCCGCCGCCATCCATTGGCCGACCACCCCTTGTTTGAGCAGCTGTACCGCAACCCCAAACAACAAAAGCGCGTGCAATCGGCACTAGGCTCCGGCGTTATCGTCAGTGCTGAGGGTTATTTGCTCACCAACAATCACGTTATCGACGGTGCCGATGAAATATTAGTACTGCTACACGATGGTCGTCGGGCAGGTGCTACCTTTATCGGCAACGACCCGGAAAGCGACCTCGCGGTGCTAAAAATTGAACTGGACAACCTCACCCCCATCTCCATTGGTGACCCAACCAAAACCCGCGTGGGTGATGTGGTACTCGCCATTGGTAACCCCTTCGGTGTCGGCCAAACCGTCACCCAAGGCATTGTCAGTGCCTTAAGTCGTTACGGGCTTGGGCTTAGCACCTACGAGAATTACATTCAGACCGATGCGGCGATTAATCCCGGCAACTCCGGCGGCGCTCTTATCGACACCCAAGGCAATTTACTGGGCATTAACGCCGCCATTATTTTCGACACAGTCGGCATTGGCTTTGCGGTACCCGCCGACGACGCTTTCGACTCACTGAAAGACATTATTAAATACGGGCGTGCTGTGCGCGGCTGGCTCGGATTAACCGTTGAACGATTAACCCCGGCACTGGTGCACGAACTAAAACTCGGCAGCACTGCCGGGGTACTGGTGACCGAGACCCCCATCAACGACCCGGCTTATGTAGCTGGCATTCGCCCCGGGGATGTGCTCACTCACATTGATGGCCAACCGATAGGCACTGAACGACAGGGACTAAATGAGGTGGCGGATATCGACCCCGGCACCAAGGTCACTGTGCAAGTATTGCGACCTCGTCAAGACAATGAACCAGAACAATTAGTGTTTGAGGTAATGGTGGCAGAACGCACGTTAGGCCCAGATGTGAGCCGAACTTAAGTATTAAGAATTAATACTAAAATGTTGACGCTTACACGCCAGCGCGCAGCACCTTAGCCACTGGCCGGCCATCGGCAAAAAATGGAGAGGGTTTGGCTTTACCCGACAGCGCACCTTTAAGCATAAACCAAAGAATTCTAGGCATAAAACTGACCGGAAACCGCGGATGTACATCGACAGGCATTGCCTCGCCCACCGCGTACTTACCAAACGCTTTCAGGCAGATCGGGCCAAGCGCTCTGCGCTTTTCGTCTTCACCGGCAAACTGCATTAATTTTACCGACACTCCCACAAACGGCACCGACGCCTTACCCATGGTGTTAGCTAAAGGCGCGTTGCAACAGGATGCATACCAGCGATAGATACCCTTGGGCTCAAGCTGCACACAACTAATGTGCTCATGGCCTTGGGTAATTTTGAGAAAGGCAGGATAGGTTTGGAATAATTCCGAGCCACCGTGCTCATCGAGAATGCGCTCTTTATTACCCAAAACCTCGGCGTACTTCTGACAATCGCAACACAGACAGTGAACATGAAAACTGGAACTCGGCACCACCTGCAACGAGCCGCGCAACTGCCCACAAAAACATTTAAGCTCCACCGTACTCGCCATACAAACACCCATCAACCGCCACGGTTTTCATTAAAATAAATGCTATGACTATAGCGTTCAGCGTTCAGACAAGTCTAAACCACCCACCCAGCATTTACCGCTTGCGATACTCCGCCGATAGGGCGTGTGCCTCAAGGTCTTCACTGCGCGCCAAAATAGAGGCCGTTTGCGCTAGGGTCGAAGCGCCCTGAGGCGAGGCAAAGATAATTGAACTGCGCTTTTGGAAATCGTACACCCCCAAAGGTGACGAGAAGCGCGCGGTACCTGAAGTCGGCAAAACGTGATTGGGGCCGGCGCAGTAATCACCCAATGCTTCGGGGGTGTGGCGACCCATAAAGATCGCACCGGCGTGGCGAATACTGGGCAGCAATGCCTCGGGGTCTTCCACCGACACCTCAAGGTGTTCGGGGGCAATTCGGTTAGACAGCGCAATCGCTTCATCCATATCCGCCACTTTAATCAGCGCGCCGCGACCGGCGAGCGATTCGGCAATAATCGCCTGGCGCGACATAGCGGGCAGTAAACGTTGCATTGCCGCTTCGACTTTATCGAGGAAATTGGCATCGGGGCTGACCAAAATAGATTGCGCCTGCTCGTCGTGCTCGGCCTGACTAAACAAGTCCATGGCAATCCAGTCCGGGTCGGTTTGCCCGTCACACAGCACTAAGATTTCGGACGGGCCGGCAATCATATCGATCGCCACCTGGCCAAACACAGCGCGTTTAGCGGTGGCGACAAAGATATTACCGGGGCCGACAATTTTATCGACCTTGGTGATGGTCTCGGTGCCATAGGCCAACGCTGCCACCGCTTGCGCACCTCCGATAGTAATCACCCGATCCACACCGGCAATTTTAGCTGCCGCTAGTACCATATCGTTCAGTTCACCGTCGGGCGCGGGCACCACCATGGTCAACTCATCCACCCCGGCAACTTTGGCCGGAATAGCGTTCATTAATACCGAAGACGGGTAGGAGGCTTTGCCACCGGGAACATACAGTCCCACTCGCTCCATCGGAGTAATTTTTTGCCCCAACACCGTGCCATCCGCCTCGGTGTACTGCCACGATTCTTGCCGCTGGTGTTCGTGGTAAGCGCGCACTCGGCGGGCAGCCTCCTCTAAGGCCTGTCGCTGTTCCGGGGCAATGGCGGCCAAGGCGCTGTTCAACGTATCGGCCGCTACCACAAACTCTGCCATGGAGCCGGCATTGCGGCGGTCAAAGCGATTGGTGTATTCCACCACAGCCGCATCGCCGCGCGCTTTGACCTCGGCAATAATATCGTCAACAACCTGAGCCACGTTATGATCAGACACCGAATCCCACGCCAGCAAGGCGTCCAGCTTGGCACTGAAATCGGGAGTTTGGCTATCGAGTCGGGTGATCATAAGTTAACGCTCTTGTAAAAGGTCTATGGCTGGCGCAATCTCAGTCGCGCTGTACGGCAGTCGCAATGCCATCAATAATGGCCTGAATACCTACGTGCTTCATTTTCATCGAGGCTTTATTGACGATCAAGCGTGAACTGATGTCGGCAATGTGCTCGCGCGACTCCAGACCATTGGCTTTGAGGGTGTTCCCGGTATCGACAATATCGACGATTTCATCGGCCAAGTTCATAATCGGCGCCAGCTCCATACCGCCGTAGAGTTTGATGATATCACTCTGGCGACCCTGCGCGGCGTAGTATTGCTTGGCAATATTGACATACTTTGTGGCGACGCGAATGCGCCCACTTTTGCGCGGCACACCTTTAATGGCCGCGGTCATCAGCTGGCATTTGGCGATGTGTAAATCAAGCGGCTCATACAAGCCCTCGGCACCATTTTCCATTAGGGTGTCTTTGCCCGAAATACCCATATCCGCCGCACCAAACTGCACATAAGTGGGCACATCGGCGCCGCGCAACACTAACAGCTGCACGTCATCGCGATTGGTGGGAAATACCAGCTTGCGGCTTTTATCGATATCCTCTTGCGGGGTAATACCGGCCGCTGCAAACAGAGGTAAAGTCTCTTTTAAAATACGCCCTTTGGTCAGGGCGATGGTAATCATTTGGCTCATGTCAGACTCATTGTTGCCTGTCGCAACATCAGTTGGGCACGCGGCGAATATTCGCCCCGAGCGCTTGCAGTTTCTCTTCGATGCATTCGTAACCGCGATCGATATGATAAATGCGATCCACTAAGGTGGTGCCATCGGCCACCATGCCCGCAATCACTAAGCTGGCTGAGGCACGCAAGTCCGTCGCCATAACCGGCGCGCCTTTTAGTGACTCGACGCCCTCGATTATGGCGGTATTACCCTGCAGGTTGATTTTGGCACCCATACGGTTTAGTTCGTGCACCTGAATCAATCGATTTTCAAAAATCGTTTCGATCACCGAGCTTGAACCTTCGGCTACCGCATTCATGGCGGTGAACTGGGCCTGCATATCGGTTGGGAAAGCCGGATAAGGCGCTGTTTTCAAGTTAACCGCTTTAGGGCGATTACCCTTCATATCAATACTGATCCAGTCCAGACCAGTTTCGATATGCGCGCCGGCCTCTTCTAGTTTCAGCAGCACGCCTTCGAGTATATCCTCGCGCGTGTCTTTTAATCGTACTTTGCCACGGCTGGCAGCGGCCGCCACCAAATAGGTTCCAGTCTCAATGCGGTCAGGCATAATCTTATAATGACAGCCGGCAAGTGATTTCACCCCGTCAATAATCATGGTTTGAGTGCCAATACCTTCGATATTGGCCCCCATAGCCACCAGACAGTTGGCCAGGTCGACTACTTCCGGCTCGCGAGCGGCGTTTTCCAGTACGGTGCGGCCCTCGGCCAACACAGCGGCCATCAGCAGGTTTTCGGTGCCGCCCACGGTTACAGTATCCATCAGGATATGAGCGCCTTTTAAGCGACCGTCACTGCGGGCACGGATATAACCCTCGTCCACTTCAATAACCGCTCCCATCGCCTCCAGACCGCGCAGGTGAATATCCACCGGACGCGAGCCAATGGCGCAACCGCCGGGAAAGGAGACGTTGGCGACGCCGTAGCGGGACAACATTGGCCCCAACACCAAAATCGAGGCGCGCATGGTTTTCACCAGCTCGTAGGGCGCGGTAAAGTCATTGATGCTGTTGGCATCAATCTCAACCGACATGCGCTCATCCACCGTGACACCCACTCCCATACAGCGCAGCAGAGCCAACATGGTGGTAATGTCATTCAGATGCGGCAAGTTCGAGATATGCATCGGGCTGTCGGCCAACAAACTGGCCGCAAGAATGGGCAGGGCCGAATTTTTCGAACCCGAGATGCGAATTTCACCGTTCAGCGGGCCGCTGCGGTTAATTAATAGTTTATCCATGATTGCTATTGTGCCTGCTCTGGGGTCAAGGTCTGCATGTGCACGGCGTGAATTTCTCCACTGGCAATCATGTCATTCAATACAGCGTATACCATCTGTTGTTTTTTTACCGGACTCTGGCCGGCAAACGCTGGGCTAACCACTCGCAAATGGACGTGATTACCCTCAATTCGGACTTCGGCCTGGCTGTCAGGCACGGCGTTTTCGATCATCGCCTTGATTTGCTCAGCTTGCATTGCAATCCCCATAGGGCAAGGCCGGCACCAAGGGCACCGGCAGGTTGTCTTAGGGCGGGAATATTACCGGATTAAGCCACCAGAATCACGCCCAGCGGCTAGATTGGAGAGTTTAGGCTTCGCTGGCATCCCAGTTGGCCACGACCTTGGCGACATCGCCGTCGTATTTATTGGCCAATTGCTCGAACTGGCTGGCAAAGGATGAACCTAAATTGGCCCCGTTAAGAACCACGTTAATCAACTTCCACTCGCCACTTTTGCTTTTCCCCATAGTGTAAGACAACTTATGCACCGACCCCTGATGCTTGACCTGTTGCTTAACCGTCACTCGGCGTTGCTCGCCAACCGGCTCATCGGGTTTCAACACTTGGATGTCACTGTCGGCGTAAGTGGCAATACCTTTAGCGTAAGAGGCTACTAGCCCGGTTTTGAACTTTTCGGCGAATTCCTTTCTCAACTCAGCACTGGCAGATTTGTAGTAATCCCCCATTACGACACGAGCTATATAGTCAAAAGCCACAACGGGGTCCAGCGCCGCGAGAACTTCCGCGTCGTAGCTGGCCTTATCGCCACCGTCATTCTTGGCCTTGGCCGCAGCGACCAGTTCATCGGTCACATTTTCGACGACTTGGTACGGGTCAGCCGCCTGTGCATTGACCGATACCGCCAACATTAGAGCTGTTGCCCACAAGCCGAGACGACCGATAATGGATTTCAAGCCTTCTGTGCTCATTACACGCTTCCTTTATCTGATAAAAATTCAAAAAAAATGGCGACGACGACAATTGCCGCGCAAGGCGTAACACTATACCATCTCACCTCGCTGCCACCCACTTATAAAGCGGTATGCAACTGCGCCTTTTGGCGCCACCCAGTATAAACTGAGATTCAACCCACACCCTGAGAGCCCTCTATGACCGACCTCTGGCTACCCGCGCTACTCGTACTGGTAGGCTTCGCCGGCCTGATTTGGAGCGCCGATAAATTTGTTGGCGGTGCCGCCGCGTTAGCGAATAACTACGGTGTTTCAAAGCTAATCATTGGCCTAACCATTGTGGCTCTGGGCACCTCTGCACCGGAAGTACTAGTCTCCTTAAATGCATCTTTGCAAGGTCAAGGCGACTTGGCTATTGGCAACGCCTTGGGGTCCAACCTCGCCAATATAGGCTTGGTACTGGGTGCGACTGCGTTAATCGCCGCACTGCCGGTACAAAATCATTTACTTAAAACCGAAATGCCGGTTTTACTATTGATCACCGCGCTGGCAGGTTGGTTCCTTTGGGATGCGCACTTATCCCGAGGTGAAGGCGTTGCACTTCTCCTTGCCCTACCCTGTGCTATGGCGCTGATTATCTGGAGTAAACGTCACCACCCGGAAGAGATCGACGACGACATCCCCAACATGAGCCGGGGACGGGCTCTGTTCTGGTTTGTGTTTGGCCTGGCCGCTCTGGTGGTGAGCTCGGATATTCTCGTGCGCGGCGCCAGCGACCTTGCTCTTCACTTTGGAGTTAGCCCCCTGGTCATTGGGCTGACCGTCGTCGCGGTGGGCACCAGCCTGCCCGAACTTGCCGCCTCGGTAACCAGCGCTCTCAAAGGCCATCACGATATCGCCATTGGCAATGTTATCGGCTCCAACCTATTTAATTTATTGGCAGTTATGTCGCTGCCCGGTGTGATTGCCCCTCTGGCTATGGAGCCGGCGGTATTTCACCGAGATTATCTCGCCATGGCGGCATTAACGGCCCTGCTCGCCCTAGCTTTACTGGTCAGCGCTTTTGTTTACCGCCGCCGCGGAGGCCCCCGACTGGGCAAGCTGATGGGTGTTGTGTTTCTTGCGATATACGCAGGCTACTACTTTATTCTTCTCGGCTGATAGAATAGGAACAGAACCGCTGACTAAGAGTAACGAAAAGCACTTATGACCGACTTTGACTTTATCGCTTCGGCTAAACGCACCATTGAGCAGGAGGCCCTTTCGGTCGCAGCCTTGGGCCAGCGCGTCAACGGTAACTTCGCCCGAGCCTGTCAACTTATGCTCGGCTGTAAGGGGCGCGTTATCGTTTCCGGCATGGGGAAATCCGGCCATATGGGCAAAAAAATTGCCGCGACACTGGCCAGCACCGGCACCCCAGCCTTCTTTATGCATCCCGGCGAGGCCAGCCACGGCGACCTCGGCATGCTAACTCGCGATGATATTTTGCTGCCCATTTCTTACTCGGGCAACTCCAGCGAGCTGATTACTCTTCTGCCCCTGATCAAGCGCCTAGGGGTTCCCATGATTGCCCTAACCGCCAACCCCGACTCCACCTTAGCCAAGAGCTGCGACATTCATCTATCAATTGAAGTTGAGCGCGAGGCTTGTCCATTGGCACTAGCCCCCACGTCCAGCGCCACAGTCACCACCGTCCTGGGCGACGCGCTGGCCATCGCCTTGCTGGAAGCGCGTGGTTTCACGGCCGAAGATTTTGCCTTCTCACACCCGGGCGGCACCTTGGGGCGCAAGCTACTGCTCAAGATCGAAGACCTGATGCACACCGGCCCCCAGCTACCCATCTCCAGCCCCGAGGACTGCCTGTCAAAAGCTCTGCTAGAGATGAGCAGCAAAGGCTTCGGTATGACCACCATCCTTGAAGGCGAGAAGCTTATTGGCATTTTTACCGACGGTGATCTGCGCCGCCAAATAGATAAGGGCATTGATATTCACTCTGCCATCATGCGTGACATCATGACCCCCAACCCCACGACCATCGCCCGTGACACCTTAGCGGCTGAAGCCTTAAAAGTGATGGAAGAAGCCAAGATTACCGCACTGGTGGTCACCGAAGGCGACCGGGCCTGTGGCATCTTACATATGCACGACCTTTTGCGGGCGGGTGTGGTCTAATGCCCTCAGATACAAGTACTTACTTATGACTCAACAAACACTGGCACTGGCCAAACAGATAAAATTGCTGATTCTCGATGTCGACGGCATTCTGTCCGATGGCAAGCTTTACTATGACAATCACGGCAACGAGATGAAAAGTTTTTGCACCCAAGACGGACAAGGCATTAGGAGCCTGCAAAAGTACAGTGATGTCCGAGTTGCCATTATCACAGGGCGCAAGAGCGAGATCGTCGCCCGGCGCGCTAAAGAGCTGGGGGTAGATTTGGTGATACAAGGCCGCGAAGATAAATGGCAAGCGCTGCAAGAGGTGTTTGACCAGCTTAATTTAAAACCCGAAGAAATTGCCCACATGGGTGATGACTGGCCCGATTTATCCATCATGACACGCGTGGGCCTGGCCCTAACCGTTCCCAACGCGCACGCTTCGGTAGCTGAATACGCGCACTGGGTCAGTCACCGTAACGGCGGCGATGGCGCCGTACGCGAAGCATGCGATTTACTCCTGCAAGCGCAGGGGCACTATCGCGCGGCCATTGGCCAGCACTTACCGCCAGAGCAAGCTTAATGCGACCTCGTCAACCGCGATCCTGGATTATTACCATTGCGCTGGTCAGCGGTTTGCTGTACAGCGCCTTGCAATACTCACCCAACGATTTAGTAAAAGGCGCCGGCGAGACGAGCACCCCAGATTTTCCCGAGGTTTATCTAGTAGAAATGACCGATCGCTCATTCGATGACAGCGGCCGACTGACCCACACCCTTAAAGCGCGCCAAGTCACCTACTTTAAAACCGCTGATACCACCGAGGGTTATATTGAGCAACCGGAACTCACTTTTCTGAGTGAGAATTCCAGTCACCCCTGGCACCTAGTCGCCAACCAGGGAATAGCGGATATTGAACAACAGACTCTTCAGCTAAGCGGCACCGTCAACGCTTATAGCGAGCATCCACGCTACGGCCGACTGGATGTCACTACCGAAGATCTCTTAGTAAACACTCACGAGCAAATTGCCACAACAGATAAACCTGTTACCATGCAAAGCGCTCGCGGCACTACCAGCGCCGTCGGCTTATCCGCCGATCTCGACTCAGGTCGTGTGGCACTGCTGTCTGAGGTAAAAGGTATTTATGCTCCCGACTAAAAGGCTTCCCGCTAAACTGAAGCACTGCGTACTCACTGTGCTATTGGCAATCGTCAGCACAACTGCTTTTGGCCTACCCAGTGATCGCGAGCAAAATTTTGAGCTGCAAGCGAACCAGCAAACGTTCGATCAGAAAAATGGTCGTGTTACATACACTGGCGAGGCCCGCCTACAGCAGGGCTCACTGATCATCCGCGCCAACACCATTGTGGTTCAATTCGATCAAGACAATAGCGTTGAACAAATCACTGCCGAGGGCTCACCCGCCCACTTTGAGCAGCAACCGAGCATTGATCGCGGCGTGGTTAGCGCTAAGGCGGGCATTATTACCTACAACAGTGCCAACAATACCGTATCGCTAAGTAAAGGCGCTTTACTGGAGCAAGACGGCGCGGTTATGCAAGGTCATGAGATTCGCTACGACATCAACCGCGAACTGGTCAGCGCCGAAGGCGATCATGAATCTGACCAACCCATTCAAATGACCATCCCCCCGGCACTGATAGAGCAGTAATATGTCGACACTACGCGCAGATAATCTGGCCAAAAGCTATAAAGGGCGCCAAGTCGTCATTGATGTTTCCCTAAGCGTATCAAGCGGCGAAATAGTCGGCCTACTCGGCCCCAACGGGGCGGGGAAAACGACTTGCTTTTACATGATTGCCGGCCTGGTTCGCGCCGATAAAGGCAAAGTGGCCATCGACGATCAATCCCTGACACATATGCCCATCCACGGGCGTGCCCAAGCGGGTATTGGCTATCTACCACAAGAGGCTTCAGTATTTCGTAAATTATCTGTCGCGGATAATATTCTCGCCATATTGCAAACTCGCAAGGAGCTTTCTAAGGCCGAACGCGAAGAGCAGTTAGAGTCACTACTGCAAGAGTTCCACATCACCCACATTCGCGACAGCCTGGGCATGGCTCTGTCAGGCGGTGAAAGACGGCGGGTAGAAATAGCGCGAGCCCTTGCCACCGACCCTAAGTTTATCCTCTTAGATGAACCCTTTGCCGGGGTCGACCCTATCTCCGTCAGCGATATCCAACAGATTGTCCTCCACTTAAAAGACCGCAATATCGGTATACTGATTACCGACCACAATGTCCGTGAAACCTTAGGTGTATGCGAAAAAGCGTATATCGTCAGCGAAGGGCATATCATCGCCGAAGGCAGTTCAGAACAAGTACTGAACAATGCGAAAGTGCGCAAAGTTTACCTTGGCGAGCATTTTATGCTCTAAAAGCCGGTTCGCCACCTTGACATATACTTAATTCTCCTTGTTAGGCATAAAGATTGCTAGGAGCTATTGCTTGGGGGCGACATGCTGACTAAACTCAAACCATAGTCTGCAAGATCGTACTGAAGAAGCCATGAAACAATCGTTACAATTAAAACTGGGCCAACAGCTCACTATGACCCCCCAACTGCAACAGGCGATTCGTCTGCTGCAGTTGTCGACCTTGGACCTCCAGCAGGAGATCCAAGAGGCGCTGGATTCCAATCCCATGCTGGAAACCGAAGAGAACAACGAGCCTAGCACCGAGGCGGAAAAAAAATCCGAACAAGAAGCTGCTATTAATGAGACCAGCAGCCTCACTCAAGAATCCGCCAAAGCCACTGAAACCGAACCTGAAAACAATGCTGAAGGCGATTGGAACGAAGAAATCCCTCAGGACCTCCCGGTGGACACCAGCTGGGATGATGTTTACGAGAGCTCTGCGCCGGCACTACCGGCCAGCAACTACGAGGGCGACGACTCAGATTTCGAAAGCCGTCGTGGCAGTACTGAAACACTGTACGACCACTTAATGTGGCAACTCAATTTAACACCGATGTCTGAGCGCGATGAAATCATCGCTCTGGCCATTATTGACGCTGTAGAGCCCAGCGGGCTGCTGAGCGTTACTCTGGAAGAAATTTTTGAAGGCTTAGCACCCAACTTCGAAGAGCTTGAACTGGATGAGGTGCAAGCTGTACAGCACCGATTGCAACAATTCGATCCATCGGGAATCTGCAGCGAGAATTTAGAGCAGTGTCTGTTGGTTCAGCTGACCCAATTTGCCGCCGACACACCTTTTTTGGATGCCGCCAAGCAAATCGTTCAACAATATCTCCCCATGCTCGCCAGCCGCGATTACCGGCAATTAATGCGCAAAACACGCTTAAAAGAGCCAGAGTTAGCGCAGGCGGTTGCCCTAATCAAAACCCTCAACCCCCACCCGGGTGACGCTATTGACACTCGCGAAACCGAGTATGTCGTGCCCGACGTATTTGTCGATAAACGTGAAGGGCGCTGGACCGTTGAGCTTAATCCGGATATAGCTCCCCGGTTACGAATCAACTCCGATTACGCATCACTGGTTAAAAGAGCCGATTCCAGCAGCGAAAACACCTTTTTGAAAAACAATTTACAAGAGGCCCGCTGGTTTCTAAAAAGCTTACAAAGTCGTAACGAAACCCTGTTGAAAGTCGCCACCTGTATTGTGGAAAAGCAACGAGGATTTCTGGAGTATGGCGCAGAAGCCATGAAACCCTTGGTGTTACACGATATCGCCGAGTTGGTAGAAATGCATGAGTCGACTATTTCGCGGGTGACTACGCAGAAATATATGCACACCCCCCAGGGTATTTTTGAGCTGAAATACTTTTTTTCATCTCACGTCAGCACCGATTCAGGCGGTGAGTGTTCGTCTACTGCAATCCGCGCTATCATTAAGAAATTGGTGGCAGCTGAAAACTCGAAAAAACCACTCAGCGACAGCAAAATTACCGACATGCTGGCCGAGCAGGGAATAAGGGTCGCACGGCGAACGATTGCCAAGTATCGAGAGTCGCTCAATATTCCACCATCAAATGAACGTAAAAGCATTGTCTGATACAGTCTGTTTATGCACCGGTGGCACTATTGCGGCCGGCTGGGTGGGATAGGCCCACCCTGATTCAGGAGGATAGCTATATGCAAATAAACATCAGCGGTCATCACATTGAGGTAACCGAAGCAATTGAAGAGTATGTTCATAATAAATTTGCAAAGTTAACGCACCATAATGACCTCATCACCAGCATTAATGTTTTTCTCACTGTGGAAAAACTAACCCAAAAAGCTGAAGCGAGCATACATGTCAGCGGCAAAGACATTTTTGCTAATGCAGACTCCGAAGATCTCTACACCGCCATTGACGCCCTTACCGACAAGCTTGACCGTCAAGTGATCAAACACAAAGAAAAGCTGAAAAGCCACAGATAATACTCATGGAAATCTCTCAAATATTATCCCCAGAACGCACCCTATGCCATATCGAAGGGGTCAGTAAAAAGCGCGCACTAGAGATCCTCGCCAATACCATTGCCGAGAACTCACCCATGCTCGACGCCGATGACGTATTTCGGCGTTTAATCGCGCGGGAGAAGCTCGGTTCTACCGGTATTGGCCATGGCATCGCCATCCCCCACTCACGCATACCAGGTTGCGACTGTACATTGGGCGCACTAATCACCTTAAAAGACCCCATTGACTTCGATGCAATGGATGGTGAACCGGTCGATGTATTATTTGCCATGCTGGTTCCCGAGGAGTCATGTGACGAACACTTAAAAACGCTGGCCGCGCTGGCCAGCGCGCTTAATGACAATCAGTTTCGCCAGGCATTGCGGTCTGCGCAAAACCCGCAAGCGCTTTTTGCCGCTGCCACCCAGTCACCAGCAGGCTAACCACTATGCATTTGGTGATTGTCAGTGGTTTGTCGGGCTCGGGGAAAAGTACCGCGCTAAACGCGCTGGAAGATGCCGGTTATAACTGTATCGATAACTTACCGGTAAGCCTGCTGCCTGCGCTAATCACTCAAATTCAACTGCACAAAGACGCGGACAATCAAAATTTTGCCATTGGCATCGATATTCGCGACGCTTGGCAAGACTTAGAAATTTTCCCCTCAATGGTAGGACATCATAAAGATGCTCACCTACCCTTTACCGTTGTCTTTCTAGACGCTGAAACCAAAAAAATTGTGCAGCGGTTCAGTGAAACTCGACGTAAACACCCACTGAGTGACAAACATCGCCACTTGACCGCAGCAATTGAAACCGAACACCAGTTACTTGAGCCCATGCGAGATGCGGCAGATCTTGTCATCAACACTACGGATCTAAACCTGCATCAGTTGCGCGAGCTGATTAAATCTCGTATTGCCGAACCTCACTCAGATGGCATGGCAGTATTATTTGAGTCATTTGGCTTTAAACACGGCCCGCCCAACAATGCCGACATCGTGTTTGATGCACGCTGCCTACCCAATCCGCACTGGAAGCAAAGTCTACGCAGCCAAACTGGACGCGACGTCGATGTTATTGATTTTCTAGATTCAGAACCGCTAGTACAAGACATGCTACAAGATATAACCCACTTCTTAGGTCGCTGGTGGCAACACTACCAAGCTAATAATCGCAGCTATATTACTGTCGCTATTGGCTGTACCGGCGGTCAGCATCGTTCGGTCTATTTATGCGACAAGCTACAACAACAATTCTCAGGTGAACTGGACAATGTGCAGGTTCGTCACAGAGAATTAGACGCGCCACAATAGAGCCTCCCATGCCAACCCGAGTTGTGACCATAATTAACCGCAAGGGCTTACACGCCAGATCCGCCGCCAAATTGGTGGCCGTGGCCAATCAATACGACTGCCAAATCGAACTGACCTGTGAAGGTAAAAATGCCAATTGCCACAGTGTTATGGCGCTGATGATGCTCGCGGCCGGATTGGGCAAAGAATTACACATCGCCACTTGTGGCGACAATGCCGATCAGGCGCTGGAAGCCATCTGCTCATTAATTGAGTCGGGCTTTGAAGAATTGGACGAAGACACACCATGAACGATCAAGATCAAGAGCACGACCTAGAGTTTGATGACCTACCGAGCAAGTCTCAACGCAAACGCGAGATGCACGCTCTGCAAGCACTGGGGCAGGAGCTGACGGAATTAAGTGATAGCCAACTGCTAAGCCTCGACCTTCCCAGCGAAGTGCTGGAGGCCATTCAAGAGATGCACCGCATCAGGCAGCGGGAGGCTCGCCGTCGACACCTTCAGTTTATCGGCAAGGTCATGCGTAAGGTAGACGGCGAACAGGTTAGACAACAACTGGACAATCTAAACGCCAAGCATTCACTCAACACTCAGCGTCAACATCAAGTGGAGAATTGGCGCGACCAGCTTATCGACGGCAACCCGGACACATTGCAACAATTTATTAGCAATCATCCCGATGTCGACATCCAGCATTTAAGACAATTGGTTCGAATGGCGCAAAAAGAGAAAAGCCAAGCGAAAGCTCCTGCTCATGCCCGCAAATTATTCCGCTACTTGCGTGATACTGTGCTGGCACACCAATAATTTAGAAACTCAAAAACGGTATCAATCATTCGCAGCACTATCAGCCACGCCTAAAAATTCCGTTTGCGGATCATCCCAGTCACCGGTAATTGCGTAGCGAACACTGGTGACCTTATTCATTTGCTCCTCAAACAGTTTACTGATAACAAACACACCAGCTGCAGCCGGCAAACCTGCAGCAAGAGCTGCAATAACTGTCAGATTACCGGTCATCGGCAAAGTGGCGACCAGCCGGGTATCCAAAGTTTGCGCCACCATGTCCACACTGCCTGTCAACTCCATTCGGCTTGAAGGGCTCTGCAACTGAAAGGCTTTTGTAATATTAAGCTGCCCCTCATCAAACGCCACTTGCCCGGTAATACTGTCAAACGCCAAACCACTTTTATACAGGTCAGAAAAATCCAACCTTGCCCGGCGCGCTAAAGAATCGAAATTAAATAATCCTAAGAATTTCAGCAGCCCATCACTGGCACCGGCACTGTCACGTAAATAACGTCCCTGCCCCAATTTCACATCGAGTTGGCCCGATACTGTTTCTAAATCGACATCCGTCGGCAATGCCGGCCAAGTAAAGTCCATTCTGTACAAAGCATCTTGGCTCTCCAGGCTGGGAGGAGCACCCCACGCCTGCAAAGTTTTCGACATATTGGCGACCTTAAGCTCGGCGGCCAATGCAGTCTGAGGAGCTTCACCCAACGTCCAATCTAGGGTAGCACCAGCACCGTTGATACCCTTCACTTCCATACCACGGATTTCGCCTTTAATATCAGTGAAAGCCAATTTATCCTTACTGGGTTGAAGGTTAAAAGACCACTGGCCATAATCCTTATCGGCCAGCCGTAACGAGTCGATACTCACCTCTGCATCCGGCCAAGTGTGTGTGTTGGTCAACTCCAGTGATTTGTCGCCCCCCTCACCTTCCAGTAATTCAGCGGGAACATTCAAACTATTTATGACAATACGCATCGGCTCAGACGCTAGTATTGGCCAATAGAGTTCGCCATTTATCGCGTTATTATTAATAAGAAAGTCCCAGCCACTTTCAAGCTGTCTCGCCCTTAAACGTAAGTCAGTCAGAGCAATTGCACCAAGAGGCTGTCGATGTATTAGCAAGTCTGTAGAGATTGGTATCTGGCTAGAGGCTACTTGCGGCTCATTTAACTCACCGAGCATTCGCTGTTCGTAGCCTCTATACTGACTTAAAACATTCTGCCAGGTAGCAATATCTATTTGCTCTACCCTGCCCGATATATGTAAGCCAGGGGTCGATGGAAACTCAGGCTCAGCGGCAAGCCCAACCGCACCACTAATCAATGCTTTTTCGTCCTGTTCAAAGTGCAACATCGCTCGAACTTGATCTAAATAGTGAACATCGACAAAGGTAGTCTCACTGCCCATTATATAATTGACCACCGCCGTGCCAGGTTCACCACGCTCTTTACCCAAAGGAGTGGGCAAGTTAACCGCCGCTTCGGTCAAATCTGCATGTACTGAAATAGCCGCCAGGCGTTGATCCTCTCTCGACTCAGCGGTTTCATCACCATGATTGAGCTCCACCGATAAACGCAAAGGCATGGTTCCATCGGCAAACAAGAGTCCCGGCTGTTCACTCCAGTGCGCCAACTGATCTGCGCTGGCGCTGCCTTGCGCCTCTATAATCGTCAGCAGCCCGCTCTCATTCGTAGCGCTGCGCATTGCAACTTGTAGCGGATGACCAAAAAGTTGAGCGGTTAAATCTTGCGTTTGAATGCCAGCTTTATCATCGTATCGAATACGGCCTTTAACATCATCCAGCTCGAGGGCTAAATTATCGAGGTCAAAACTGGAAGCTTGAACATTGACATCAACGGCGTAGTGTCCACCTGCTGCTTGCTCCTGCAAGGGTATCGCAATATCAATAGCCGCCTGTATTTCCCCGTGCAAGTACCAGCTATCCATTTGATCGCCCACGTACTCGCGCAATACACTTTGGCGTAATATGCGCAAACCATCACTAGCAATACCATCCACGTGCCCGGCGATGGTTAACAATGCCCCCTCGCCCGCAGGGTTATCATTCAATATCACTTCGGCATCGATTACTTCACTATTATAAATCCGGCCCGATGCGATCCGCACGTAGACATCATCATTGTCGACCAACAGACTACCCTGTGTGTCATGCACTTCAGGCCAGTTATCTTGATAATGAAACGAGGCCTGATCTATATTCAGGCTGAGTGCAACATTGTGCGCCTCTGGAGCACCATCATTAAGCACGCCGCGATAAATAAATTGCGCCTGCTTCGCAATACCTGCATTCGTTTTGCCAACTCCTTGCTCAATATACTCACGTAAAGATTCAGGTAAGACAATTGGAATGTATTTTTTATACTGCTGAGCTGCTACCTGCTGCGCTGTCGCACTGATGGTAAGCTCAATCGGTCCTGAGTTTCGCTGATAAGGTAAGTGCAAGTGAAACTGCCCCTGCAACTGCTCAGTACCATCCGAGGCGGTGATTTCGCTAGAGTACACATCTATGACATTTTGCTCCGGACGCAATAGCCAACTCACTTGGCCCTGAGCACGATTAAACTGCATGGGTTGCTCATAGACCCCCTCAAACAACACAGAAAAATTATCTCGAGCATCGAGATGTACCACGCCCTGCCGAGCATTAGCTGTAATGTAACCCGACACACCCGTTGCCCCAGGAGCTCCATTCCAGCTACCCACGTCAATATTGTCACTGAACGCTGTCAGCTGCCATAAAGCGGGCTGGCCTGCGGGCATTACAAACTGTAAATTGTGTAATCGACCATGAGGGTCAAGTGATAAAGCTAAATTTTCTAACTGGCCATCGGGCTCAAAAAAATTACCCCCCAATAGCACCTGGGTCAGCCACTGGGGATTAAGCTCATTTATGCGCAGGGTTGTGGGGGAGCGTGCACCGCTTTTAATCGCTAATAGTGCCAAATCCGTTTGGGCTTTGCCCTGGGCGGTCACTTCCAGAGATGAAACCCCAAGCTGCCAGTGATTCAAATCACTGACGTAACCGGAAAGATCAGCGTTAACCGCTTGTAAATCCAACTCCCCGTTAGCCACAGGAATCACAGTGTTCGACAAACTCAACTCCCCAACCACTTCAAAGGCAGAGTTGCTCTCGGTTTTATTAAGCCAAATACCGGCATTCAAGGTGCCTTGTAAATCGCCCCGACCTAGGTGTTTATTTACGAATTGCGCAGTGAGCACATCGGCGGGTGTACTTAAGGGGAAGTCTCGAAATTGTATATAACTGGCCACGGTTGAATCAGGCTGGCGAGGATCACCTGAAGACTCCATGACAATAAAGAGTGCATTTTTGTTTTGCTCAACATCGACACTGATTAATAGCCGATGAAAATCATTGCGGTTCTCCACCAATACTCTGGGGGACTGCAAAGTGATGGTATCACCGTTTTGAAATTTAAAATGCAGTTGAGTATGATCAAAATTAATTCGACGAGCGGCTAGCAACATATCCATTAATTTTTGATTGTCACCGCTGTTGGTTTTTGAGGCCTCTTCGCTAACGGCTTGCTCGCTCAACATCCAATGTCCAGCTTCACTTTGATTAACGGTCAGTGAGCCACCACTAAAAGCCACGTTGCTCCACACCGGCTGAAAATTCAGCAGGGAAGCAATTAAATCTAATCTTAACTGTGCTCGCGCAATTTCCCCCAACAATGTACCGTCGTCATCCTCCAGCCGGATGCCCTGGACAATGACCGATGGTTGAAGTCCATCCCACTGAGCCTCTAGAGAACTCAATGTCACCTGGGCCTTGGCTTGCACTGAAAGAGCAGTTGCGATTTCATCGCGATAGTCGGATATTAGGTATGAAAAGTTTCGACCCAGCTGCACAACGACGGCCAACACAATCACTAAGATTGCCAGCAGAAGGTAGAATTTACGCAATATAAATCTTAGCGCATGAAACATGAGTAAATACCGTCCGTCCTCATTGCCATGTCACCGTCGGCATTAAACCAGCACAATGTCATACTGTTCCTGATTAAACAGAGGCTCGACTTGAAACTCGATCGTGCGCTTAATAAAAGACTCCAAATCAGCAACGTAAGCCGCCTCTTCATCCAGCAGCCGATCCACTACATTTGACGCAGCCATCACCAAAAACTTCTCATTATCGTAAGCACGGGCCTCACGCAGTATTTCGCGAAAAATTTCATAACAGATGGTTTCTGCTGACTTCAACTCACCTCTCCCCTGACAGACGGGACAGGTCTCACACAGCATTTGCCCTAGGGATTCACGAGTTCGCTTGCGCGTCATCTCAACCAAACCGAGCTCTGACACACCTGTAATTTTGGTTTTGGCGTGATCTTTTTCGAGAGACTTTTCTAAAGCTCGAATAACCTGGCGCTGATGCTCAACATCTTGCATATCGATAAAGTCGAGAACAATAATACCACCAATATTGCGTACCCTAAGCTGCCGGGCAATTGCAGTAGCCGCTTCCATATTGGTTTTAAAAATAGTTTCTTCTAGGTTGCGACGCCCCACAAAAGCTCCGGTATTAACATCAACCGTAGTCATCGCTTCAGTTTGCTCTACAATTAAATAGCCGCTGGATTTAAGTTGCACATGGGTGTTTAAAGCTCGTGCAATTTCATCCTCAATGCCGTACAAGTCCATTAGAGGGCGTTCACCCTGATAGCATTCAATACTGTTGATCAATTGCGGGCAGTATTCATTAGCAAACTCTCGCATCTGCGACCAACTTTGACGTGAATCCACCCGAATCTTTTCAATCGGACGCCGTGCCAAATCGCGCAGTGAACGCAAAGCGAGATGCATATCTTCGTATACCACAGACGGTACGTTGCAAGCGCCCATTTTGGTCTGAAGCCCTTGCCATAATTTTTTTAAGAACGGAATATCAGCGATAACCGAATCACTGCTAATACCCTCCGCGACCGTTCGAACGATAAATCCACCTTTACTGTCATCGTCTTTAACCACCTGCTCAACCGCATTTTTCAGACGGGCTCGCTCCGCTTCATCGTCGATACGGATGGATACACCTATATGATAACTATTGGGCATATACACTAAATAGCGTGAGGACAAGGTGATATGGCTGGTTAAACGCGCACCTTTAGTACCAATAGGGTCTTTACTGACTTGAACCAGTACGGCTTGCCCCTCTCGCACTAAGGTGCGAATATCGGGCAAATCGGAATGCCTATCGCCATCGGCAGATTCCGGTATTAACTCTTGCGCGTGAATAAAGCCGGTACGTTCTAAACCTATATCAACGAAAGCGGCCTGCATACCGGGTAAGACCCTAACCACCTTTCCTTTATAGATATTCCCAACAAAGCCTTTGTTGTGCGTTCGCTCAACGTGTAGCTCTTGTAGTACACCGTTTTCCACCAGCGCTACACGAGTCTCAACCGGCGATACATTGATCAGAATTTCTTCGCTCACGAGTCGCTCTCATTCACGTTGGCTGCGCTAGCAGCATTACCCCATACGGGAATATTGTACTGAGCTAACAGGTTCTGAGTCAGCTCTAGAGGTAAGCCTACGACTGACGAGTAACTGCCCTCGATTGCCGTGACAAATACCGCCCCCAGCCCCTGAATGGCATAACCACCCGCTTTATCCTGTGGCTCTCCTGTGTACCAGTAGCGCTCGATCTCGGCTGCAGTTATTTCCCTAAAGGTAACCCAAGTAGTCGATAGCGCCAGTCGCTGCTTAACGCCATCGGTCAGGGCCACAGCGGATAACACTTGGTGCCTTACACCAGACATAGAGGTTAACATTTGCGCGGCATGGGACTGATTATGAGGTTTTTCCAACACCTGACCATTAAGCACCCCCAGTGTATCAGCCCCTAAAACTACCGCCTGTTCTTTTGGGTTCAGGTTGGCCAGCCCAGCTTGAGCTTTTTCCAGAGCTAAACGCTGTACATAAGCTTCGGGGGACTCCTCCGACCGGCGCTGCTCTTCCACATCAATAGACACCGAAGTGAATGCCACTCCGATTTGACGCAACAATTCGCGCCGACGTGGTGAGCCTGACGCCAGCACTAAGGCAGGTGGTGTGTCGTGCTCAGGCATAATGTGGTCCTAAATTTGTCGTGCAATACGATAATAACGACGTAAAACATCCATGACCAGCGATAGCAGGGGCCAAACACTGGCGCTGGCCAATGCTGGCAACAAAAATTGCCACCCAGTGATTTCGCGCCCCGCCAAAGATTGCACCCAGCCGGAAATCGCTTGACCCAAAGCGACTAAACAAAGTATCCACAAAGCCTCTTGCCAGCGGGCAAAGTGCCGAACGCGCCGACATGAACGTAAGCACAGATAGGCAACTACCACAAATATCAGTGCATGCTGACCGAGCGGAACTCCAACCACAATATCCTGCATAAGACCCAGCAGGAACAATAGCGTCATAGAGGCGCTCTGCGGTAAAACAAATACCCAGTAGATTGCCACTAGCAGCACAAACTGCGGGCGCAATACACGGTACTCCAGAGCGAGCGGGTAAATATCCAATAAAAAAGCGAGTAGCAAAGAGCTAAACAGTAATAGATAGGTTGGAAAACGTTCGCGAACCATAGCGGTTAACGCTCCGCTTGCTTAGTATCAAACACCAACAATACGTTGCGCGCTCGATCCATTTGCGCCATAGGTTTGGCATAAATATCGGCAAAGGGCTGGCCAGGGTCACGGCTCACCCGATTGACTGTCGCCACAGGGTATCCTGCAGGAAAACGCTGCCCTAGGCCTGAGCTGACAAGTAAGTCGCCCTCTTGAATATCAGTAGTGTTCGATACATGACGCAACTTCAGCATCCCCAAATCACCCGTGCCCTCAGCGATAGTACGCACACCATTGCGATTCACTTGCACAGGCAACGCATGGGCTGGATCAGTCAACAGTAACACCCTGGCGCTGTGGGGGCTGACCTCAACCACTTGCCCCAACAAGCCGTTGGCATCGAGTACAGGTTGGCCAGAAAAGACCCCATCTAAAGTGCCGCGGTTAAGTATTAGGGTATGACTTAACGGATTGGGCGACACCCCAATAAGCTCGGCCACCAAGACATCATCTTTAAGTAGCTCGGTGGCGTTAAGCAATTGCCGCAGGCGCACATTCTCAGCCGACAGGGATGCCAACTGCTGTAGCTTGCGCTTATGTATGAGGAGTTCGGTTTGTAAACGTTTATTTTCTTGCAGCAACTCACCGCGCGCGACAAATGTCTCTTGCCGCCAATGATTAATCCGACGGGGCCAGTCAGTTACTTGGTAGAGAGGCTTGGCGAAATCAATTAATTGACTTCGCGGCTTATCGAGGACGTCTGTATACAGACCGAGCAAAATCAATACGATGGCCAAAAGACCAAACAGCACAAATCGCGAACTGACCGCTGGGCCTTTGGTAAACAGCGTTTTAATGGCTATTGCTCCAAGGTTTTAGCCTGCATCACAAAGACACAGGCTCGGTGGTAACATTAGGAGGACAGCAGGTCGATATTGCGCTTGTCGTTCATTTCCATTGCGACACCGCCGCCTCGAGCCACACAGGTTAGCGGATCTTCGGCCACCACAAACGGTAAGCCGGTTTCGTTGGCCAACAAACGGTCGATATCACGCAGTAAAGCGCCACCACCGGTGAGCACAACACCACTTTCGGCAATATCGGAGGCCAACTCTGGTGGCGACTGCTCAAGAGCACTCTTCACAGCCTGCACTATTCCAGCCAGCGGCTCTTGTAATGCTTCCAATACCTCATCGCTATTGAGAGTAAAGCTGCGCGGCACACCTTCGGCCAGGTTGCGACCACGCACATCGATTTCTCGCACCTCAGAGCTAGCGTAAGCACAACCCACTTCTTGCTTGATGCGCTCAGCCGTGGCATCGCCAATAATACTGCCATAGTGGCGTCTTACGTAATTGACAATAGCCTCGTCAAAACGATCCCCACCGATGCGCACAGAGTCAGAATAAACCACGCCATTGAGGCTGATTACGGCAATTTCCGTGGTGCCACCGCCAATATCCACCACCATGGAGCCACTTGCCTCGGCTACTTTTAAGCCAGCACCTATTGCGGCGGCCATTGGCTCCTCGATCAAGCGAACCTCCAATGCACCCGCACCTAACGCCGATTCGCGAATGGCTCGCTTCTCCACCTCTGTTGAAAGACAGGGCACACTGATCAGTACTCTGGGGCTAGGGGCAAACCAGCTGTTTTCATGCACCTTGCGAATAAAATGCTGAAGCATTTTCTCGGTGACCTGAAAATCGGCAATTACACCGTCTTTTAAAGGACGAATTGCGGTAATATTACCCGGTGTACGCCCCAACATGCGCTTAGCTTCTGTGCCCACGGCCTCCACTATTTTTTGACCATTGTGATGTCGAATGGCCACAACGGAGGGCTCGTCCAGTACTATGCCTCTGCCCCTGACATAAATAAGAGTGTTAGCTGTACCGAGATCGATGGATAAATCGTTGGAAAATGCGCCGCGAAGATATTTGAACATGAGAGTAGCTGGCCTTGGATACTAAGCGAGCCCGAGGCTTAACTTAAGCCCCGAGCCGACAATTATGTGTCTGTCCGATGACCCCATAGGGGCCCCATTTAACGTGTTACACGAATAATCTGTGATTAATAGCCACTACCTTATTAAGAGATACTAACCACAGACAGCTCGCTAATGCTGGCACTCTATCAACGGCAGGGATTTAGAGCAAGGCGCAAATGTGATAACTTTAGCGCCTTTTTGGGGTTTATCGACATTTTCGCCGAATTTAACCTCGGCAGGCGGTAGATTCGACCGTAAAATGACCAACAGAGCGGTAAAATACAAGTTTTGCCGCCACAACTGGATTTTGGAGCAGACACCCATGGCTGTAGATCAGTCCGATATAGAAAAGCTGGCCGAACTTGCGCGCCTGCAAATCTCAGAAGAAGCGGCGGCCGAAACCGCGCAAAGCATTTCCCAAGTGCTGGAGCTGGTGGATCAACTGCAAGCGGCAGACACCCAAAACGTTAAGCCCATGGCCCACCCGCTGGATGCCGTACAGCGCTTGCGCGCTGACGTAGTCACCGAAACCGATCAGCGAGAATCACTACAAGCCATGGCGCCAGCCACGCAAGATGGCCTTTACTTGGTACCTAAAGTGATCGAGTGATCATGCGCTCAAATTGACGACCAAAACGACACACACTTACAGCCCTTAAACCAAGGACACTGTTCATGCACAGCAAAACTATTGCCCAGCTGATAAGCGGCCTGCGCAACAAAGAATTTTCCAGTGTAGAGCTCACGCAACACTTTTTAGATCGTATTGCGGCACACGATGATCGCTACAACAGCTTTATCACCCTAACCAGCGATATCGCCTTGGCGCAGGCTCAGGTTGCCGACCAGCGACTGGCGGCAGGCGACGCCCCAGCCCTGTGCGGCGTTCCCATTGCTCATAAAGACATCTTTTGCACCAAGGGTGTACGCACTAGTTGCGCCTCTAAGATGCTCGACAATTTTATTGCCCCTTACGATGCCACCATTGTCGAGAATTATCAGCAAGCCGGTGCCGTTATGCTCGGCAAAACCAATATGGATGAGTTCGCCATGGGCTCATCGAATGAAACCAGTTATTACGGGCCGGTGAAAAACCCCTGGAACACCAACTGTGTCCCTGGGGGCTCCTCTGGCGGCTCTGCGGCGGCGGTAGCGGCGCTTCTCGCACCGGGTGCCACCGCCAGCGACACCGGCGGCTCGATTCGCCAACCAGCAGCACTGTGCGGCCTTACCGGGATTAAACCCACCTATGGCCGGGTATCGCGTTACGGCATGATTGCATTTGCTTCCAGCCTAGATCAGGCCGGCGTACTCACCCGCTCTGCGGAAGATGCGGCCATTATGCTTAACACCATGGCAAGCTTTGACGCTAAAGACTCCACCTGTGTCGATCAACCACTGGAAGATTACACTCAAGGCCTCGCTGCCAGTTTAAACGGTTTAACCATTGGCATTCCCGATGAGTACTTCGGCGAAGGCCTAAACCCCAAAACCGCCGAAGCTGTGCAAGCTGCCATTAAAACCTACCAATCACTAGGTGCAACCATCAAACCCATCAGTCTGCCGCACACCCATCTAGCGGTGCCGGCTTACTATGTGATTGCACCGGCCGAGTGTTCTGCCAACTTATCACGCTTTGACGGGGTGCGTTATGGACACCGTTGCGAGGACCCCAAAGATCTTGCCGACCTGTACAAACGTTCGCGCGGCGAAGGCTTTGGCAATGAGGTCAAACGCCGTATTTTAGTCGGCGCCTACGCCTTATCTGCCGGTTATTACGACGCCTATTACAACAAAGCCCAGCAAGTGCGACGCCTGATCAAACAAGACTTTGTCGAGGCTTTTGCTGATGTCGATGTCATTCTCGGCCCCACCGCGCCCAACCCCGCGTTTGAATTTGGCGCCAAGGGCGGCGACCCGGTGGCCATGTACCTGGAAGACATCTACACCATTGCCACCAACTTGGCGGGGCTACCCGGCCTATCCATTCCCTGCGGCCTAATCGATGGCAAACCCATCGGCCTGCAGCTCATTGGCAATTATTTTGCCGAGGGCAAACTGCTTAACGTCGCACATCAATTCCAGCAGGCCACTGACTTTCATCAGCAAACGGCCCCCGCAACAGCGTAAGAGGTAGATAATATGGAATGGGAAACGGTTATCGGGCTGGAAATTCATGTACAGCTTTCCACCCAATCGAAAATTTTTTCTGGCGCCAGTACGGCATTCGGGGCAGCGCCTAACTCTCAGGCCTGCGCGGTCGATTTGGCCATGCCCGGCACTTTGCCGGTGGCCAACGAGCAGGCATTCAAATTTGCCGTTATGTTTGGCTTGGCAATGAACGCCGATATTGGTAAACGTTCAGTGTTTGAGCGCAAAAACTACTTTTACCCAGACTTGCCCAAAGGCTATCAAACCACACAATTGGAGGAACCCATTGTTGGCCCTGGCGTCATAGAGGTCGAACTGGCCAGCGGTGAAACTAAATCGATTCGATTGCACCACGCGCACCTAGAAGAAGATGCGGGAAAATCCCTGCACGAAGATTATCACGGCATGAGCGGTATCGACCTCAACCGGGCCGGCACCCCATTGATTGAAATCGTCTCGGAACCCGACATGCGCACGGCCGAAGAAGCCGTGGCTTACTTAAAGAAAATTCACTCTATTATTACCTATCTGGGAATTTCTGACGGCGATATGTCGCAGGGGTCTATGCGCTGCGATGCCAATGTGTCCGTGCGCTTAAAAGGCGAGGAAAAACTCGGCACTCGCTGCGAGATTAAAAACATTAACTCGTTTAAATTTGTGGAAAAAGCCATCAATATTGAGGCTGCCCGGCAAATTGACCTTATTGAAGACGGCGGCACCGTGGTTCAAGAAACCCGTTTATTCGACGTCGACAAAAGCGAAACACGCTCTATGCGCAGCAAAGAAGTGGCCAACGACTACCGTTACTTCCCCTGCCCAGATTTGCTTCCCGTTATACTCGACGACGACTATATCGAGACAATTCGAAACACCCTACCTGAACTGCCCGATGCCAAACGCGACCGCTTTGTGAGCGAATATGGTCTATCTAAATACGACGCGGCAGTACTCACTACAGATCGCCCCACGGCAGATTTTTTTGAAGCCGTCGCCAAAGGCTCGGGCGAAGCTAAGCTTGCCGCCAACTGGGTAATGGTGGATTTAGCGGCCTACTTAAACAAGTCAGAGACGACACTGGCCACCTGCCCGGTTAATGCCGAACAATTAGCCGGCTTAATCAGTCGTATCAAAGATGGCACTATTTCGGGCAAAATTGCCAAACAAGTGTTCGAAGCCATGACCAATGGCGAAGGCGATGCCGATACGATTATTGACAAGCACGGTCTAAAACAAGTCTCTGATACCGGCGCCATTGAAAAAATGGTGGATGAAGTCATTGCCAACAACCCCGCACAGGTGGATAACTACAAAAATGCCGACGATAAAAAACGCCCCAAAATGCTGGGCTTTTTTGTCGGACAAATCATGAAGGCCAGTAAAGGCCAAGCCAACCCACAAGCCGTTAACGAAATACTACTGAAGAAGCTGGGCGAACAATGACATTGAAAAAAGACAAACAAAAAGTACTGGGTGAAGTGTTTGATGACGAACGCATTAAAGGCTTTTTAAACTACCCCGCCCCGGCGGGCATCAGCCACGACTATCACTTGCTAGAAAAAGCCTACCGCGGCATGAAGGCGGAAAATTTTGCCACCTTTGTCGATTTTTTCCTGGCGGCAGGCTACAGCTTAAACACACTGGGACCAGAGGGGAAAACCCTTTTGCAAACAGTCAAGCAACACCGCCACGGTGAGCCATATGTGGCCATACTAGAAAAGGCTGGCGCCCAGTAAGTGCAAGGCAACCCATCACACGCACTGGATCACTTAAGCCGCGGGGCGAGGTTAATGCTCGCCCCGGGGTTAAAGCGGTTTATTATCGTACCGCTGCTGACCAACCTACTGGTCTTTATCGGTACAACGCTAGCGCTTATGTCGGTTTTTAGCGATTTTTTGTCGCTACTGATGGGGTGGCTGCCGGGGTGGCTGGAGTTTCTGGCCTGGCTACTTTGGGCGATTTTTGCTGTGGCAGTTTTGTTTATTTATGGCTATAGCTTTAATGTTATTACTAATTTAATAGCGGCCCCTTTTTACGGTATTTTAGCGGAAAAAATTGAGCAAAAGCTAACCGGCATTGCACCGCCCGACGAAAGTTGGGCTGCGTTAATACCTCGCACACTGGGACGCGAGCTGATAAAACTTTGGTATTTTTTCACCCGCGGGTTATTGATTTTATTATTGATTTTCGTCAGCTGGTTTATCCCTGGGGTAAATCTTATCGTACTGGTCGTTTCAGCCTTATGGGCCGCTTGGTGCATGGCCGTGCAATATGTCGACTACCCCGCTGACAATCATCAAACCCCCTTCCCTGAGTTGCGCCGACGACTGCGCCACCCCACCTTAACCAGCTATTCATTCGGCGGCCTGATCATGCTTGCCAGCATGGTTCCTGTAATTAACATCTTTGCCATGCCCATTGCGGTGGCTGGTGCCACCGTTTTTTGGGTGACTGAATTAGAAGCTGGTGGCAAACAATCCAACACTGACTAATCGCGGAAATTATTGTACTGCAAGGGCTGCTCAATATCGGAGCTGCGTAAAAAGGCAATGGCCGATTGTAAGTCATCGCGTTTTTTGCCAGTTACCCGCAGCTGATCGCCCTGTATTTGTGTTTGCACTTTGAGCTTTTGCTCTTTAATCATTTTGACGATTTTCTTCGCCAAATCGGTTTCGATACCAGTTTTAACCACCACCTCCTGAATCACCAACTTGCCACTGGGGCGCGCCGGCTGACTGTCAAGGCAGGCAATGTCGATGCTATTTTTCATCGCTGCGCTTTGCAAAATATCCAGCATTTGCTTGAGCTGAAAGTCACCTTCGGCGGTCATGGTGACGGTATATTCTTTCAGCTCAAACTTTGCCTCCACGCCTTTAAAGTCGTAGCGGCCTGTCACCACTCTATTGGCTTGATCAACCGCATTGGTCAGGTTATGTTTATCGACTTCTGAAACCACATCAAACGATGGCATAACAACCCTCTCTCCTCTAACAGCCCAAAGCTGGGCCCATCAATAAAATTAGTACTTCGACCTATAGCGTTAAGCTGATCACCGCCACAACGACCACCCAAAAAAGCAATGCCCGCGAAAACATGCCCTCTAGATTTTTCACGAGACTCAATGAGTAGGCAGGCTCTATACGGGTTGCAGCGGTGGCGCTTAGCGTATTACTGCCACAGGCCTGATCGTCCCCTAAAGCACCGCGAATAATGCTCGATAGAAACCGCTGGGTAGGAACGGCCTTGAAACAGTTTTCACGCCAAGGCTGCATACAAACCTCAAAATTACCGACCAATGCCCAGGCAACCCCCATCAGTCGGGCGGCAGGCCACTCCAACCAGAGCAACACTCGCCCCAAACAAGCCGAGCGCGCATCATTTACGGCCAGCCAGCGACTCCAAGCTAGCACCACTAGCCGATACCCTAATGCCCCCGCGGCCCCACACACCATAAACCAAAAAATAACGGCAAACATACGCTCAAACCCGCGGTAGCCAAATACCCGCAAGGCCTCATTGTGCAAGTCCATCCAGCTGGAGGACGTTCGCTCTTGGCGCAGTTGCGGGTCTAGGTTATTCTCATCCAGAACTTGTGCGGCTCTAACAGAATCATCCGCTTGCGCCGCCTCTAGATAACGGCCAATACTCGCACTAAAATCACCTCGCCCCAAACTGAACAACAACACTAATACATTGAGCAGTAACAACCAAAACCATCCATCGGCCCGATACAACCCAATTTGTAATGCGAGCAATAGAGCAACAGGTAGCCCCAAGGCCAAAACAATAGGGGTATAGCGCTTAAAGGGAAGCCTATCTGCTGACCGCTCAATGACTAGCCACAACTGGTAGAACCACTGATCGCGCTGCAAGGGCTTACCTGAGCCCCACCACTGCACCAACAACAGAACAATAATTAAACTTAAAAATGCCATACCCACCTCTGCGGCAAATATTCATTGCCTTTTTTATAATGCGATTTTATATCTCGACCAATCAAAACTCGGCCCTGGGTCAGTTTTTCGGCCGGGAGCAATATCACTATGACCAAGGATTCGGCTTTTGTCTATGGCTGGATAGCAGGTAAGAATCGCCTGCGTCACCGCTATTAATGTTTGGTATTGTGCGTCTGTATACGGGGTATCATCTGTCCCCTCCAACTCAATTCCAATGCTAAAATCGTTACATTCCTCCCGGCCATTAAACTCAGATCGGCCCGCGTGCCAGGCCCGCTGCTCAAGATTCACAAATTGTTTAATGACGCCTGTGCGCTCGATTAATAAATGAGAGGACACCTGCAGATTGGCAATGTCGCTAAAATAGGGATGAGCGGCCGGATCGAGCTTATTGGCAAAAAAGCGGTCAATCCAACCGCCGCCATACTCACCAGGAGGTAGGCTAATGTTGTGAATAACAAGCAAACTGATGTCTTGAGGGTTAGGGCGCTCGCCAAAATTCGGGCAACTGCACCGTTCGGCCTGATCAATCCACCCACCCACAATTGAATATTGCGCCATACACTTATACTGCCAGAAAAATAGTGTGTCAGTATAACGAATGTGGCGGGGCTTTATTAGCAGAGAAAAAATACTAGAGAGGAGACGCAAAGCTGTAATTTCAATTGTAACGGTAGGCTTGCCTACCTCAAAAGCATTGAGGCAGACTCCGAGCATAAGTCCTAAGAGCGTGACTGACGCAAATTGCCGATCACAGACTCTAACGCCCGATCAAATAACATACCGTCATCCAATAAGCGGATTTTGCCGTCACGCATGGATATGGCCAATTCTTCTTTGGATTTTTCAGCGACTTTCATGCCGGTGCGGTTTACAAAAATGTACTTACCGGTAGGTTTTATAATAGCGGCCAAACGACAACGATAACTCTCACCAGTAGCAGCTGTCATCTCAAACCAAGCACCTTGCGATAAATTAGATACCAGCGCCAAGGTTTGACCGTCGATGGTTTCTTGCGCAGCTTCCCCCACGGGAGCATCCGCTGAAACAGACTGCTGCGAAGTAGGTTCGGTTTGTACTGGTTTTACAGCCGGAGTAGTCGATCGCTCTTGGATGGCCTCACGGTGCACTCTTTCCGCTACCGTCGGTTCAGCTTGTGCTGCACTGGAAGCGGGAGCGGGCACTAGCGGCGCCTCAGCTTGCGGCTCGGGATGACTGGCAGCCTGAGCCGGCTCGACAGGTGCCTGACCCCGTAATACCTGCAGGTGGAGCTTTTCCAGCGATTTAAACAGTTTCCCCATTTGGTAGGGATTAAAGGCAATTTCTTCCAAACCAGTACGCAACTTAGTTAGCAATCGCGGCACTAGTTTTAGTAACTTTTGTCGCTTTTCCGGTGTCATATCGACCGTGACACTCCAGATAAGCTGTCGGGCCGTTTGAATTTGCTGATTGAAATTTTCGCTATCAGCACCTTCTTTGAGGCAGGTCACAAACAATACATTCGCCCAAGCCGTACTTAATAGTTCAGCGGCAGCTTGCGGCACACTGTGCCCAGCGGAAATTTCTTCCAGTGCGGCGTCCACTTCGGCCCGAGCTCGCTGCGAGCGGGCCTTACCATCTTCGGCATCGATAGTGCGTTGTTCAAGAATCTTCGCCCGGCGCTTATCGCGCTCCTGAAAGCCCCTGAAATCCAGTAGCAATTCATCAAAGATATCGACATTTTTTTCATACTCGGCCAATACACGATCAACCGTGACGGATACCTTTTGGTAAAGCGCATCTTTTTCGCGCTTCTCCTCAGTCAGCTCTTGCCAACCCAGAGCCGCTGTCGCCATTTCATTCAGCAAACGCCTAGCTGGATGCCCGCCTTTACCAAAAAATGTTTTATCGGCAATGGCTACCTTAACCAACGGAATTTGTAATTTGCCCAGCAATACTTTCATGCTGGAGGCCAAGTTGCGATCATCGAGAATAAACTCGAACATCATGCTAACCAAGTTGATAACATCGGCGTCAACTTGATTGATGGCATTATCACCTTTGCCACTCTCTTGCAGCAACTCGGTCAACATAGTGCTTATTTGGGCCGGTGTGGCAGGCGTAGCGACAGCCGCAGTCTGATCCGGAGCCGCCTGTCTTTGCGCCAAAGTTAATAAGCCCAGCAAATCTTCCGAACACAAGGTGTTGGCGCCGGCCGTGCCCGTCTGGCCTACCTGTGGGCGTGTTTCATCAGATACTTGTGCCGATCCCATCAACTCTCTGAGCGAGTTCAACACTTGCTCTGCACCTTCATCCAGCTCGACGCCACGGGACGCGGATGCACCACCCGCCCTGCTGGGCCGAGGCTTTTTCTTAGCGGTCGGCGAAGAAAGAGAGGGGAGTATATTGGCCTCAACAAACATCTCGTTGAGTTGATCGTAGACACCACCCAAGGCTTGCATAATGGTGCGATCAAACAATTTATATAAAACCAGCCGCGCTTTAATCTCAAGGTCATTGTGCGCTGCGGTACCGAAAAAAGCGTTGCAAATCGCGGCCGGACCTACGGGGTTATTTTCATTGTAAACTTTTACCGGCACCAACTGATCAATGCGCAAATTCAAGTGTTGGATTTTTTCGGCAAATTCTTCATTGGCACGCTTCATCATTGACTCGCCTGCCACAAGATCTTCCAGCTCTTCTTTCCCCACGAGAGACAGTGAATCAATGGATTCATCCACTTCCTCACTCTCTTGCTCAAGCGCAGGGTCTAACAATTGTGCCAAACCCTTATCTATAGTCGCAAAAAATGTGTCTTCGGTGGACTTTCTCGATAACCTCAATGCCCGCATTGAGTCAAAATATGCATTTTGCTCATGATTATTGGATGCTTGATCCGCCAAAGAAAACAGAGCATCATCCGCCTGCTCAAAAAAACGTCCGAGCAAAGGAGCCAGTTTGCTTTTTGCCTTTTCTCGCATCTGGTGCAGGGCAGCAGGCATTCTGGTCAGTACGCCAGAGGCGGACCTATTGCGATTACCGCCGATTTTGACAACCTTATCGCTTGAGTTAGATGATTCTGTCATGAGTCACTCATTTCTGAGGGTATCTGTTACTGTTTAGTATAGGTATATAGATCGGCAAGCCCAACCTTAAGTTTAGACATTGGGTGCTATATCACACTTCCAACACTTTACATCACCAGCTAATAACAAATAGTTATCTTTGCCTCCTACTGATAACTAACTGGCATATACAGGACCGCTTAAAGTAACATTGGCGCTAAAGGCCGCTTTAGTGAGGCCATGTGCTGTAAAATACTCTGACTATCCAATTCTCTGAGACTTTATATGCACAATCAAGCCCCTGAACTCACTTCCAGCCTGCAAGCTGAGATCATAAGAAGCGTCGCTATCGCACTGGATGAAGATATCGGCACTGGCGACATTACCGCCCAGTTGGTACCAGAGGGTGAGCTGGCAACCGCGGAGGTTATTACCCGTGAAGACTGTGTCTTTTGCGGTAAAGCTTGGGTAGAGGAGACCTTTCACCAACTAGACGAAAATGTAGAAATTACTTGGAATATCAGCGATGGTGAGATCGCCCACGCCAACCAAATACTCTTCACTTTGCAGGGCAACGCTCGCTCACTGCTAACCGGCGAACGCACTGCACTGAACTTTGTGCAGTTATTATCTGGCACCGCCACGGTCGCCGCACAATACGCCAAACTGGTCGCAGGCACAGACATCAAAATACTCGACACCCGCAAAACCATACCCGGCCTGCGCTTGGCACAAAAATACGCTGTCACCTGCGGTGGCTGCCACAATCATCGCATCGGGCTATTTGACGCCTTTTTAATTAAAGAGAACCATATTGCTGCCGCAGGCGGCATTGAAAAAGCCATTACCAAAGCACGCGAAATTGCCCCGAACAAGCCCATTGAAGTAGAGGTGGAAACACTAGAAGAGCTGGACCAGGCTTTGGCTGCCAACGCAGACATCGTCATGCTCGATGAAATGGACCTGAACCAAGTACAATCTCACCTTGAAAGGCGTCAATTCAAAGCTGAATTAGAGGCCTCCGGCAATATCCACTTGCAATCGTCGGCTATGTTAAATCATTATAAAAGTATTCTTTCCAGAGTCTCGATTGGCGCACTTACGAAGCACATTACCTGTATCGATTTATCGATGCGCATCACCCCTGACTCATGAGTCAAGGGTGGCCTCATCCTTATATTGAACCAATTGTTTAACCCCATATTGTGGCGCAAAACAAGCTTCACCATCGACATACTTATCTTCTATATCAACCCAATAACACTGCTCATCAATATTATAGCGCAAGCGATCGAGCCGCCACTGCAAACGCTTATTAATAGTTTCGTCGTTCAACGCATTATGCATGGGAATATAATTGTCAACTTGAAGTTGAGGCTGCCCTTTAAAAGTAGCCATAATTTGCAACTCGACTTTTGCTGCCGTGGTATCTTCAGGCAAGTCATAAAAAGCCAACACGGGCAAACCACCTCCAAGATGGCGTAGATCGCTCACCTCAACACCGGCTCGCTCCAGGTCCATTTTGTGCACAATAGATAACTGATCAGCCATTAAAACCACAGAGACTATGCGCTGCTGCTCCAACTGCATTAAGCCGTATACAAGACAGGCTATTTGCAACAGCCCCACCGCAGCAAGATCCCACTTAAGACTTTTTTTCTTAGTATTAAAAACGACAAATGTCAGCACAGGCCCCAGTACCAGATCCACAAAGGCAATGATTTTTAAACCTTGCCACGCCCCGGCATGGAAGAGTACTCCCGGAAACCATACAAAATATACCAGTGCAAGAATCGCTAAAAATATAACGACACTAATCGCCAAATGAACACCAAATGCCTTTATTCGATTTTTCATTATCTCGCCCACCTATTTTTCGCCATCTCTATTACGGCGGCAGAATCTCACTAATGGAGAAACAACTCTAAGCCGGCCTTCAATTATCAAAAGGCAACCACAGTACAATCTGATCGCTCCTGCACACCCAGCCATTGACTATAAACACACACTCAGAGACATCAAGAGCCTTTGCTTTAAACAATAGGCCTGCGCCTATTCCACACACCAACCCATTATATCAACTGCAAATTTATTGGAAAACGCCAGCAGGCTACGCAACCTGAGCACAAAAAAACAGGCAGAGGAAATAGGCACTTCGTAGAGCTACGCGACACCTGCAGCGGTCAAATAAAATTGTGCCCTTATGGATAGTAATTACCCCACCTAAACGAGATGCGACCGCCTTATTACTGGATCAAAATTACCCGATAATGCAGGCTTACCACCCTGGTCATTGACAACACAGCGTTTCGCTGCTGACTTAACCAGCCCGTGCAGAGTGCGACGCGCCCTCATCAGGGAAAACATGACCTCGGTTGAGCGGCGCATTAAAGCGCTTGGGGACGCTTACCATCGACGCAGAAAACCTGAAAGGGTCACATTTCAACCAGATCAATACTGCCCGTACACGAGCACTCGTTTTAAGCAAAGTCTTTGGCGGTAGCGTTTTACACAAGGCACGGATCGGTGAGGAAACCGTTGGAATATGCGCCGAGGGGATGGCTGCTGGGGAGCTTAGAACCGCAGTGGACCCCAAGCCGTGGTAGCTCATCAGTGAACGATGCGTTGATAGACGCTGACTGGTACTTGATGATTTTTTACAATCAGCAGTACCCTATGCTACCAAAGTTGGACTATCATCGGCAGCGAAAGAAAACCTATACAATTGCCCGGCATTAGCTGGCCAGCACATATTATAAATACCGCCTTCATTCACATCTTTAAACCCCTATTCTAAAAACAACAACCCCCAGCGTGGCTGAGGGTTGTTGTGTTGGAATCCATTCCAGCCTATTGCATTACAGGCGACATTCACCAGGCAAAAATTTAACTTCAATATTAGTATTACCACCGGTACAATTCCACTCTACGGTACCGCTTGAGTTAGCATCAGAAATAGCGGCGCCACCAATGGTAGGAACAAAGGCAACAGTACTAGAGCCGCCCAGTTGAGGAATACCGCCCATAGTCACCTGAATTTCACCAGTACCACCGTTAATTGCAACGGCACTAATTTTCGAGGTTTGCAGCTCAGCGCCGGCAGCGGCTATCTCACCAGCATAAGCAGCCACACCAGCCATACCGCCGTTGGCAAACATCTCCGTTACACCCACTTTCAGCTCGCTTGCGGCAACCAAGCCCTCAGACACCTGTGCACGTACAGTGTAATCTTGATATGCAGGCAGTGCTACTGCAGCCAAAATACCGATAATCGCCACAACAATCATCAATTCAATCAGTGTAAAACCTTGTTGTACTTTTTTCATTAGAGCCTCCAAATACGCTCAGTGTAAAATAACGTGTAACCAACGCCCCTAGAGAGGCTAATTACCAACCAAGCAAAGCACAGGCCAAGATGCTTAACACTAATTAAACTAGGCGCTATTCGCTTGTCAACCAGATAGAACCCTCACTCTCGGTGCCGCACTGCGGCCAACATTGCCCTAAATTGTCACACCACCCTTTTAAAAAAGCGCAAATCCACACAAACATTGCCAACAGGCCCAACAGTTCGTAAAGTAAGCAGAACTACCTTTGTGCTCAATGCATTAAGCTTGCAACCTAATCTATTTTACGAACAAAAAAGCGCACACTCATATGGCAGAATTAAACGGACTTGCAAGGCGACTGGTGAACGATGGCCTCCTAGATGAAGCCCTAGCCGTCAGCGGATTAGCCGAGGCACACAAACAGAAACTACCGTTTGCGATGTACTTAGCAAAAAATGACGTTTTAAACGCTAAGACAATTGCGCAAGTAGCCGCCGACGAGTTTGGTACGCCGGTATTTGACCTTAAAGCTATAAATCCGCACGCCATGCCATCTAAGCTGGTAGATGCCAAGCTTATTGATAAACATCACGCCCTACCCCTTATACGCCGCGGCAATCGCCTCTTTATTGGTCTAGTTGACCCCACCAACCTGCATGCGCTGGACGAGATAAAATTTAATACCGGCATTAACACCGAGGCCGTTCTGGTCGAGGCCGATAAGCTAGCCATAGCCATCGAAGCTTATATCAATGCCAATGAAGAGAGCATTGGTGATGCTCTCGGTAACCTTGATGATGATGGACTGGCCAACCTGGATACCGAGCCCGGCAGTGACGATAATACCGATGACGATACCTCCGAGGCCGACGAAGCCCCCATTGTTCGGTTTATCAATAAAATATTGCTGGACGCCATTAAAACCGGCGCCTCGGATATTCACTTTGAGCCCTATGAGAAGACCTACCGGGTGAGGTTTCGCACCGACGGCATTTTACAGGAGGTCTCCAAGCCCCCAATAAACCTTGCTACACGACTCTCAGCTCGACTTAAAGTGATGTCGCAAATGGACATCTCTGAGCGACGCGTCCCGCAGGACGGGCGCATCAAAATGAAAATAAGCAAGACCCGGGCGATCGATTTCCGGGTCAACACCTTGCCGACGCTTTTCGGCGAAAAGATTGTATTGCGAATTCTCGACTCCAGCTCGGCCAAGCTCGGAATTGATATACTCGGCTACGAAGACGAACAGAAAAAACTGTTTTTGGACACTCTGGCACAACCCCAGGGCATGATTCTGGTTACCGGCCCCACCGGTAGCGGTAAAACGGTCTCCCTGTACACCGGGCTTAACATTCTCAATACCGAAGAGCGCAATATCTCTACCGCAGAAGACCCGGTAGAAATTAACCTCGAAGGGATTAATCAGGTTCAAATGAACACCAGAGTGGGGCTGACCTTTGCTGAGGCCCTGCGTTCATTCTTAAGGCAAGATCCTGACATTGTCATGGTGGGTGAGATCCGCGACTTAGAAACCGCCGAAATTGCCATTAAAGCGGCACAAACAGGGCACTTGGTACTTTCTACCCTGCACACCAACAGTGCACCAGAAACCCTGACCCGCTTACTTAATATGGGTGTACCGGCCTTTAACGTGGCCACCAGCGTCAGCTTGATTATTGCCCAGCGCTTGGCTCGCCGCCTTTGCCCCAAATGTAAAAAACCGGCCGATGACATCCCTGATGAGATTTTAACCGAAGAGGGGTTTGATGAGATCGGTATCCCGCGCGAAGAGTTCGAGCTGTACCACCCCGTGGGGTGTGATAGTTGCCTGAAAGGCTATAAAGGTCGAGTCGGGGTGTATGAAGTAGTTCGCATCACTCCGGCCATCGCCAGCCTTATAATGGAGGGCGGCAACTCTCTGGATATTGCTAAAGAAGCACACAAGGCGGGATTCAATAACTTACGCATATCTGCTCTACGCAAAGCGGCGCAAGGCCTTACCAGCCTCGAAGAAGCCAACCGCGTTACAAAGGATTAAAACATGGCGATAACTACGGCAACCAAATCTAGAACCAAGCCTAAGCCCAAAACTACGGTCAATGAAACATTTACCTACAAGATAAAAGATCGTAAAGGTACGGTTTCTCAGGGCGAAAAGTCAGGCAGCAGTGCCGCTATTGTGCGAGCGCAACTGCAAAAGCAGGGCTATATTGTTCAAAATGTACGAAAAAAGCCCAAGCCCTTATTTGGCTCAGGCAAGAAAAAAGTGACCCCAAGCGACATTGCTGTATTTTCGCGCCAAATGGCCACGATGATGAAAGCTGGTGTACCGCTTGTACAATCTTTCGATATTGTTGCCGGCGGGGTCGACCACAACGGTCTGGAAGAACTTATTAACAAAATTCGCGACGACGTCGCCTCTGGCACAGGCTTTGCGCCTGCATTGCGCAACCATCCCAGATACTTTGACGACCTGTTTTGTAACTTAGTCGAAGCGGGCGAGCAGTCCGGGGCACTGGAAACCATGCTGGATCGTATTGCCACCTACAAAGAAAAAACCGAAGCTCTCAAATCCAAAATCAAAAAAGCCTTAACTTACCCTATTGCGGTAGTTGTTGTAGCTGTCATTGTAACCGCCATTCTATTGATCAAAGTGGTTCCACAGTTTGCCGAAACCTTCTCTAGCTTTGGAGCCGACCTACCCGCCTTCACCTTGTTTGTATTAAGCCTCTCCGAACTGGCTCAAGCTTATTGGCTGTATGCATTATTTGGCGCGGTAGGACTTTTCTTTGCTCTGAAAGAACTTAAATTACGAAGCTCTAAATTTTCTTATTTTATCGATCGGTATATGCTAAAAGTGCCCATCGTCGGAGATATTCTTTACCAATCCATTATGGCCCGCTTTGCGCGTACGCTGTCGACGACTTTCGCCGCGGGTGTCCCTTTGATAGATGCACTTAATTCTGTCGCAGGCGCTGCAGGCAACAGGTTGTACTCCGACGCGATCTTGCGTGTCCGGGAAGAAGTATCAACGGGCATACAGCTAAACATGTCAATTCGCAATCAGAATATGTTTCCTTCTCTGTTAATCCAAATGGCGTCCATTGGCGAAGAATCTGGCGCACTGGATGACATGCTGGATAAAGCAGCTAGCTACTATGAGGAAGAAGTGGACAATAAAGTGGACTCCCTTTCCTCCTTGTTAGAGCCTATCATTATGTCGGTTCTCGGGGTTCTTGTCGGCGGCTTAATGATCGCCATGTACCTGCCTATCTTCCAAATCGGCCAGGTAATGTAACTGTGACAGAAACCGAGTTTTTCGCCTCTGATTATTTCACTTGGTACGCCTACGTGGTTGTCGCCGTTTTCTGTTTAGCTATTGGCAGTTTTTTTAATGTGGTGATTTTGCGCCTACCCAAACAAATGCAGCAGCAGTGGACGCGAGATTGCTGCGAGCTTTTGGAGCAGCCAGCCCCCGATGAAAAACCAATAGGCATTGCCTTTCCCAACTCGCATTGCCCTAAATGTAAGGCTCCCATTAGACCGTGGCACAACATCCCAGTCATTAGCTACTTACTGCTAAAAGGTCGTTGCGCCAGCTGTAAAGCCGTTATCTCACCTCGCTATCCGGTTATAGAGCTTGCCACCGCGCTGATCTCCGTTGCTGTGGTAAGCCAACTTGGCTTCAACTGGACGGCTCTCGGTGTGCTTGTGTTTACCTGGGCGCTGCTGATTCTTACCGTTATCGACTTTGATACCCAGCTTTTGCCCGACAGCATTACCCTGCCTTTGCTCTGGTTGGGGCTAATTGTCAATTATTTTGGCCTGATTACAGATTTACCCAGTGCGCTTTGGGGCGCAATCATGGGCTACCTTTCACTGTGGTCTATTTTCTGGCTGTTTAAAATTCTTACCGGTAAAGAAGGCATGGGTTATGGCGATTTTAAATTGCTCGCGGCCTTGGGCGCCTGGATGGGGTGGCAAATGCTACCTTTGGTGGTCATTCTGTCATCGTTTGTGGGGGCTGTCATTGGTATTGGTCTTATTGTGATCAAGGGGCGCGATAAAAACATCCCCATCCCTTTTGGCCCTTATCTAGCCATTGCCGGCTGGATCGCCATGCTATGGGGCAGTGAAATGACTCGCTCCTATTTGCAGTTTGCGCATATCGGTTAATAATCTGAGCGTTCATGGGTAAACCTTTTTGTGTGGGCTTAACCGGAGGAATTGGCAGCGGTAAGAGTGCGGCGGCCTGTCTATTCGCCGAGCTGGGCATTGCCATTATCGATGCAGACGTTATCGCTCGAGAGGTCGTAATGCCTGGTGAACCGGCGCTAAACACCATCACTGAGCATTTCGGTGAGACAATCTTAACCGCAGAGCAAACACTCGACCGACGTCAATTACGCGCGATTATTTTCCATGACCCAGTCCAAAAAACATGGCTTGAATCGCTGCTCCACCCAGCGATTCGCCAACGAATTATTACACAGCTCGGCAGCGCTCTAAGCCCCTATAGCTTGCTTGTGTCGCCTCTTTTATTAGAAACCAATCAGCACACACTCACCGACCGGATTATTGTGATTGACTGCCCTGAAGCACTGCAGGTTGAGCGCGCTCAAATCCGTGACAACACCAGCGCCGCCCAAATTAAAAGCATTATGGCCACTCAAATGTCACGTCAAAAAAGGCTACATTTAGCCGATGATATTTTGCACAACCACGGCAATTTGGCCGACTTACACACTCAAATACTGCAACTGCATAACCAATATTTGGCATTAATACCATGAATGATAATACTCAGCCCATTAAGCTCGCCTGCCCCACCTGTCAAAAAAAAATATTTTGGAGTGATGAGTTCCCGCACCGACCTTTTTGTTCGGAGCGTTGTAAATTAATCGACTTAGGGGAATGGGCTAACGAAAATCATCGTATCGCCGGAGAAGATGCCAGCGCGCAAAACGATGAGTTAGAGGATAGATAGACAAGTCAGCGAACATACCTGCTCAGTGATTACCACCAAGCACTGATCGCACCGATACCTTGAGCGCCTGCGGCTTTAGCTTGTACCAGGTCATGTTGTACCAAGCCCCCTAGGGCATAGACCGGCAGCTTGGCGGTGCGCACCAGATCGGAGAACTGAGACCATCCTAAAGCTTGCTCTTGCGGGTGGGAGGCGGTTACTTGCACCGGGGAGAGCGATGCATAGTGAACCCCTAAAAATTCTGCTCGATGCAGCTCTCGGCGATTGTGGCAAGAAGCACCCACCCAACAACTCTTCGGTAACTTGCTCGCGGCTTGTAATTGCGCTGAACTCATGTGCAGCCCATCAGCCCCCAATAAGCTCACAATATCTATGGCCGAGGCATGATTTAACAGCACACGAGCGCCATGAGTTTGACAAATCTCTACCGCCAATTGAGCCAAGGCTTTATAGTCTTGGTTATTAAGATGGTGAGCCCGCACTTGCACCATAGTGATGCCGGACGCTAACGCCTTTTGCAGCCGATCAGTAAAATCTTGCAGGCAGATAAAATCACCGGTAATTAGGTAACTCTCAGGCAACTGTAACGCATTAATGATAGGATAATTTGCGGCTGGAAACGCATATTGATAAAGCTTTTGTGGGGCCACCCAACAAATTGGCTGTCCTTCTTTACCGCGGGCTAGTCCGCGCCAAGAATTCACCCTGTGAACTTGCAGGCAAACTTGCTTATCGGGGTAATCGTGGAGGATTTCAATAACCGGGACAGTGGCATCCACCCGAATATCAAGCTCTTCAAACAATTCGCGGTCTAGTGCTTGTAAAAGCGTTTCACCAGCTTCAACTTTTCCCCCGGGAAACTCCCATAACCCACCTTGATGGGTATGATCTGGTCGCCTGGCAATTAATATTCGCCCCTCGGTATCTTGCACCACTCCGACGGCAACCTGAACTCGTTTCATAACCGCTTAGGTTCGATAATCAGCGTTGATTCGCACGTACTCATAGGACAAGTCCGTGGTCCACAACAGCTCTTGGCACTCACCGCGCCCCAGATCAATAGTGATTGTAATTCGTTCGCCATCCATCACTTGTTGCCCCTGAGCTTCGGTATAGCTGGCCGCCCTACCACCTTGTTCGACAATCAGTACATCGTTAAGTAACACACGAACCTTACTTGCATTGAGGTCGCTCACACCAGCATAGCCAATAGCTGCAACTATTCGCCCCCAGTTAGGGTCAGAAGCAAACAGCGCGGTTTTAATCAAAGGAGAGTGGGCCACGGCATAGGCCACTTTTAAGCATTCTTCGTGATTGGCACCACCTTGCACATCAATGGTGACAAACTTTGTGGCACCCTCTCCGTCAGCAACAATCATTTGCGCCAATTGTACACACACATCGGCAATAGCAGCTTTTAACGCAGCGTAGTCTTGGCTATCGACACTTGTAATTCGGGTATTGCCCGCCTTACCCGAAGCCATCAACATACAGGCATCGTTGGTCGATGTATCGCCATCGATGGTGATGCGGTTAAACGACAAGCCAGCTACCTCACATACCAGCTGTTGCAATACGGCTTGATCAATGGCGGCATCTGTCGCGATAAACCCCAGCATGGTGGCCATATTGGGGTTTATCATTCCCGAGCCCTTGGAAATACCATTAATGGTCACGGTTCGACCTGCTAACTCAAGCGTGGTGGTAGCGCCCTTAGGGCGGGTATCGGTGGTCATAATGGCCCGAGCTGCACGATCCCAAGCATCTTCCTTGGTACTTTCTACGAGCAACGGCAGAGCAGCCTGCATTTTATCAACCGGCAAATGCTCCCCAATAACCCCTGTTGAGAAAGGTAAGACTTCACTTTCTGACAAAGCGTAATGTTGCGCTAAAGACCTACATAATTGCAGAGCTTCTTGACGGCCTCTCTCACCGGTACAAGCGTTAGCATTACCGGAATTAATCAGCAATAAACGCGGGCTAGCCTTTTCCAAATGTTCACGGCATAGCGTAACCGGTGCTGCGCAAAAAGCACTTTGGGTAAACACACCAGCGACACTGGCACCGTCGGGCAACGCAAAGATAAGCATATCATCGCGCCCGGGACTTTTAATGGCCGCCCCCGTAACGCCAATTTCAACGCCTGCAATTGGCGGCATGCAAGGAAAAGAAAGCTCACCGACAGCCATGTTTATCTCCGTTAACTCAATTTACCGTGACATTGTTTGTACTTCTTACCTGACCCACAAGGACACGGATCGTTACGGCCGACTTTGCGCCCCTCGCGGGTCATCGGAGCTGCACCTGGCTGTCCAGCCGAGGGCGCTTCAGACTCGCCCCCCATAGCGGATGCCTGCTCGTGTTGCAATTGCATTTTACTGCGGGCTTGCTCTTCCATTTCGCGCCGGCGTAGTTCCATCTGCTCCAACTGCTCTCGGGTATAGGGCTGAAAGCGAGCAAGGACAACAACCACTTCTCGCTTAACCGTAGACAGCATGTCCTGGAAAAGATAAAACGCTTCGCGCTTATACTCTTGCTTGGGGTTTTTCTGTGCGTAAGAACGTAGGTTAATCCCCTGGCGCAGATGATCCATACTGGATAGCTGCTCTTTCCACGCGGTATCCAACACCTGCAACATAATTTGTTGCTCGACCGGGCGCATAGCATCTGGGTTACCTGCAGCCTCACCCACTGCGGCACACTTGGCATCATAAGCGGCTTGGACATCCTTAAGGATTCGCTCACGCAAAGTGTCTTCGTGCAGATTGTCATCTTCATCCAGCCATTGTTTGACCGGCAATTTCAAGCCAAAATCAGACTCTAGCTGTTTCTCAAGTCCTGCTACATCCCATTGATCTTCAATGGACTGTGGCGGTATATGCGTACTGATCACCTCGTCGACCACATCGGCGCGAACATTGGTTATGGTGTCAGAGATGTCACCGGCCTCAAGCAATTCATTGCGTTGCTGATAAACAATTTGACGCTGGTCATTTGCCACATCATCAAACTCTAGCAATTGCTTACGCATATCAAAATTACGCCCTTCTACTTTCCTTTGCGCTTTTTCAATAGCGTTATTGACCATGCGGTGCTCAATCGCCTCGCCTTTATCCATACCCAGGGCCTGCATAAAATTACGCACCCGGTCCGAGGCGAAGATACGCATCAGGTTATCTTCCAGCGATAAATAAAAGCGGGTAACCCCTGGGTCACCTTGACGACCGGCCCGCCCACGCAACTGGTTATCAATGCGACGCGATTCGTGGCGCTCTGTGCCGACAATATGTAATCCGCCCGCAGCAATGACTTTGTCGTGACGCTCTTTCCAGTCTGCTTTGATTGTATCGATTTGGTCTTGGATGGGGTTATCGAGCTGCGCTACCTCAGACTCCCAATTGCCCCCCAAAACAATATCAGTACCACGACCGGCCATATTGGTCGCAATAGTCACAGCACCTGGGCGGCCAGCCTGGGCAATAATTTCCGCTTCTTTCTCATGGTATTTTGCGTTCAACACCTGATGCGGCACTTTGCTTTGCTTCAACCGTTTAGACATCTCTTCCGAGGTTTCAATCGATGCGGTACCTACGAGAACAGGTGCATTTTTAGCCCGGAACTCTTCCACATCCTGTACGATGGCATCGAACTTCTCTGCGATGGACAAATACACCAAATCGTTTAAGTCATCGCGTTGCGTGGGCCGGTTAGAAGGAATAACCACAACATCCAGGCTGTAGATTTCCCTAAACTCAAACGCTTCGGTATCTGCCGTGCCGGTCATGCCCGACAGGGTGGAGTACAAGCGGAAATAGTTTTGAAAAGTAGTCGATGCCAAGGTTTGGCTTTCGCTTTGAATCTGTACGCCTTCTTTGGCTTCAATCGCCTGGTGTAAACCTTCTGACAACCGACGACCTGCCATTGTGCGGCCTGTGTGCTCATCAATCAGCACTACTTCATTGTTTTGCACAATATATTCAACATCACGATTGAACAGTGCATTCGCGCGCAGTGCCGAATTGACATGATGCAACAAACTTAGATTGGCAGCAGAGTACAGACTTTCTTCCTCAGACAGTAAGCCGGCCTTAATCAATAGCTCTTCTACATGCTGATGACCTTGCTCGGTCATTTCAACTTGGCGAGCTTTTTCATCAACATAGTAGTCGCCATCTTCTTCGTCTTCTTTTTGACGAGTCAGGTTAGCAATTAACTTATTCATACGCTGGTACATTTCCGAGCTATTTTGAGCCGGACCAGAGATGATTAATGGTGTACGTGCCTCGTCAATCAAAATGGAGTCGACTTCATCCACCACAGCAAAGTGTAGAGGGCGCTGAAACTTATCGGCTTTTGACAGCGCCATGTTGTCACGCAAATAATCAAATCCGTATTCGTTATTGGTGCCGTAAGTAATATCGGCCTGATAAGCCGCGCGCTTTTGCTGCGGATCTTGGCCCGAGACAATAGCCCCAACATCCATACCTAGGAAATTAAACAAAGGCGTCATCCAGGCCGCATCGCGTGTGGCCAAGTAGTCGTTCACTGTTACGATGTGAACACCCAAACCGGTTAGTGCGCGCAGGTAGGCAGGCAAGGTGGCCATCAAGGTTTTACCTTCACCGGTGCGCATCTCGGCAATACAACCTTCGTGCAATGCCATACCACCGATAAGCTGAACATCGAAGTGTCGCATTCCCATGGTGCGCTTACCTGCTTCGCGCACGGTGGCGAATGCTTCTGGTAGCAAAGCATCAAGTGACTCGCCATTTTCATGGCGTTGCTTGAACTCAGCTGTTTTCGCCTTGAGCTCCTCATCGCTGAGTGCTTGTAATTGCTCTTCTAATGCGTTGATACGCACAACTGTCTTGCGCATGCGCTTTAGCACGCGATCGTTTTTAGATCCCAATATGAATTTAGTAATCTTGCCTAACATCTAACACATCCGTACAAAAAATAATAATTGGGCGCTAGCCAAGGCAGCACCAAGCGTGAAGGTATAGTGAAAACAGGTGGGCTTTTATCGCAGGGTGCGATGAATATAGGAGGAGGGGTCAACCGCACGGCCATTTTTGTAGACTTCAAAATGCACATGCGGGCCGGTAGAGCGGCCAGTAGAACCCATTAGAGCAATGACTTGCCCTTTTTTTACAACATCGCCAACTTCAACCGAGTTAGCCTTATTGTGTGCGTAACGCGTAGAAAAGCCATTGCCATGGCTTATTTCCACTAGATTGCCGTAACCGTGGCGATCAGCAGACCAAGTCACCACTCCAGAGGCAACGGCAATAATATTGGAATCTTCTTTACCGGCAAAATCGACACCACCGTGCCAGGCGACCTTCCCAGTGAAAGGGTCGGTACGGCGGCCAAAGCGCGATGACATCCAGCCTTTTTCGACCGGACGGCCAGCGACAAATATGTCTTCTTTTAATCGGCGATTTACCAGCAGCGCATCGAGTGTTTCTAGCTGTTGTTCACGGTTGGCAATTTGACGCGATAAGTCATCAATAGCGGTAAGAAAGTCGGGCGCCGCGTAGGCATCGCCCAGCAACTCACCCTCAGGCCCACCGATAGCGGGCTTTTGGCTGAAATCGAATTCACCTTGGTCAAGCTTAGCAATGGTGGTTAAGCGTTCGCCCAAAGCATCTAGGCGAACCAGACGCGCCTGTAATTCAGCGACCTTTAATGTCAATGCGGCAACTTCAGCCTGTGCTTGACGGCGGCTTTCAAAGACCTGTTCTTTTTGCTCAGCCAGCGCCATTTGCCATGCTTGGCGCGACTCAACCGAAAATAAATTGCTATTATTTTGTGCTACGAGGAAGTGGTAACCTAGAACACCTGCCACCGCCGGCATTCCCAAAATACACACGGATAAAACAGCACGAGTCCACCCTCCCAGCGTAATGCTGCGAGTATGGCCGTGTCGTTTGCTTACCAATATAATTTTCATGTGTATTTTGTATGGGCTGAAGGATTAGCAAGTAATCACTAACCTTGGCCTCCACCCCTACTTTAATTAGCTGCCTAAATTTGTAATAGCGACATGCGACGCTCATTTCCGTTAACTATATAAAAAAGGCCCGCTAAACACAATCAGCGGGCCTTTTTAGGTATTTTTTCACACCGCCAATAATGGCTTCATATAGGAGATCGGGGCGGCATTTTCATCATCGAACGTCACCACCTCCCACGCGTCAGGCTGAGCAATAAGTTGCCGCAGAGACTTGTTGTTGAGGGCATGACCCGATTTATGTGCTTTAAATTCACCGATCAGGCTATTGCCCAGCAGGTAAAGGTCGCCAATAGCATCGAGTACTTTATGCTTTACAAACTCATCTTCGTAACGCAGCCCATCCTCATTGAGGATTCGGTACTCGTCAACTACGATGGCATTGTCAACACTGCCGCCCTTGGCCAAGCCCTTAGAGCGCAGATACTCTATTTCGTGCATAAAACCAAAGGTTCGGGCGCGGCTAACTTCTTTCACAAATGAGGTACTGGAGAAATCTACCGAGGTTTCCAGTGAGCGGTCTTGAAAGACCGGATGATCAAACTCTATCGAGAAGGTCACTTTAAAACCGTCAAATGGCACAAAGCTGGCTGATTTGTCGCCATCTTCTACCGTGATCGGACGCTTGATACGGATAAATTTCTTTGCGGCAGCCTGCTCCTGAATACCCGCCGATTGAATCAAAAACACAAACGGACCAGCACTGCCATCCATGATTGGCACTTCAGGCGCACTGACCTCAACAATCGCATTATCAATCCCTAAACCGGCCATTGCTGACAGCAAATGTTCCACGGTCGATACCTTGACGTCATCCTTGACCAAGCTAGTAGAGAGGGTGGTATCGCCGACGTTTTCGGCCTTAGCTTCAATTTCCACGACTGGGTCTAAGTCGACCCGTCGAAAGATGATGCCAGTATCCACTTCGGCGGGAAGTAACGTAAGGAACACCTTTTGACCGGTATGCAGGCCCACGCCGGTAGCGCGGATTGCATTTTTAAGGGTACGTTGTCTGATCATTGTTTGAGTCTGGCTCTCGTTTGCGATGACGGGCATATAGTTGAAACGGCTACAAAGCCCGATACCGAGTCATAGCCACTGTATCGGGCACCATAACTCACAGCAATATGACATTGCCCGTAAATTACGGCTGTAAAAGCGGAACTATAGCACAAAATGCTAAATGTCCACCAGTAACAGCCACTTTGGCGCCCAAATGTGGTGCAAACACGCTGTCACACCCTGTTAATCGCCAACCTTAGGCCACGGATCAGTCTGCCTGGCGCCGTAAAAAAGCTGGAATATCAAGATATTCCATATCTTTATCAGCAGCGGGCGCTGCATCACTCTGACCGCCGGGGCCATTGCGCATAATTGTCGGGCGATCCAGAGCTGAGTAATCGAGCTGGCCATCTGGGCGACGGGTGTTATCCACCACGACTTTAGTAGGCGCTTTTGCCGCTTGTGCGGCGCCTAAACCCGTAGCCACAACTGTGACACGCAGCTCATCAGTCAGTTCCGGATCAATCACCGTACCCACCACTATCGTGGCGTCATCCGATGAAAACTCAGCGATGGTATCGCCGACTTCTTGATACTCACCCAAAGATAAGTCCATACCGGCGGTAATATTCACCAGAATACCGCGTGCGCCCTGCAAGTTAACATCTTCCAGCAAGGGACTGCGAATAGCCGCTTCCGCCGCTTCGCGAGCGCGGGTTTCACCTTCCGCGTGCGCGGTGCCCATCATAGCCATGCCCATTTCAGACATCACCGTGCGTACGTCAGCAAAGTCTACGTTGATCATGCCGGGGCGTATAATCAAATCCGCAATACCTTGTACTGCTCCTTGCAACACGCTATTGGCCGCTTTAAAAGCGTCTAGCAAACTGGTGGCTTTACCCAGCACAGATAAAAGCTTTTCATTAGGGATGGTAATCAGCGAGTCAACTCGCTCTTGCAGCTCTTTAATGCCGGCGTCCGCCACTAACATACGCTTGCGCCCTTCGAAAGGGAAAGGCTTGGTAACTACCGCCACCGTCAGTATGTCCAAATCGCGCGCGACTTCGGCAACGATAGGGGCCGCACCGGTGCCGGTACCACCGCCCATACCCGCTGCAATAAACACCATATCCGCACCGCTCAACACCTCAGCAATACGTTCACGATCTTCCATCGCTGCATGTCGACCCACCTCTGGATTGGCACCCGCACCCAAGCCTTTGGTCATACTGTTACCCAGCTGTAAAGCAACCCGGGCATCAATATCTTTCAGTGCCTGCGCATCTGTATTGGCACAGATAAACTCCACACCTTCGACATTATTTCCGATCATGTGCTTAACGGCGTTACCACCGCCGCCACCGACACCGATCACTTTAATAACTGCATTTTGTGGCATGCTATCGACTAATTCAAACATGACGTTCCCCTCTCTTCCATATTAAATCAAAAATTAAAATTCACCTTGAAACATTTTTTTCAGTTTAGCGAGCAGGTTAGGCTCGCTTTCACTGGCCGGTGTGGCAGAGTGTTCACCCTGGTGTTGCTTTAATGCGTATTGCAATAGCCCCACACCGGTAGAATAAATAGGATTGTTCACAATATCGGATAAGCCCGTAATATTTTGTGGGGCCCCCAGGCGCACCGGCATATGAAAAATTTCCTCTGCCAGCTCAACAACGCCTTCCATTTTTGCGGTACCGCCCGTCAGCACAATGCCCGCGGGAATCATATCCTCAAACCCACTGCGACGAACCTCGGCTTGCACCAACGTAAACAGCTCGTCATAACGCGGCTCGACCACTTCAGCCAGGGCCTGGCGAGACAAGTTGCGAGGTGCGCGCTCGCCAACACTCGGCACCTTAATGGTTTCATCAGGGCCTGTTAATTTAGCCAACGCACAAGCGTATTTTATTTTTATCTCTTCGGCATTTTGAGTAGGTGTACGCAAGGCCATGGCGATATCATTGGTAACTTGATCACCTGCTATTGGAATGACACCCGTGTGACGAATCGCACCATCGGTAAAGATAGCAATATCGGTTGTACCGCCGCCGATATCCACAATGCAAACCCCAAGCTCACGCTCATCGTCGGTTAATACCGAATAGCTAGACGCTAATTGTTCCAAAATGATGTCTTCAACATCCAGCCCGCAGCGCCGAATACATTTATCGATATTTTGCGCAGCATTGACCGCACAGGTCACCAAGTGCACCTTTGCCTCTAAGCGAACGCCACTCATCCCTAAGGGCTCTTTAACGCCTTCTTGATCGTCAATCAAAAACTCTTGCGGCAAAATATGTAGGATCTTTTGATCTGCAGGAATGGCTACGGCTTGTGCGGCATCAATCACCCGGTCTATATCCTGGGTATAAACTTCGCGGTCTTTAATCGCCACAATACCGTGCGAATTCAAACTGCGAATATGGCTACCGGCAATACCCGCATAAACAGAATGAATTTGACACCCTGCCATCAATTCCGCCTCTTCTACGGCTCGCTGTATGGAGTGGACTGTCGACTCAATATTGACCACCACACCTTTTTTCAAACCGTTTGAGCGGCAAGAGCCAATACCAACAATTTCCAAATCGCCTTCGGGTGTAATTGCCCCGACTATGGCCACCACTTTGGAAGTGCCGATATCCAGCCCAACAATCATTTTATTGTCGTTAGAGCCTGCCATTATTTGGACCTCTTTTCCCCAAATCTTTATGTGTTGTCATGGGTCTTAACCCGCCACTTCAACGGACACGTTATAACTGTCCGACCAAGCCACCGCCAAACCATTGGCATAGCGTAAATCCACACGTTCAACAGCATCAAATCGCTGCACTAAATATTCGTCATACACTACTAAAAACCGCTGTACTTTTTCAGGCAACTGATCTTTTCCCAGCATGAGTTGCACACCACCATCCAGCTTAACGGTCCAACTCCCCAGCTCGTCCACCCACAATTGACGAACACCTAAATTGCGCGAACGAACCATTTGCGACAAATCTTGAAACTGACGCATAATTTTTTCTGAATCTTGCTCTCGCCCATCCAACACCGGCAACTCTGCCAAGCCTTGCACCTTATCGGTATGAATAACTTGTCCACGTTGATTCAGGTACCCCGCTTCACCCCACACCGCTATCGGTGTCTGCTCAATGATGGTGACTCGTAAAGTACGTGATAAGCCACGCGCTACAATCGCCCTTTCAACCCATGGGTGCTGCTCTATCAATTTTTTTAGTTGCGCAATATTAAGGTTGACGAAATCTTGATTAATTGCCTCCCCAATCAATCGGCTCGCCTCGTCACGTGACAAGTGCTTAAACTCACCTTCAACTTTGACCGACTCTACCGGCTGTTGAACACCGTGCTGCCAAACTTTATCACCGTAAAAATAAGCACCAACTATGCTAGCAACGACACACCCTGCCAGCACCAGCCGCCCCAGCACCTTCACTAACCCAGCCATGCGACCGGAATAAATTTCGGCCCCACGTCTAGGGGTTGCTTGGCGTATATTTCTAGAGCGATTAGCGGGCTTATTCATCCGGCCAGAGTCTCTTCTAGAATGGCCAATGTGAGCTCAGAAAAATTCAGCCCTTTCGCTTTGCCCGCCATTGGCACCAAAGAGTGCTCGGTCATTCCGGGCACCGTGTTCACCTCCAACATATAAAAATTACCGTTGGCATCAGCCATCACATCCACCCGCCCCCAGCCGCGACAACCAATCGACTGGAACGCGTTTAACGCCAAGGATTGCAAAGTTTCCACTTGCTCATCGCTCAAGCCACAAGGACAAATATATTGTGTATCACCCGTGACATATTTAGCCTCAAAATCATAAAAAGTATGCCCCGTTTCCAATTTTATGGGGGGCAAAGCCCTATCGCCTAAAATGGCCACGGTGTATTCAGCGCCTACAATGAGCTTCTCTGCGATGACCAAGCCATCGTACTCAGCAGCCAATTGATAGGCTCGATGTAAAGCACTCGCCGTATTCACTCTTGACATGCCAATACTTGAACCTTCATGGGCGGGCTTAACCATAACGTCGCCACCCAATCTTTCTATTACCGCGGCCCAATCGGTATCGTCATCAAGAACTGCAAAATCAGGTGTCGACACGCCCATGGCCTGCCACAACTGCTTGGTTCTGAGTTTATCCATAGCAATAGCCGACGCCTGAACTCGACTCCCGGTAAATGGTATTTCTAGGTACTCTAAAACGGCTTGAATTTTACCGTCTTCACCTCCGGGGCCATGCAATGCAATAAATGCTCGATCTAACTCGGCAGCCTGCAATTCCACGATGCTGTTTTTACCAATGTCGATACCCACACAATAAACACCCTGCCCTTCCAGCGCCGACTGTACTGCCGCACCACTTTTCAGAGAGATTTCACGCTCAGCCGAGTTGCCACCGTACAAAACGCCAACTCGACCGTATTTTTGTGTATTTACTTCCGACACTGAATAATTTCCTTCACTATCACTAATTAATAAGTTGACGCTTGGCCAACTCAACCGCCAGAGCGCCGACATTACCGGCCCCCTGAGTTATGACAATATCCCCAGCTTGTACAACATCTTGAATAACAGCGGGCACACCATCGACGCCCTCAACAAAAATGGGGTCGATTAGGCCTCGGTTGCGAATACTTCGACATAAAGTACGGCCATCGGCACCGGGCACGGGCTCTTCGCCGGCGCTGTAAACTTCAAGCATTACCAGAGCATCGACCCCTGATAACACGTCGACAAAATCTTCGAATAGATCGCGCGTGCGAGAAAAACGATGCGGTTGATATACCATCACCAAACGCCGGTCTGGCCAACCATCACGAATGGCTTTAATAGTGGCGGCCACCTCTCGAGGATGATGACCATAATCATCCACTAGCATAGCGTTGCCTTCAGAAACCGGAAACTCGCCATACACCTGAAACCGCCGCCCAACGCCAGTGAAGCTTTCCAAGCCCTGCACTATTGCCTGTGGACTCACCCCTTCATCCAAGGCAACTGCAACAACCGCCAAGGCGTTTAATATGTTGTGCTCACCTGGAATATTAATTTTGACACTTAAGGGTTCACTCAAACCTGAACCCACGACATTAAAAGTCGATAGCATTTTATTTTGATGAACATCGATGGCACGTATATCGCAATGCTCAGAAAAGCCATAGGTGACTACCGCACGCGACACATCATTCAGAATCTCTTGCACTACGGGATCATCACCGCAGACCACAGCCACACCATAAAATGGCAAGTTATGCAGAAACTCGACAAAGGTTTGCTTGAGCTTGGAGAAATCTCCGCCATAAGTATCCATATGATCGGCATCAATATTAGTAACCACAGCGACCATTGGCTGCAAATGTAGAAACGATGCATCGCTCTCATCAGCTTCGGCTACTAAATACCGGCTTTCGCCCAGCTGGGCATTACTGCCTGAGCTATTCACGACCCCACCAATTATATAGGTGGGGTGTCTATCCGCTGCAGCCAGCACCGACGCCATTAAACTGGTTGTGGTAGTTTTGCCGTGCGTGCCGGCCACAGCAATACCGTGCCGATAACGCATTAATTCCGCAAGCATTTCTGCACGACGAACAATAGGGATACGTTTATCGCGTGCCGCCACCATCTCAGGGTTGTGCTCTCCCACCGCACTAGAGTTCACCACCACATCAACACCGGCAACATGGGATGCACTATGACCGATAAATATCTGTGCACCCATTAACTGTAAACGCTCAGTGACATCGGATTTTTTTAAATCTGATCCAGAAATCTCATATCCTTGATTTAACAGCACTTCGGCAATACCACTCATGCCTGCGCCCCCAATACCAATAAAATGAATACGGCGAATACGGCGCATCTCTGGAACTTCGTAATAGGTTATGGACTTATCCATTCGCCAATTCCTCAATCTGATTTGCCACACTTTGCACCGCTTCAGGGCGATCCACTTTTCGCGCATTTTCTGCCATGCCTAAAAGTGTTGAGCGCTTAGCGCAGTGCTGGTGCAGCAAATCAGCTAATGTTTGTGAGTTTAAATCGCGTTGTGCCACACTGAGTGCAGCGCCGCCCCCGGCTAATACGGCGGCATTATGCGTCTGGTGGTCATCAATAGCGCTGGGTAAAGGCACAAGTAAGGCGGCCACCCCTGCCGATGCCAGTTCTGCCACTGTGAGCGCCCCGGCCCGGCAAATAACATAATCAGCCCATCCATACGCTTCACTCATATCTTCAATAAAAGGCTCAACTTTCGCCTTTACTTGGGCTTTCACATAAGCGGCTGATGTTATCTCAACATGCTTGGCGCCACACTGGTGACGAATTTGTGGACGCTGACTCTCCTCTATTAATGCAACGGCGCTAGGCACTAACTCATTAATAGCTAACGCCCCCAAGCTCCCTCCCAGCACCAATAGTCGCAAAGGCTCTTCTCCACGCGCGGCGTATCGCACACTCGGCTCTGGCAGAGCCTGAATACTCGCTCGAACTGGATTACCGACCCACAGACCTTGCGCGAACACATTTTCAAATCCGGTCAGTGTTTTAATGGCCACACGGCTCAAAATTTTATTCGTTGTACCGGCAATGGCATTTTGCTCATGAATCACCAAAGGAACACCCAAAAGCTTTGCAGCAACACCTCCGGGGCCAGATGCAAATCCACCAAAACCAACTACCACATCCGGCTTTAAACTCTTTAAAACTTTTAATGACTGAACAATAGCTCGCCCAATAAAAAATGGGGCCTTTAACAATCCTAAGAGCCCTCGGCCACGAACGCCTTCAACGCTGAGGTAGTCGATATCAATATTCGCCTGGGGCACTAAACGTGACTCAATACCCGCTTTTGTTCCCAGCCAAGATACAAGTACTTGGCGGCGACGCAACTCATCAGCGAGAGCGAGCGCAGGAAACACATGGCCACCGGTACCACCAGCCATAATAACCACCCGTGTCATGACATTTCTCCTGCAACCATTGACTCTCGTCGCAAGCGCGATGGATTAGTCACAGCTGTTTGCGTCTGCGGCACCACATTGGCTTCCATCGATGCTCTCATCACCAAGGCCAACATCGAACAACAAATGATCAAGCTACTACCGCCGTAGCTAATAAACGGTAAGGTCAAGCCTTTAGTGGGCAGTAAGCCACAAGACACTCCCACATTAATAAACACCTGCAGCGACAAAACAATTGCCACACCAAAACAGGCATAGGCATAAAAAAATAAATGTCGATTGTAGCAGCGGCTGGCAATTGTCAAAGTGCGTTTTATAAGCCCGGCAAATATTGCCAACAACAATACACAACCTATTAACCCGATTTCTTCGGCAATAATGGCAAAAATAAAATCGGTATGAGCCTCAGGTAAAAAAAACAACTTTTGTACACTATTACCCAAGCCAACACCAAACCACTCTCCACGTCCAAACGCGATTAATGACTGGGTCAGTTGATAGCCTGAATTAAATTGATCTGCCCAAGGATCTAAGAATGTCACCAACCGTTTCAATCGATATGGACTAGCAACTGCCAGCGCAGCCAGCATCCCCAAAGCACCCAGTGCCATAGGTAAAAAATACCTAAGCTTTAAACCTGCAATAAACATTATGGCGATGCTGGTCGCACCAATCACAACTGTGCTGCCAAAATCCGGCTCCAGTATTAAAAGGGTAAGTAACCCCCCCAACACAGCAATTAGAGCACCAAACTCCTTCCAACTGCTAACAGCCACTGGCTGACGTCTCGAAAAATAACTGGCGAAGAATATAATCACCGCAAATTTAGCCAGCTCTGAAATCTGCACCGCAAAAAACCCAAAGCTAATCCAGCGTTGCGAGCCATTCACTTTTTTCCCAATACCGGGGATTAATACAACAACCAAAAGCATTATCGCTACAATTAACAGGGGCACACCCAGCTTTTGCCAAAGCTCACCCGGCACTAAAAACACAACCGCTGCACTGGTGACCCCCATAACGAGAAAAATTATGTGGCGCTCCACAAAATAAAACGCATTGCCATAGTACGCCGAAGCAAAGGCAATAGAAGCGGAGGCCACCATAACAATACCCACAGACACCAACGCGCCCCATAAAAGCAGAAGCTTCCAGTCTGGTTCACTAGCGGGCAAAAGCGGCTGCCACTTAACCATTCGCAGCCTCTCCCACCCAGCGGGAGAAAATTTCCCCGCGCTGAATATAATTATCGAACTCATCAAAACTTGCACAAGCCGGACTTAAGAGCACGCTATCTTTGGGTTGAGCAAACTTTCGGGCAGAGTCAAAGGCCTCAGCCATACCGACCACTTGCACCAAACCAGGCACCCCCTGTAAAGCCTCTGCCAATAACGATGCATCTTGGCCGTATACAATCACATGGCGAGCCTGTTGCATTAACACAGGCTTTAACGCTGAAAAATCAGCATCTTTGGCTACTCCGCCCAACAGAACTACCAACTTTGCCGGGGGATTAGCCAATCCGTTAATAGCGGCCAAGGTGGCACCGACATTGGTGCCCTTAGAATCATTGATAAACTTAACGTCGTCGATAACACCAACGGGCTCACAGCGATGAGGTAAACCTCTAAATGAACGCAACGCCTGAACCATAGCCTCTTGCGTGAAGCCTGCCGCTTTGCCTATAGCTAATGCAGCCAGTGCATTATCGACATTATGACTGCCGACAATACTCAACTCGCCGACCGGCATTAAAGGAGTGAGCTGATCGCAAAGCCATGCTTCCCCTTCACGCACCTGCAGCCCCATATTTTTAAAGTCAGCACTGCCTCCGAAAGAGGTGACCGTTACATCCGCTGCAATTGGAGGATGGGTTAAAATATCACGTCGATTGACAACCACCTGCTGCGCACCAAAATACACTCGTTGTTTAGCCGCATGATAGGCAGGTATGGAGTCATATCTATCCATATGGTCGGGACTGATATTGAGAATGCTGGCAACCTGCGCACCGAGCTTGGATGTAGTCTCCAACTGAAAGCTGGATAACTCCAACACATACAACTCTATGGCATCATTCAATAAATCCAGCGCAGGCGTGCCTAAATTTCCACCGACAGCAACATTTACCCCTTGCGCCTGGGCCATTTCTCCCACTAATGTGGTGACCGTACTTTTAGCATTTGACCCGGTAATAGCGATAATGGGAGCTTTTGCATGTTGCACAAATAGATCGATATCACCCAACACTGCCACGCCCTGTGCTTTCGCCAGCGCCAGCCGTGGCTCTTTCAGACTCACCCCTGGGCTGACAATAATTTCGTCCATGGACAAGAGCAACGACTCATCCCACGAGCCAAACTCACAATGCACATCGGGAAACTGCTCAGCGATAAGGGTGGCATTGGGTGGCAGTTCGCGTGTATCAAAAAACGTAAAACGCTGCCCTGATTCTTGCAAAAAGCGCGCAACAGACAGGCCGGTAATTCCGGTGCCTATAACTGCTACGCATCTACTTGTTGCAATCAACTCACTCACGCTTAACCTCAACGTAATTTCAGTGTCGCCAGCCCAAACAGGACCAACATAACGGTGATAATCCAAAACCGCACAATCACTCGTGGTTCCGGCCAACCTTTCAACTCAAAATGGTGGTGCAGTGGCGCCATTCGAAAAATTCGTCGGCCGGTCAATTTATATGAACCTACTTGTAAAATCACCGAGACGGTTTCCATAACAAAAACGCCACCCATAATAAAAAACACTATTTCATGACGCACGATGACAGCAATAATGCCCAGTGCAGCGCCCAGCGACAGCGCGCCCACATCACCCATAAACACCTGTGCGGGATAGGTGTTAAACCAGAGAAAACCTAAACCCGCGCCGCACAACGCAGCGCAAAAAACCACCAGCTCACCACTGCCAGGCACATGAGCAATATGCAGGTACTGTGCAAATTCAAAGTGCCCAGTGACATAGGCAATCACACCGAGAGCACCCGCCACCATCACCGACGGCATAATGGCCAAGCCATCTAAACCATCGGTTAGGTTCACCGCGTTACTTGACCCGACCACGACAAAGTAGGTCAGCACCACATAAAAAACACCCAACTCCAACGCAAAGTCTTTCAAAAAGGGTAAAAACAATTGAGTTTCTACCGCTTCCGTTGCAGTCATATACAAAAAAACGGCGGCACCAACACCCCCAACCGATTGCCACAGGTATTTCCAGCGCGCTGGTAACCCACGCGAATTTTTTTGTACTACTTTTCGGTAATCATCCACCCAGCCCACAGCACCAAACACTGCGGTCACCATCAACACTACCCATACATATCGATTTGCCAAATCAGCCCACAACAAAGTACTGATAAAGATAGACGCCAGAATTAAAGTACCACCCATGGTCGGCGTGCCCGACTTGGTCAGATGCGATTGAGGTCCGTCGTCTCTCACTGACTGCCCTATTTGCAACTGATTCAATTTACGAATCATCCAGGGGCCCATTAACAATGAAATGCCTAAGGCGGTCATAACACTCAAAATAGCGCGCAACGTCAGGTACTGAAACACAAAAAAGTGACTGTTGTATTCTTGTAAGTTTTCAGCCAACCAGAGCAACATTAGATATCTTCCCCGCGAATCAATGCCTCGGCGACTAAGTCCATACGCGCGCTACGAGAGCCTTTAATTAATACAGTGCAGTCGCTGTCAGTCATCACACATAATAAATGACTGATAAGATCATCCTGCGTCTCAAAATGTTTACACGGCCCATCAAAGTGTTCCGCCACAGCCTTTGCCATTGAACCGATAGTAAATACAGCTTGTAGGGATTTTTCTGAAGCGTATGCACCTATGTCGGCATGATGCAAATAGGACTCATCACCCAGCTCACCCATATCTCCCATAACTAAAATATTCGCACCTTTAATCTCTGCCAAAACATCAATTGCCGCACGCACCGAACCTGGATTGGCATTGTAGGAGTCATCAATAATGGTACTGCCATGAGGGCCCGCGCAAAACTTCATTCGCCCATCAACCGGATTAAACCGAGCAAGCCCCTCAACAATAGATTCATCTCGGGCTCCAACAGCATAAGCGCAGCAGGCTGCAGCTAAGGCATTGCGAACATTATGGTAACCACTAACCGGAAGTTGTACTGGTAAAGTGCGCCCCAACAATTGCAAATCAAAGCTCAAACCACTGGCTGAAGTTTGAATATTCGATGCATAACAGTTGGCCTGGGTATTGTTCAGCGAGAATGTAAGCAGTGTTCGTTTTTTGATCTGCGACAACCACTGACCGGAAAACTGGTCATCGATATTAATCACACAACAACCATCAGCTTTAACACCCTGATAAATTTCACCTTTGGCTTCCGCCACTCCCTCTAGAGAACCAAACCCCTCTAGATGAGCAGGCATAACATTATTGACCAAACCGACATCAGGCAGGGCAAGTTCACACAAGTAAGCTATTTCGCCAATGCTACTTGCTCCCATCTCGACAATCGCAAAACTCTCATCGCCCGATAAACGCAGTAACGTAAGTGGCACACCAATATGATTATTGAGGTTACCTTGAGTCGACAGCACAGGGCCTTGCTCACGCAAGATACCATCAACCATTGTTCGAACCGTTGTTTTACCGCTGGAGCCTGTAACTGCAATTACCGGGCCGGTAAAACGTTGGCGATTAATACGAGCCAATTCACCCAACCCCAATACAGTGTCGTCTACTTGCAACTGAGGTAAATCACAATCGGGGTCAACCGTATCAACCAAGGCACCTACAGCCCCTTTTTCTTGTACTTGCTGCAAATACGCATGGCCATCGAAATTGGGGCCGCGCAGTGCGACGAAAAAATCACCCGCTTTTATTTTGCGCGAATCAATACCCACTTGTTGAAAGGGCTGACTGTTACCAGTAGCAAGAGCCGCTGCATAGCGAGAAAAATCATCGCGCAATTGAGCAATTGTCATAGTGCCAATCATTATGCTCCTCCCCGTTTTTGCAGAGCGCTTATTGCGCACTCCACATCGTTAAAACGGCTCTCTTTGTCAGCAAAAATCTGGACCTGCTCATGCCCTTTACCGGCAATAAGAACAGCATCGCCCGCTGCGGCCTGCTGTACCGCTAACTCTATAGCTTTCCCTCTATCGGGAATAACCAGGCAGCGCTCCGGATTGTGCATACCCTCAACGATTTGAGCTGCAATAGCAGCAGGGTCTTCGCTTCGAGGGTTATCGTTAGTCACAATTATATAATCAGAGGATTTTTCCGCGGCGCGGCCCATAATAGATCTTTTTTCGACATCGCGATCACCACCACAACCGAAAACACACCAGACACTGCCGTCTGCATGTAAGCGCAACGCTCGCAATGCTTTTATGAGTGCATCCGGTGTGTGAGCGTAATCAACCACAACTTGCACACCTTGCTCCGGACCCAGCTGTACCTGCTCCATGCGACCCGGCGCCGACTTCAAAAGCGGTACGTATTGTACGACTCGCTTAAGATCATAGCCGCGAATTAATATCGCACTTATGGCCGCCAATAAATTACTCGCATTAAATTCACCAATTAGCGGTGAATTAAATGATGCCGATTCACCGCGAAATTCGATACGACCGGAAACACCACTACATGAATATTGCAACGAGTGACAATATAAGTCTGCCTTAGGATTATGTATTGAATAAGTAAAACACTCGGCATATTTAGCCGCCCGCTTCTGCAGGCCAGCACACCACACATCATCAAGGTTCAAAATTGCGTGCTTCAGGCCTCGGCTTTTCAACAATTTAGCTTTAGCTTTACCGTACTGCTTAAAATCACCGTGATAATCGAGATGATCGTGAGATAAATTGGTAAAAATAGCCGTGGTAATTCGTATGTCTTTTACCCGGTGCTGTACCAGTGCATGAGAAGAAACCTCCATAGCCAAGGCGTCAACACCATCAGCGGCCAGCTCTTGCAAAGCTCGCTGAACAGTAATCGCGTCAGGCGTTGTTAGCCCAGTTGCAGTTATTTCCCTTTGAGGTTTTCCATAGCCCAATGTACCTAAACTTGCGGCATTCTTTCCCACCAAACTCATTAACTGAGCAATCAGCAACGCTGTTGTTGTTTTACCATTGGTGCCGGTAATGCCGATCACGTCCATCGATGCGCTAGGGTCGCCAAAGACGATTCCAGCTATATGGCTGAGCTTTTTATCCAGCTGATCAATCCACACGACTGATCGTGCATTATAATGATCATCAAACCCACGCTTATCCGCCAGCACTGCAACGGCCCCAGCCTCTATCGCGTCATCTATATAATCGACCGCATTAATGCGTGCTCCTTGCAAAGCGATAAACAGGTCACCCGGCAACACATTACGGCTGTCTAAGGTAATGCCCGTAAACGTTTGCTTCGCCAATGAGGATAGAGATTCCTCTAGCAGCGACTCTATTTTCATTGTCGTCGCGCGCATTATAATGCCACCCCGTGAGCGGCAAGCTGATCAACCGACTTAGGACTAACACTAAGACGAACAGGCTTGCTATGAGGGGGTTCTTGCAGCAGGCGCAAAGCATCTTCGGTAATTTTGGCAAATGTTGGTGCCGCTACCTGACCACCGTGATACTTGGTATCGCGTGGTTCATCAATCATGACCGCAACAATAATTTCCGGATCATCGGCCGGTGCTACTCCAACAAACGAGCCAATATATAGATGATCAGCATAACCGCCAGCATCCGCTTTATGCGCGGTACCGGTTTTCCCAGCAACTGAATAGGAATCGATAAAAGCTCTGCTGCCAGTGCCGTCATCGCTAACCACCTTGCGCAACATTTTCATAACATCGCGAGCGTAATGAGCTTCTACAACTTTCTGTCCGGGCGGGGATTTATCCGTGCGCAATAAACTCACTGGGCGCTTTACACCTTCATTGGCAATCACTGCGTACGCTTGCGCCAACTGCACAACGGTTAAATTCAGCCCGTAGCCAAATGCATAGGTCGCCTGCTGAATGGGTCGCCAGCGATCATATGCCGGTAACACACCCACCGCCTCACCGGGAAAGCCGGTTCCGGTGCCTTGCCCTAGACCCAACCGGTAGTACATATCGCGAACGACGTCAGGCTCTAATTGCAGCGCCATTTTAGTCATACCCACTTGGCTTGACTTGGCAATAATCCGGGTAATGTCCAGCTCACCATAATTGACCGGATCAAGCAGTGTTTTCCGCCCCACTTGAACGTACCCAGGCGTGGTATCTATCACGGTGTATGGCTTAAATTTCTCCGTCTCTAACGCAGCCAAAACGGCCAATGGCTTAATGGTTGACCCCGGCTCAAACACATCTGTGATGGCGCGATTACGTAAACTTGCAGGGGCGATATTACTGCGATCATTAGGATTGTAAGACGGCTGGTTTGCCATCGCTAAGACCTCTCCGGTTTTTGCATTGAGCACAACCACAGAGCCCGCCTTGGCACCAAAATTAGCAACCGCCTGCTTGAGCTCGCGATACGCCACATACTGCAATCGCAGATCAATACTTAACGCCATGGCTTGACCGCTGCGCGCGGACTTAATCAACCCCAGCTCTTTAATGGTTCGGCCACGCAAATCTTTCATAACTTGTTTGGCGCCCGACTCACCCGTGAGCCATGCGTCGTAAGCTAATTCCATCCCCTCCTGACCGCGATCATCGATATCGGTCATACCCACTAAATGGGCCGTCACTTCACCGGCTGGATAGTAACGGCGATATTCACGCTGGGCATAGACTCCATCAATACCCAGATCGAGAATTGTCGCCGCTTCATGTGGGGGGAGATGGCGCTCCAGGTACATAAATTCTTTTGCGCTGAATTTGACTAAACGTGACTCCAGCATGGCCTTATCCCAGGACAGCGCCTGCGCTAATCGCGACCAATCTTTGGGGTGCTGAAGCAAAACCTTAGGGTTGGCCCAAATAGACTCTACCGGCGTACTCACTGCCAAAGGCTCGCCATTGCGATCGGTAATTACACCGCGATAAGCACTGATAGGCTCGGTTCTTACTGTTCGAGCCTCACCCTGGCCCTGCAAAAACTCAAAACCACGGTCAGCATCGGGTAACACCTGTAGCGATGCCATCCGCCACAACAAGACGGCAGCCAGCAGCAGCATGGCAAGAACCACGCTGTAAAAACGCCACGACTGTAAGCGCTGCTGCTGCATCTATTATTCCTTCCCCACAAATATTATTTGACCCGACTCCGGCACCTGCATTTGCAGCTCCCGTTCGGCCTCTGTACGCACCCGAGAATAAGAGGCCCAGGTACTCTGCTCTAACAAAAACTGCCCCCACTCCACCTGCAAGTGGGCCGACTCTCGACGCAAACCTTCCAGCTGATCTGTTTCTTTGCGCACCTGATGAGTTACATGAACCACCATCAAGGCCGATATCACACAGCTGAACCAGAGCGCCACAACCAACCATCGAGCCGTCACAAGTAAACGCCCCGATCACGCAATTTTTTCGGCCACACGCATCACTGCACTGCGCGACCGTATGTTTTTCTCGAGCTCGTCGGAACCAGCCTTAACCGCCTTGGAGCGACTTTTTAAACGTCGATTTAACTGACTGTCCATCAGCGGTATATCGCGCGGTACAGGGTCACCTTTTTCTTGGCGACGAATAAATCGCTTAACCAACCGATCTTCCAGCGAGTGAAAACTAATCACCACCAAATGACCGCCAACGGCCAAAACTTCGAGCGCCTGATCCAAGGTGGACTCAAGATCTGACAGCTCACTGTTAATGTGAATTCGTATTCCCTGAAATGCCCGGGTGGCAGGGTGTTTCCCCTTCTCCCAGGCAGGGTTTGCTTCTTTTAATATGTGCGCCAAGCGGCCAGTTCGCTCAATGGGTGACTTTTCGCGCTCCGCCACCAAAGCTCGCGCCATTCGTTTGGAGAAACGCTCTTCGCCATACTCTTTCATAACGCGAGCCAATTCGGCTTCGCTAGCGGTGTTCACCCACTCGGCAGCACTCTGGCCTCGGGTTTGATCCATCCGCATGTCGAGAGGGCCGTCATGTAAAAAACTAAAACCGCGCTCCGGCTCATCCAATTGCGGCGACGACACCCCCAAATCGAGTAAAACGCCCGACACCTTGCCCATCAAGCCGCGCTCTTCAACCAAAGAACGCATCTGTGCAAAGCTGCAGTGGGCGATTTCAAAACGCGGCTCATCGGCAAAGCGCTCGCTCGCCACCGCAATGGCGTCAACATCTTTATCAATAGCCAGCAACTGCCCCTCAGGCGCTAGGTTTTGCAGAATCTGCGCCGAATGACCGCCGCGCCCAAAAGTCCCGTCAATATAAAAACCCGCCGGATCGATCACCAGCGACTCAACCGCCTCTTGCTCAAGTACGGTTATATGGGGCTGTAGCTTCATAGGGCCTCCTACAGCACCAGCGTTTGTAATTCTGCAGGCATGTCGTCGTCGCCCGGCTCTTCCATCTGAGCGGTCCACGTCGCCTCATCCCACAGTTCTAATTTGTCTCCCAGACCCGCCAACATTAGCTTTTTATCCAAATTCGCATAAGCGCGTAGGGTCGGCGGCACCAACACCCGACCATTGCCGTCCATTTCCAGCGAACAGGCATGACCTATCAGCAAACGCTGAACTCGTCGCACTTGGCGGTTCATGGCCGGCAGCGCCTGAATAGCGGGCAGTATTTCTTTCCAGCGTGGTTCGGGGTACACCAACAAGCACTTGTCTTCGGTGTGGGCAGTAACCACCAAACGACCGGCACACAGATCCACCAACCCTTCTCTTACCTTGGTCGGTATCGCCATGCGCCCTTTGGCGTCCATATTGATGGAATAGTTACCTGTAAACACAATTCACCACTTATTAGGTCCTGCAGCCCACTAAAAACCACTATTACCCACTTTTCTCCACATTGGCACACTATAAATCGGGTGGAAACAAAGTCAAGCAACAGGTCGGGAAATTGCGGCTAAAATTCACAAAAACAGGGGGAAGTTGCGGCCAACATCGGCCAACCGGCCGATAAAGCAGCAGGAAAGACAAGTGGAAATCTTGCATTTTCAGGTGGTTACAAGCAACTCTTAAGAAACTACTTTAAGTTTGGTATTATTTTGAATTAAAAATAGGGGGGTATCAGACAATAAAAGTATAAGAAAGGTAATACGGAGTCGGCCTGTAAGCCGGGTTCTGTCGTGGACAGTCATTCATCTGGGATGCCCGTCACCGGACACCTCATGCAACCTACCCGAATCCAGTGCGGGCCACACCAATGGATTCCTATTTGGTCTTGCTCCGAGCGGGGTTTACCATGCCACGAACTGTTACCAGTCGCGCGGTGCGCTCTTACCGCACCCTTTCAGCCTTACCGGCGCTTGCGCGCTTAGGCGGTCTACTCTCTGCTGCACTTTCCGTAAGCTCACACTTCCCAGGCGTTACCTGGCGCTCTGCCCTATGGAGCCCGGACTTTCCTCCACCTGTAAACAGGCAGCGACTGCCGAGCCGACTCCGTGGCAACACAATAACCGCAGCGGTATAAAAGTCAAGCTTTTGCGTTGTCCAGCGCCCATTGATAAAGCTCATTTTTACGCAGACCTGTGAGTTTTGCGGCCAAAGCGGCGGCTTTCTTAACCGGCAACTCTTCCAGCAAAACCCTCATAGTGCGCGCTGCTCTCTCATCGATAGCCTGAGGGCGCTCGGCGGCGCCGTGCACCAGCAACACAATCTCCCCACGCTGCTGATTTTTATCGCTCTCCACCCAATCAACCATCATGTGCAAAGGGTACCCCACAATCGTCTCGAAGGTTTTGCTGATCTCTCGGGCAATCACTACTTCCCGCTCGTCGCCAAATAGCTCCTGCATCGCCCGTAAGCTCTCCAGTACCCGGTGGGGGGCCTCGTAAAAAATAAGTGTGCGAGGCTCCGCCGCCAAAGCCTCCAGTCGCTGGCGTCTGGCCACCGCCTTGGCGGGCAAAAAACCTTCAAAGATAAAGCGGTCAGAAGGCAGGCCAGCGGCACTGAGTGCTGCAATTAAAGCGCAAGCACCCGGTACCGGCTCCACTCGATAACCCTGTTGGCGCGCACGGCGAATTAAGCGGTAGCCGGGGTCAGATACCAGGGGAGTCCCCGCATCGCTAATCAGCGCCAGGTCTTCGCCTTTATCCAGCAGCGCCAACAACTGGTCGGTTTTTTTATCATCGGAGTGGTCGTGATAGGCCGTGGTACGCGTCGGGATGTTAAAATGTTCCAGCAATCTGGCACTGTGTCGGGTATCCTCACAGGCTATCAGGCTGACCGCCCGGAGCACTTGTTCGGCGCGCGGCACCATATCGGACAGATTGCCGATAGGCGTCGCCACTACATATAAGGTTCCCACGGAGTTGGTCATAACAGTTTCCGCCCAAAACGAGCAGTCTAACATTAAGACGAGTTACTCTATGCAAAGAAAGCTATCACTGATACTCGCGGCCCTCGCCTTTCCCCTACTACTGGCAAGCTGCTCAAATCAAGTAGACAAACCCGAAACAGACTCAGGCACCCAGACACTGAGCGAAAGTGCTCTGGAGGAAAAAGTTAACAACTTGGTTCGCCAGGCGCGCCAAGCTAGCGCCACCGAACGCCCCAAAATACTACTCGACGCCGCCCAATTGCTACTCGAACAAGACCAGGATGACTGGGCGTTCAATCTTATTCAGTCTATCGACCCCGACCTCATCGGTGACTTCACCTTCCTTCAGTACACCGATACACTCAGTGCCGCCGCGATTCAATCGGGCCATTTTCTTCGCGCCCGACAACTATTATCCGCTCCTCGCCTAGACGCCATTTGGACCCTACAGCCCCCCGCCCAACAGCAGCGTCTTTTGCAAAGGCGCGCCGAAATCGAGTCCCTACTGGGGGATTACCGTCAAAGTTTATCGGCTCGGCTTGAGCTGGGACACTTTTTAGCCGATGCCAACAGCCAGCAGTACAACAATGAAGCCATCTGGCAGGATTTAATGAGCCTGGCGCTATCAGAGCTGGAAAGCCTACGCAGTGCCGAGCAACACGAATTGCGTGGCTGGGCCGAGCTCGCTTACATTAGCCGCAACAATGCTGCCAATCTCACCGAACAATTGCGCAGCGTAAAACAATGGCAGGATCAATGGCCACAGCATCCAGCTAGCTTGAATACCCCTAGTGATTTACGGCTACTCAACGCGCTTATCGCCCAACAGCCGCAAAAAATCGCCTTATTATTACCACGTCAGGGGCGTCTAGCGAGTGCGGCCACAGCCGTGCGCGATGGGTTTTTAGCGGCCTACTACAACCTTGGCCAAGACGAACCCAAGCCCAGTGTGCGCCAATATGACACCAGCGGTGTAGACATCAATCTTTTAGTTGACCAAGCAGCAAGAGAGGGGGCTGAACTGATTATTGGCCCCCTGGCCAAGGAGAATGTCGAGCAGCTAGCCGCTCGCGTCCAGCTGCCCGTACCGGTACTAGCGCTGAACCAGCAAGATATAAATACCAGTGAACCCCCCCGACTAAATTTACCGACACTGGTCCTGCCCACTCGCCACAACCCACAGCTGTTCACTCCTGAACTCTACCAATTTGGCCTGGCGCCAGAGGATGAGGCTGAACAAATTGCCCAGCTGGCCCATCTATCGGGGCACAAGCGCGCAATGATTATTGCCCCAGATATTGACTGGGCTGAACGCAGCGTGCAGACCTTTATTGAACACTGGGAAGGTAACGGCGGCGAGGTCATTCTCGACAGCCGCTATATTGGAGTCGGTGATTTTTCTGGCGTGATCAAATCAGCGTTACGCATTGATGATAGCGAGGAGCGTCATCAACAATTGCGCAGTGCCATTTACACCAATATGGAGTTTGAGCCCCGGCGACGTAAAGATATTGACGTTATCTTCTTAATTGCCACCCCCAAAGAAGCGCGACAAATAAAACCCACGCTGGCCTTCCACTACGCCGGCGACATTCCCGTGATTGCCACCAGCCAAATTTACACCGGTGAGCCCAACCCCAAAAGCGATCGCGATCTAAACGGTATACGCTTCAGCACCCTGCCCTGGCTTTTCGACGACGGCACCGAAACCCAAAACATTAACTCTTACACTGATGCGCCCGATGCCTATAATAGGCTCCATGCGCTCGGGATAGACGCATTTCACCTTTACCCTCGCCTACCGCAACTAAAGCGACTACCACAAACTCGCCTCGAGGGTGCCACAGGGATCCTCAGCATGAGCCCAGACCGGCAGATCAATCGACAATCTGTGTGGGCTGAATTTCGCGATGGCACGGCACAGCGCTTGAACACACAACCACTAGCCACAACAGCCGACGAGTCATAACCGCTGTGAGTTGGCTCAAGAGAAATAATAAATCCTCAGGGGCCTGTGCGGAAGATTTAGCCCTCAAGCATTTAAAGCAACAGGGACTGCAATTGCTGGCGCGTAATTACGCAGGCCCCCGAGGTGAAATTGACCTCATTATGAGCGATGGCGACGCCTTGGTTTTTATCGAAGTACGCCTGAGGCGCAACCGGCAATTTACCAGTGCCGCTGAGAGCGTCAATAGCGCCAAACAAGCAAGACTGTGGGCCACCGCCCAGCACTACCTCCAGCAGGAAAACCTAGTGGATAAGGTACCTTGTCGCTTTGATGTGGTAGCATTGAACTCATTGGAAGCAAACACCTCTATAGAATGGATAAGTAACGCTTTCCACTTTTAAAGCAAGGCCATCACAGCGAGCGCTGCCCCTTCATACCAGCGGCGCACGCAACGTAGCAAAAGCGAAATAAGGTCAGATATGGAACAAAGGGTCATTACCCTCTTTCACGAAAGTATTGAAGCCAAGATGCAGGCCGGCGAACAACTGGCTCCGCTGATTGCTCACAGCTCAGAGTTAATCGTTGAAAGTTTATTGCAAGATGGCAAAATCCTAACCTGCGGCAATGGCGCCAGTGCGGCCCTAGCCCAGACGTTCTCCTCCACGCTGATCAACCGATTTGAGCAAGAAAGGCCCAGCCTTCCCGCTCTAAACATCGGCGCCGATCACATTACTCAGTCCGCCATCGCGCACGATTATACCTTTAATGAAATCTACGCAAAGCAAATCCGCGCGCTAGGCAACCCGGGCGATGTTCTAGTAGTCTTGAGTGCGGCCGGTAACGCCAGTAATCTACTGCAAGCGATCAGCGCCGCCCACGACCGCGACATGCCAGTTATTGCGTTAACGGGACGGAACAGTGACGATATTGTGGCCTTGCTGGACAACCGCGATGTTGAATTAAGGGCCCCCGAAATGTCCTACGCCAGAACTCATGAGGTGCACCTACTCACGCTTTTTTGTTTGTGCGACCTTATCGAACAACAATTATTTGGAGGCCATGAGTAATGCCATTGAAATTTCTATTTCCGCTATGGCTTTTAATGACCATCCTGATTAGCTCAGGCTGTACGAGCATTATCGGCGCCACAACAAACGAGCCTATTACCATTGACCCAGGTAAGCGCTCGCTCGGCGTTAAGATTGATGATCAACAAATTGAAACTATAGCCTCTGTCAATATCGATAAGGCGCACGCTCTGCTCGACCAAGCGCCGGTCAGCGCACACAGTTTTAATGCGGTTGTCTTGCTGGTAGGACAAGTCCCCACCAGTGATATGCGTGAACTGGCAGGGGCTACGGTTAAAAAGTTGCCCAATGTTCGCCAAGTGCACAACGAGCTGCAAGTTCAAGCCCCTATCTCTCTGTTGGACGGCGCTAACGACAGTTGGCTAACCACAAAAATCAAATCCAAGCTTCTCACCAACCGTGACATTGACGGCGGGCGCCTGAATATCATCACAGAAAACAATACTGTTTTTTTAATGGGATTGGTGACTCACGCTGAAGCAAAAGTGATCACCGACATTGCCCGCCACACCGGCGGAGTCCAAAAAGTTGTTAGAGTTTTTGAATACATCGATTAACTGACAGGAACTATCATTATGGATATCTCAACGATTGTATTTTTAGTCGTCGTGGCTGTTATTGTTTTTTACGCCATTGGCATTTACAACAAGCTCGTCAGCTTAAAGAACCGGTTTGAAAATGCCTTCGCTCAAATTGAGGTGCAATTAAAACGCCGCTACGATTTAATCCCTAACCTCGTGGAAACCGCGAAAGCATATCTCGCCCATGAAAACGAAACCCTGACCGCTGTCACAGAGGCGCGCAATCAGGCAATGGCAGGCTTAAGTGCCGCATCAGCGTCCCCTGGTGATGCCGGCGCCATGGCGCAATTAGCTGGGGCAGAGGGGGTTCTCTCCAACGCACTGGGCCGGTTGAACATGGTAATGGAAGCCTATCCCGACCTAAAAGCCTCAGCCAATATGCAACAGGTATCGGAAGAATTAACCAGCACCGAAAATCGCATTGCGTTTGCACGCCAAGCGTTTAACGATTCGGTTATGAACTACAACACCTATAAGCAAAGCTTCCCACCGGTTGCCCTGGCCGGCGTATTGGGTCACAGTGAAGACGCCAGCCTACTCGAATTTGAAGACAGCGAGCAAATCCAACAAGCTCCTAAAGTTCAATTTTAAAGGTTCTATGTAACCACCTCAGTGCCTACTGATGATTAATGAGAGCCGCCATGAACTTTTTTGAGCAGCAAGACATTGCCAAGAAAAATACACGCAACCTGGTTTTTCTGCTTGGGCTGGCCGTCCTCTCATTAATAGCCGTCACCACAGTGCTTTTTATTGGCATCACTTATTATTTGCAAACCGGTAATAGCTTATTTGTGATGGAAACGGCCGGCATGACATTTTTGCAAAAAGTGGACACATTAATAAGCTGGCAGACCGCTACAGGAATCGCCCTGATGGTCATAACCGTTGTGGTGCTCGGAGGCATTTATAAGTACCTCCAGCTAAACGGTGGTGGCAGCACAGTGGCCGAGGCTTTAGGCGGTCGACAGATCAATCACGACACAAACGACTACGCGGAAAAACAACTACTGAATGTGGTCGAAGAGATGGCTATCGCCTCGGGCACACCCGTGCCACCAGTATTCGTGCTGGAAGAGGCCTCCATTAACGCTTTCGCCGCGGGGCACACGCCTCAGGATGCGGTGATTGGAGTCACGCGAGGCTGCATTGAACAGCTCAACCGCAATGAGCTACAAGGTGTTGTCGCCCACGAGTTCAGCCACATTTTCCATGGCGATATGCGCTTAAATATGCGCTTGGTCGCTTTACTAAACGGCATTTTATTACTCGGTCTTATCGGTCAATATATACTGCGCGGCTCTTTGTATCGCCGCTCTGGCCGCTCCAGCAAAAACAACTCTCAGGGAGCTGTTATAGGCGCAGGCTTAGCGCTAATGGTAATTGGTTATGCCGGTACGTTTTTCGGCAGTTTGATCAAAGCCGCCGTCAGCCGTCAACGGGAATTTTTGGCCGATGCCTCCGCAGTTCAATTTACTCGCGACAACAGCGGCATTGCTGGCGCGCTAAAAAAAATCGGCGGCCTACCCGCTGGCAGTCGAATGGAAGCCAAGCACTGCGCCGAGTTTAGCCATATGTATTTTGGCCAGGGGGTTTCCACCGCTTTCAATAGCCTGATGGCCACTCACCCACCACTTCCCGAGCGTATTAAGCGCGTGCAACCAGAATGGGACGGTGATTACCCCAGTGTGGGCAAGGCTAGCACTACTACGGCGACGCCTGAACAAGGCGAACCATCAAATGCCAGCGCACAAGTCAGTGGCTTCAGCGCTGCAAGTGCCGCCAGTTTTCACAGCGAACATATGACAGCCGCAGTCGACAATATCGGCCAACCCAGCACGGAAGACTTGGCTCAGGCCCAGTCAACCATGGCAAGCATTAGCGATGTATTGCACGCTGCAGCTCACGATCCATTTTCTGCGCGTGCGGTGGTCTTTGGCCTGCTACTGGATAACGATCAACAACTGCGCGGGCAACAGTGGCGCGCCCTAACCGAACTCTACCCTACAACAGAGCTTAACCAATTAGCGCCCACAGCCCAGCGCGCGCAAAAAATTGAAATCCATTTGCGCCTGCCGCTAATTGAGCTGGCACTGCCGGCATTAAAAAACCTAAGCCACACACAGCACCGGAACTTCTTGACCGCCATCGACACATTAATTGAAGCCGACCAAGAAACTAATGTCATGGAGTGGTCGGTCAGACGTATTATCCAACATCACCTAGGGGCAATTCAGCACCGCAGTGGTTCACTCAGTATTCGTCAGTTGCGCGGCGAGTGCGCCACATTGCTATCGTTTATGAGTCATGCCAGCAGCGACAATTTACAACACTGCCAAAAAGCCTTTACCGCCGCCTGCCAAGAGCTGCGTTTAAGTGAGCTGTCCTTGATCGATTTATTCCAGCTGGATACTCACACACTGGATCGCGCACTCGACAAGCTCAATCAAATTAAGCCTTTGCAAAAGCCGCAATTACTTAAAGCTATGATGCGCGCCATCGAATCTGACGGTGTTATCACCATCGCTGAGGCAGAGCTCTTTCGCGCTGTTGCCGATAGCTTAAACTGCCCAGTGCCACCATTAAGAGCCGACCTCGCCCGCAATCACTAATCAATCCCGCCGCTGTTAAAACTGTATTTGCTTCGGCACCTTAAATCTTGGCTCCAGTGCCGCTATAATAGCGACACCTGCGCCCCGCGCGCTTTGCAACCAATATTGAGGTGACCCCATTGTTACTGGATCAAGCTACCGCTGAGCAACTCAAAGCCTGGGAATCAGAACTGGCTGAGCAATACAACGCTATTCTCGGCAAAAACCTCTCACTCGACGTCACTCGTGGCAAGCCTTCTGCAGATCAACTGTCCCTGTCGGACGGCATGGACGGTATTTTAAACGGCAACTATAAGGCCAGCGACGGCACTGATACCCGTAACTACGGCGGCCTGGACGGCATTGCGGAAGCCAAACGCCTCGGCTCTGACCTCATGGGCGTGCCCAGCAGCAATATTGTCGTGGGAGGCAATTCCAGCCTTACTTTGATGCATCAAACCATGATGACAGCCTACCACTTCGGGCTTACCGGTCCCGATAGCGCCTGGAAAAATGCCGAGCAGCCGAAAGTCATCTGCCCGGTACCCGGCTATGACCGTCACTACACCGTGTGTGAGCAACTGGGTATCGATATGGTCACCGTGCCCATGACCGCAAATGGTCCGGACATGCAGGCGGCTGAAGAGCTGATTAAAAATGATTCCAGTATCCGCGGCATGTGGTGCGTTCCCAAGTACTCCAACCCAACCGGGGTGGTTTACTCCGACGAAACTGTCGAGCGAATTGCCAAACTGGGCCAGATAGCTCACGCCGATTTCCGTGTTTTTTGGGACAACGCTTACGCGGTGCACGATTTGGTGGAGAACCCACCACAGCTGGCCAGCGTTTTCGAGCTGACCGCCAAGCACGGCACTGAACATAGCGTTATTCAGTTTGCCTCCACCTCTAAAATCACCTTCGCCGGCGCCGGCGTTGCGTTTACTGCCGCCAGCACCGAAAATTTAGCTGGTCTGAAGAAATTCTTAGGGGCCAGTACGATTGGGCCAGACAAGGTCAACCAATTACGTCACGCGCAATTTTTACCCAATCGCGACGCACTGATCAAGCATATGAAAAAGCATGCCGCACTGCTGCAACCGCGCTTTGATGCCGTACTGTCAGCACTGGGCACCGCCTTTGATGGCACTGACCTCGGCAATTGGGAAGCGCCTGTTGGCGGTTATTTCGTCTCCTTTGATACCCGCCCTGGATGTGCCAAAGCCACCGTTAAGCTCGCCGCTGAAGCAGGCGTCAAATTGACCCCAGCAGGAGCGACTTTCCCCTACGGTGATGACCCCGAAAATCGCAATATACGCATTGCACCTTCCGTACCCTCCATTGAAGAGGTTGTCGGTGCCATGGAGGTCTTTGTGGTGTGCGTTAAGCTGGCTTCTGTTCGCCAAGCACTGGCAGGCTAATACATCCACTGGGCCCGGGCTGCGTTCAGCGCTCGGGCCATCCCCCCCCCTGACCACTCACACCGACCTCAGAGCAATGCCAACACCTTTGCACTCTAAACGCTTTTTACAGGCATAAAAAAACCACCCGTAGGTGGTTTTTTAACTCACACTCTTGAACGAGTATCAGTTGTGTTCCACTGGCACCAGTACGACGGCAGGAGCCTTGGCTGCACGAGCGGCATCAGCCACAGCAACATAAACACCTGAGTCAGCTTCGTGGTTAGCCTGAATGATCACCGCAGCCTTGGGCAGCTCGGCACGCATCTGGGCGATATTAGAACGCACGGCAGCCTCATCTATCCGACGCAAACCATTATCACCAAACATCCAAATTTGGTTGTCAGCGGTAATCTGAACCAGGATATTAGGATCCGCATTCTCTGGTGGTGGCTCGTCATTTTCTTCTGGCACATTGACGTCGAGGCCAATTTCCTTAACAAAAGACGCTGTTACGATGAAGAAAATTAGCATGATAAAGACGACGTCCAGCATTGGCGTCAGATCGATATCATTACTTTCTTCAGAGCTACGGTTTTTCTTTCTACGACTCACCGCGCACACTCCCGTTATTATTACTGGTGGTTGGTATTAATTTTCGAGGAGCAATACTACCAGCTTGTGGTGGCCATGACTAACCATTTGAAGACCTTTTTCATGCAAATATGCGTAAAAATTTTTATCGGGTCACTTTAAAACCAACGGATACTAAGAAGGCAGCCCGCACCGGCGCACCACCTTGGTGCAGCCCACCGCTGTGTTGCGCAAGCCAATCGCCCCCGGGTAACCGCTTTTTATAATAAGTTTATTTGCTCCACAGCAGCGGACTGAGGGCCTGATCCCGCCAATCTAACCCCTAACCCCAATAGCCGCACCCGGCCATTACCCCGCGAGTAAGCCTGTGCAAGTAAGGGTAAAAATGCCTCCGCCGCCCAATCCCCACCTAATCGCTCCAGCGTGGTTTGACGGAAATCTGAAAATTTTATTTTGACAAACCCTTTAGCGATTACCGTATCCGCCGACAGCTTTTCTAGCCGTAGCATTAATCGCTGATACAGCTCGGGCAATAAAGCCTCACAAGCGTTCAGTGATTCGATATCTTGAGCGTAGGTTTGCTCCACACTAACGGACTTTCGTTCCCGTGTCGGCTTGACCGGCCGCTCATCCACACCTCGACTTAAATGATAAAGTCGAGCACCAAAACGACCGAAACGCTTAACTAATTCGTTTTCACTGTGACAATAAAGATCCTGGCACAAACTCACGCCCATAAACTGTAACTGATTAGAGGTGACCTTCCCTACGCCGGGTATACACCATATAGGCAATTGCGCCACAAATGAATCCTGCCGATCACTATCAATGACAAACATTCCATCGGGTTTGCGCCAATCACTGGCCACCTTGGCCAGAAACTTATTACCGGCAACACCCGCGGAGACCGTAATCCCCAATGTTTGCCAAACTTTTTGCCTGATCTCTTGCGCTAGGCTTCCCGCCTCCTGCAGCGATTCACAATTCGATGAGACATCGAGAAACGCTTCATCCAGTGACAACGGCTCAACAATATCGGAATATTTGTGAAATATTGCCATCATCTCTTGCGAGACTTCTCGGTACAGTGCCATACGATGCTCCAGCAATGTTAAGCCCGGGCACAACCTTAATGCGTATGCCGTTGCCATAGCCGAGCGCACACCAAACTGTCGCGCCGAATAATTACACGTTGAAATTACACCACGTCGGTTTGCACTGCCGCCAATTGCCATTGGTCGATCGAATAATTCGGGCCGATCGCGCATTTCAATCGCAGCAAAAAAACAATCCGCATCAATATGAATTATAAATCGATTCAAAAAAACCCCCATGAGCTGTACATGCATTCAGTATATATCCTGCAACACTTCGGTACTGCGTCTAAAAAAATAATTGTATTTCATCCTTTGCACGCTCTATAAATGCGTTTTTTCTTAGCAAGTGGCAAAAAAATCATCGAAATCGGCATTAATTTTCCATTTTCTGCGTTTTTTTCAATAAAAATGCTTTAAAATGGTTGAAATTCCTCTGCAAAGTTTTAACGTATTGGCAGCGGAAAGATTCCGTTCACTTTTTTGTTCATAACAATTGTTCACAACAATAAAGGAAGCTCACCATGGCTGCTCGTAAAACCCAAACTGTAAATACAGTTGCACAGTTGGAAAAACAGCTTGATCAGCTGCAAACCCAACTGAACAAGGCCCGCAGTGCTGAAGAAAAGGCGGCGGCTAAAACCGTTGATTCTCAGCAAAAAGCGGTAACCAAAGCAAAGAACGCATTGAAAGCAGCCAGAACAAAACTGGCCGCTGCGAAAAAGAAAAAGAAAACCCCGGCTTCGGCCAAACAAGTGACTGCTGCTAACGCCGCCGTTAAGAAAGCTCAAACTGCCGCTAACAGCGCCAGCGCAGCTCTGGCTGAAGCCAAAGCGACTCTGGCCTCAATCAAGTCAGGCAACAAGGTAGCAGCTCAGTTCTCTGCCGCCATGAGCAAAGCTCAGCGTGAAATGGCCAAAAAGCAAAAGGCTGCTGACAAAAAAGCTGCTGCTAAAGCTAAGGTTGCTGCCAAGAAAGCCGCTGCCAAGCAAAAGGCTGCCGAGCGCAAAGCTGCCGCCAAAGCCAAACTAGCCGCTCGTAAAGCCGCTGCCAAAGCTAAAGCTGCTGCTAAGAAAGCCGCCGCCAGGCAAAAAGCTGCCGAGCGTAAAGCCGCTGCCAAAGCTAAAGTCGCCGCCAAAAAAGCTGCTGCCAAGCAAAAAGCCACAGCTAAGAAAGCAGCCACTAAAGCCAAGGCAAAAAAGGCCCCAGCTAAGCGCAAAACAACCGCTAAAAAAGCTCCGGCCAAAAAGAAAACCACTGCGAAAAAAGCACCGGCCAAGAAAGCCGCTGCTAAACGCGGTCGCAAGCCAAAGGCTAAGTAATTAGTCGTATAAGCTTGGAAAAACAAAAAACCGCCCATTAGGGCGGTTTTTTTATGCCGGAACGCTTACGACCCGGTTAACCATGCAAGCATGGATTTGCACTTTTGACTGCCCCCTCATTTAAATAACCTATACGGAAGCAGTCGGCGTCTTATGAGCACCCGGAGTGCAACCGGCACCACAAGTGTAGAGTCTAAGGAAAAAGCCGCGGCGGCGCGGTAACAAGTGACAGTCCCAGCTGCCGCACTCAACTCATAACCTTAAAACCCTTGCAGGATTAAAACACCACAAAATTGATAATCAGCGTTAACAGGCCAGGTGTGCACCCGGGAACTCCCCAATAAACTAGCGAGCGACTGACTCTGAACTTTGGGCCGACTCTAGCTCCAGGGCGCGCGGATGGATATTTAAATCGATTTCCTCTTGAGCGGACACATCACAGTACCCTCGGTAATTGAGCGCCTGATCGTAAATATCACGTGCATCAAAGTCTATTATAAAACGGATGGCAAGATTAGACGCAGCGGCGGCAGGAGAGCCATCACTCAGGCTTGATTGAGACTGAGCCTGCTTATCCTCTTGCGTTAATTCTATGGCCTGTGGTTGTGCTAGGGTTTTAAGCTCTACGGCCTGCATATTCTGAGTTTGGAATTTAAACTTCTGCATACATACCTGCCACAGCTTTTTACGGCGAAGCAGCTCTTGACGTCTCTTCTGCTCCTGCTGACGCATACTTTCTATTTTCACGCGCTCCGCTTTTAGGGCTGCCATTTGTTCCTGTCGCACCGCTTCCAATGCGCGCATTCGCTCTCGCTCCGCATCGATCTCAGCTTGTAGGTCAGTAAAACTGATGCGTCCGGTGGGACGCGTGGAATCGAGAATCGTTAAATCTATTCCGTCGACCAGCCAGCGATAGGTTAATAAGCTTTCATCTCGGCAAGCATACACAAAAACTGGTCGCTCTAAGCGACTGGCATCCGCTTTTAGAGTGCCGGAAAGAAACTTGTGGCACTGCTCGCTAGACTCCATTAAACGTGCACCATCGAGCAATTGAGGCAGGTACCGCAAATAACTTTTAGGCAGGTGTAACTGATCGAGCTCTACCGCATTGGCTGAACCTGTTGTCAGTGCCAGCGCCAATATCAATAGCGCTTGCTTATTCACTGTCTTGCGGCGTTTGATCGGCAACAATTTGAGCATACACATAGGCATATAGTGTTAATAGTGATTCCTGCTCGCTTTCGATAAACTCAATACCATAAACCGCAGATAATTCTTGCGCTTGCTCTTGGGTGCTGCGCTCCACTCGAGAACGAATTACCGCCTTAATCGACCATTGTAAAGCGAGCCTCTCAACAGGCACTTGGGCCCGGATAATGACCTCATCTCCAATGCTCGCCAATGCCTCTGTTAATTCTAAGCGGGCACCGGTAACGCTAATGTCAGCTATGTAGCCCGCACCATTAACACTAGTCAGGCTACTGATATTTTCGACTTTTATGGGTAAATCAACCACCACACGCGTGGCGTTGCGAATACCTTTGAATTTAACCGATTCAGGATAACTTACAAACAGTAAAGGGAATGGCTCATTACTTTGCGCTTCAACTGCCACGGCGAATACACCAACCCCATTGGCCACCATCATACGCACCGCCAATCGCTGACCAGGCCGAAAACGCACAAGCTTGCCAGCGGCTTTGGGGACGGAAAACATTAAATTGCGTCCAGGCACGGCCCCAATAAAGCGACAAGCATACCGCTCTGGCTGCCCCTGCCCATTGGTCACCTGTAACTGAAGGGAAGTGCCATGGGGAAGTTTTAAGGCCTCAAAGTCCATCGTTAACAAGTCTCATTAATATTCAATTTTCAGGCGAGCAGCCAACGCATCGCTATAAGGTGCGCTATTCGCTTTTTTACATGGAGCAAGGTGGGGCTAAGCCTATCAATGATGACCCGTGTCATGTCAAAACTGTTAATGGTCAACTGCGCTGATCAGCTGAGTTGCCCCTGAGGCCTCTTGCGCACCGCTCAAACCACCAAACTGATCGTTCCAAGCCACCAACAAATTCGCTAACTCACACGCTTGCTGGTAGAGCGATTGCAGTTCTTCGGGCGTATCTTTAGGCCCCATATATAATCTGATGGCTCGGTGCTGATTGGCCAGATCATCTTTAGGATGCTGCGAGCGATAGACCTCAAGCTTCCAGCGTAAATTATGTACCGTGTTTCGATAATAGAGTAATTTAGTTTGCAGGCTGATCGGATACGTTGAACGCAGATTGTCTAACTCGCTGAAATCCGACGAAAACACCATGCTTTCCCGGCCTGGGCTATCGGCGACAATGGTTGCCGAACGAGGCCTGTGGGTAAGCCTGGCTAGGTCACCGAACACCTCTCCTGGGGTAATAAAGTTGACTGGATCAGCAGTGAGACTCTCGCCAGGGTAGACCGCCAAACGGCCCTTAAGCAAAAAGTACAAACACTGATCGCCATCGCCTCGCTGCAAGACAACTTCACCAGGGGCGTAGGTAATAATACGGGAAAACTGTAACAACACCTCAAACTGGCTCAAATCAGCCTGCTTGACCGCTTTGAAAAACGGAATGGCCGATAATAACTGCTCTATCGTTTGCCGTCCCATTGTTTCAATGCGCTTAATTTCCATAAATACGTGCCCATACAGCTCAATTAACAGGTTTTAGGTACCACCGAGCGGGTACTTTTCAATGTAATGCTATCAGTTCTTTACACTTTATAGCCTTTCCGCTCGTTCAGAGCAAATGCAGCTGACAATTCTCTATTCTACGCCAAGATTCCAACCAAACTGCTTTTCTGACGAGTTGTTTTTCGGTACAGTTGAAGTTGATCGCTTGATAAAGTACCAAAATCATTGCTTTACCGTACTTCCAAGAATAAAACCTTATCGTAAAAGTGAAGCCAAGTATGCAAACGAATCGAAAAAACTCTCTCTGGCCAGCCTACCTAATGACTTTATTGGTAAGCCTACTGCTTATCGGCAAAGCTCATGCAGAGCCCCTGTTAAACGGTATGGCGATACACCAAGAACTAGGTAAAGACCGGTTTATCGGGGCTATCTATAGCGAGCGCCTAACCGAAGCCGCCGACTTACTGGTAGCTTCAAATATGCCGATGCGGCTGGAGATGAAAATCACCGCCGACCGAGGCATGGCTGCCCGACGTTTTAGCCGCATGTGGATTGAAGGCATGGCCATTAATATTCGCTCTAGCGCTCTGACCGAGCAGGCGGACAACATGGTCGCATTTACCCAAATGTTTCAAGATCGCCTGCTGGAAAATGATCACATTGTCATGGCCCTTGCCCCAGGGGAGGGAACATCCATTAGCGTTAACGGTGTAGAACTGGGAAGAATCGAAAGCGACGCATTTTTTGGCTTACTAGCGAGTGCCTGGGTGGGCCGAGTGCCCCTATCATCTACCTTTCGCGACCAGCTGTTAAAAGCAGGTGAAGTCAGCGGTGCACTGCAAAGCCGGTATAGCAACATTCAACCCAATGAGGAGCGTCGCCAAGAGGTTGCAGCATGGATTGCTCCACCGCCGCCCCCTGAGCCGGCACCAGAGCCTGCTGTTGCGCCTGAGCCAGAACCTGTTGTTGCCCCAGCTCCTGAGCCAACAATTGCCGCCCCCCCCATCAAGCCGCCCAAGCTGGAGTTAGCCGGCCCCAGCTCAGTTGAGGACCCCACTGATACGGTCGCCACGAACGATATCGCGACCAGCGAGCCCTCTGAGCCAGCACCTGACAGCGAGGTGGTCGAAGACAGCACTCCCGAGCTACCGATTCCTGCCAAGACTGAGCAGATTGCTGCATCATCCAGCAGTGAGGCCAGTGAAATGGTCGACGAGACCGACGAAGACTTTGTACCGACCTTTACCGCGGAGTCGATACTAGCCAACCAACGTTACTTCTCCAAACTGGTCATCAAAGTTCAGCGAGAAATTGAATATCCACAAAGAGCTCTGGCTCGTGGCTATCAAGGGTTTATCCGTATTGCGGTTCGCATCAACCGCAATGGCGATTTGTTGAGCACTGATCTGTTAGAAGAAGCCGATCACTCTGTTTTGAATAATGAAGCCCTAGACGCCGTCGCGGATGCCGCCCCTTTTGCCGAGATCCCGGAAGTCATCAGTGGCCAGTTTCACGAGTTCACCATTCCCATTACTTTCGCTTTGCAATAACAACTGAATGGGTGCAGTGCCGTCTAAACGGCACTGCACCTAACGCAATGATTAGCACAAACTGTTCAAATGGCTCTCAATTACCTTGCGAATTCCAGTTTGCTCCAACACAGAGTGAGACTCTAAGCGCTCTAGATGGATAAAATGCAAATGCAGGCACGGTGTGGTCGCATCCATCTCACGTAAATCACCCTTCATTAGTACGGGTAAAAATGACTTTCCTTCAGGCAGTCGCTGCTCCACCATTCGCAATCCTACTCGCAATGGCACCTTTCGGTATGCTTTAGTACCGCGCTTAAGTGGCAAGGTAAGCTGTAACGCACCCGCACTATCAGGCAGAATATGCAACCCGCTAGCAGTCACAGAACGGGTTGGAATACCATTATAGGTGTCGTGCGGGGCATAGGGGTTGGGAAGAATCACAAGCTTACGTGACTCTTCTTTAGGAAAGAAAATATTGTAGTTAGTGTAAAGCTGACGAACCGAACTGGAGTAGACACAAAGTTTGTTTTCAAAACCCATGACAAAACTAACCGCCTTTTGACGCTGACTGAAAGTGTCAAGATCCCACACCAGATCTTTATTATCGTTTGTCTCTTCCACACCAGCTCCCGTTCCATGTAGGGCAAATCGTCTCGTTAGTATAACGTAATATACCTAAACGCACTGACCACTGTAATCTACAAGCTTAACCCATAGCAGCCACACCACTACGGGTCGGTACAGCGTCAGTGTTCCCGCGTAGCTCGGAATCTAACATCCGGATAGCGCTCTTCTGCCAGTGACAGATTCACGCGTGTTGGGGCTAAATAAGTTAGGTGGCCGCCGCCATCAATGGATAGGTTATCCTCACACTTGTTTTTAAACTGCTCCATTTTCTTGGCGTCATCACACTCAACCCAACGAGCTGTGGCCACATTAACGGGTTCGTAAATGGCCTCGACCTTGTACTCATCTTTAAGTCGGTAGGCAACCACTTCAAATTGCAGCACCCCGACCGCACCCACCACGATATCGTTATTATTCAGCGGAAAGAAAACCTGGGTGGACCCCTCCTCAGACAATTGTTGTAAACCTTTTTGCAACGCTTTGGTTTTTAGAGGATCCTTTAGACGAATACGACGAAAGAGTTCTGGTGCAAAATGGGGAATACCGGTAAATTTAAGCGCCTCACCAGCGGTAAAGGTGTCACCGATCTGGATGGTGCCGTGATTGTGCAAACCGATAATATCACCTGCTACCGCTTGCTCCACGGACTCCCGGTCACCCGCCATAAAAGTAACCGCATCGGAAACCTTCACGTCTTTGCCCAAGCGAACATGCCGCATTTTCATGCCTTTGCTATACACCCCTGAGCACACACGCATAAATGCAATACGGTCACGATGTTTCGGGTCCATATTGGCTTGTATCTTAAAGACGAATCCAGAAAATCCTTCCTCGTTAGATTCGATAAATCGCTCGTTGGTCGCGCGTCCAATAGGTTTAGGTGACCACTCAACAAATCCATCGAGCATTTCACGCACACCAAAATTACCCAATGCAGTACCAAAAAATACCGGCGTCATACGCCCTGCCAAATACTCATCCAAGTCGAACTGGTGAGTGGCACCACGCACCAGTTCGATTTCATCACAAATATCATCGTACTCGTCACCCAGCAACTGTTTCGCCTCGTCGGTCTCCAACCCCTTAACCTGCTCATCCTCAGGAATGGTATGGCCTTGACCCGAGCGGTAAACATGAAGAGTGTCAGTATAAAGATTATATACACCCTTAAAATGTGAGCCGTTACCTAGCGGCCAATTGATTGGCGCGGCAGAAATTTTCAACACATCTTCAATTTCATCCATGACCTCAATCGGGTCGCGACTATCGCGGTCCATTTTATTGATAAACGACAAAATAGGCGTGTCGCGCAGACGACACACCTCCATTAATTTAATGGTGCGATCTTCAACACCCTTCGCGCCATCAATCACCATTAATACCGAATCCACTGCGGTCAAGGTACGATATGTATCTTCCGAGAAGTCTTCGTGTCCAGGCGTATCCAGCAAGTTAACAATGCGCTCTTTATAGGGGAACTGCATCACCGACGAGGTCACCGAAATGCCCCGCTCTTGCTCCATAGTCATCCAGTCAGATTTGGCATGAGGGCCTTTTTTCCCTTTCACCGAGCCGCCCACCTGAATAGCGTTGCCGAACAACAGTAGCTTTTCAGTGATGGTGGTTTTACCTGCATCAGGGTGCGAGATAATCGCGAAAGTGCGGCGTTTGTCGATATGCTTTTGCAACGCAGTGTTAGACATATTAAGAGTTATTACCTGTTTGAAACTGGGACTATTATTTGTAATCTATATTACAAATAATAGTCCCGTAAAATTAGTATTAATTATCGCAAGCGATCTATTTCTCTACCAGTGAATCACCACTGACAAACTTGCTTTTACTATTAAAAATTATTGATAAATACGAACCACTGAGCGCATCGACAAAAAACAAAAAGTTCTCAAATAACTCAACTGCCACTCATACCCTAGGTCTTATATTCTTGGGGGGTTGCTAAAAAGTAAGGGTTGAGTATGTTTTCTTCCTGGTTATAAAGCAGCGGCTGATTGGAGTCCAAATCAACCACTTTACCACCAGCACCAAGTAATACCGCGTGAGCGGCACCGGTGTCCCACTCACTGGTGGGGCCCAGCCGCGGATACAAATGAGCCTTCCCCTCGGCCACCAAACAAATTTTCAATGAGCTACCCATACTGGTGATACTAGGCGTTTGGAAGCGGCTAACAAACTCAACAAAAGCATCACTTTGGTGTGAGCGACTGCCCACAATGCACCAATCTGCCGTCCCACTTGGCAGCTCGGCCACTTGCATCTCGATATCATTGGGTGAACGTTTATAACTGTTTTCCACGGCCGTACCGCCGTGATAAGTCACCCCCAAGGCAGGCGCAACCACCACGCCCCACACAGGGGCGCCATTAACTATGTGAGCAATGTTTACGGTGAATTCATCATTTTTTTTTATAAATTCTTTGGTGCCGTCGAGAGGGTCCACCAACCAGTATTCGCTCCACTGCTGACGCTCGGCCCAAGTAATATCGCCGCTCTCTTCTGACAACACTGGCAGCACTTCTCCCAGCTCCTGCAAACCTTTTTCAATAAGAGAGTGAGCGGCCAAATCCGCTTCGGTTAAGGGACTTTGATCTGCTTTTTGTTCGATAGCAAAATCGCGCTGGTAAACTTCCATAATTTTATCACCGGCCGCCTGGGCAATGGTGATAACTTGCTCATACTGATTTTTCTGCAAGGTTTTGCTCTCCGCTGTTATTGCACCAATGTACTAAAAATATCTTTAACGCAGTCATTAACACAGAGTTTACTGGTGTCGAGTGTAACCTCGGGATGTTCGGGCCGCTCGTAAGGATCGCTAATACCGGTAAATTGTTTAATCACTCCGGCGCGTGCTTTTTTGTACAAACCTTTGGGATCGCGTCCTTCACATACAGATAAAGGGGTATCCAAATAGGCCTCGACAAATTGGCCGTGATCAAACATAGACCGAACCATCTGTCGATCACGTCGGTAGGGAGAAATAAAAGCGCAGATCACCACCAAACCGGCATCCACCATCAACTTAGCAACTTCACCGACTCTACGAATGTTTTCGGCGCGGTCATTTTCCGTCATGCCTAAGTCTTTATTCAGCCCGTGGCGAACATTATCACCATCCAACAAGTAGGATTTAATACCATTGCTATGTAAGGCTGAATCCAGCGCATTGGCCACCGTGGATTTACCCGACCCTGAAAGCCCCGTTAACCAGATGCAACGGGGCATCTGCTGTAATAACTCTGCGCGCTGAGCAGCGCTTACGGTACAAGTGTGCCATACCGCATTGGATGGCAAGGTAATATCCTTTAATTTATAGGGCTTATCTGATTGACTCATAGTGTCTCTCACTGATCCTTCTTTTGATCACTCAATCTTACAATATATTACCAACTCATTGAATGCGGGAGCGAAGCCAAAAATAGGCCCATACCCCCACAATGGCATTGGTAACAGCGGTGGCGATAAATATTCCGGTTAACCCCCACGTTGACTTGAGCAACAACATTAACGGCAGATATACCAAAAGTACCCGGCTGGCGGATAACATCATGGCAGGCCAAGGTGCCCCCAAACCATTAAACGCCGCATTGACTGACATCGTCAGCCCATACAAGCCATAACTTAAAGGGACAATGGCCAAATACAATACGGCCACTTCCAGCACCGCGCGGTGCTCACTAAACAATTCAGCCAACTGGGCGCCAAACAGCCACATTAGGCCTGTTAGTAAGGCACCAAAGCCCAAACAAAAAAGCGTAATGATGGTCAAGGCTTCGTACATTCGATGGTGCTTTCCGGCTCCATCATTTTGCCCAAAAAAAGGGCCTACTACACCACTTAATGCGTAAAAGGCAATCAGCGCTAATGGCTCAATTCGCACTGCCACTCCGAGCCCTGCCACCGCATCGGTGCCGAAGCTTGCCACCATAATCACCACCACACCACTGGCCAGCGGAATGATAATATTGGACGCCATGGCCGGCAGCCCTACATGAATAATCGTTCGCCAAGAGCTGGCAATAACGGCTATAGGTGCCCTTAAGGGGCCCAATAATCCAACGCGAGCTTTCAGTATATATAAAGCGAACACCAGCGTCAGTGCTCTAGTGATCAAAGTGGCCCAAGCCGCTCCGGCGATACCGAGCTCGGGGAACCCCCACAAACCAAAAATTAATAGAGGGTCAAGCGCTGCATTAAACAGAGCCGCGACACTCATTAATGTTCCCTGAATTTGACTCATGCCCATAGCACGCAGCGATGCTAGCGCCACCATGGGCACTAACAAACAAGGTGCGCTGAAATACCAGATACTCATATATTGGTGAATAAGTGGTATCAACTCAGGCGGAGCGCCCAGCAGAGTAAACAATGGGTCAATAGTAAACCAACCTAACACACACACGGATACCGCAATCAACAGTGTTAGAGTCACCGCATCGGTTGCCAAGCGCTGGGCGCTGGAAGCATTACCTGCACCCAGCAGACGGGCCACAGCCGATGAGGTGCCGGCGCCCAAGCCTATACCGATACTGGTCAGTACCATCACCACAGGGAAGGTAAAACTCATTGCCGCCAACTGGCTGTTGCCCAATTGAGCGACAAAATAGGTATCGACAACATTGAAAGACATGGTCGCCATCAATCCCCACACCATCGGCAGCGCGAGAGTACGCAGCTGGGTGGGCACATGCCCCTCGGTCATGGTGGCCTGAAGTGGCGGCATGAATGGCAACCTAATCGGATGTATGGAGCCTAACGGCGGGTGGCAAAGTATACCAGACCCGCTAGGTGGCTGCCTGTCAGCCCATAAGCTGACCAACTAACAGCGCCAGACTCGGTTATGGTGTTTTTGCGAGCCACTAAACTCTATAATGGGCTACAACGCTGTTAATGAATACACTGCGGCCGGCGGGTCGCAGATATGACCTTGAGAAATGGCAACCATGAGCAATAAAGACAAACTGTTTATCTTTGATACCACACTGCGTGACGGCGAACAGAGCCCTGGCGCATCCATGACCCGGGAAGAGAAAATCCGCATTGCTAGAATGTTGGAAAAAATGCGCGTGGACATTATCGAAGCGGGCTTTGCCATCGCCAGCAAAGGCGACTTTGAGTCCATTCAAGCGATATCTAAGGTCGTTAAAGACAGTACTATTTGCTCCTTGGCTCGCGCCGTACCTGGGGATATTGAACGCGCCGCCGAAGCTATTCGCCCTGCTAACAGCGGCCGCATACATACGTTTATTGCCACTAGCCCTATCCATATGCAGTACAAACTGAAAATGGAGCCACCTAAGGTGCTGGAGCAAGCAGTCGCTGCAGTCAAGCAAGCACGTAACTACACCGATGACGTTGAGTTCTCACTGGAAGATGCCAGCCGCTCAGAGTTCGGCTTTATGTGCCAAATCATTGAAGCGGTAATCAATGCCGGCGCTCGTACCATCAACCTGCCCGACACCGTCGGCTATGGCGAACCGGGCGAGTACGGGGCCATGTTTGGCCGCTTAATAGAAAACATCCCCAATGCGGATAAAGCCATTTTCTCAACCCATTGTCACAACGATTTAGGGCTGGCTGTAGCCAATTCCCTATCAGCTGTGATGCACGGCGCCCGTCAGGTGGAATGCACGATCAATGGCTTAGGTGAGCGTGCAGGCAATGCAGCGCTGGAAGAGATTGTCATGGCAGTACGCACCCGACAAGATATGATGCCGGTCGAAACCGACCTCGACGCCAGTCACATCGTACCCACCTCGCGCCTAGTATCCACCATTACCGGATTTCCAGTACAGCCTAATAAAGCCATCGTTGGCGCCAATGCGTTTGCCCACGAATCCGGCATCCATCAAGACGGCGTGCTTAAGCATCGCGAAACCTACGAAATCATGCGCGCCGAGGATGTGGGTTGGAACACGAACAAACTGGTATTAGGTAAACACTCGGGTCGAGCAGCGGTGAAGGCTCGGTTTGAAGCCCTCGGTATTACCTTTGAGACACCCGAAGAACTAACCGTAGCCTTCGAGCGCTTTAAAGACTTAGCCGATAAAAAACACGAAATTTTTGATGAAGACTTACAGGCCCTAGTCAGTGGTGTGGTACCCCAAGAGGCACCCGACATTTACGTGCTTGGCGACATGGAGGTAATCAGTAAAACCGGCCAACAGCCAGAAGCTCACTTATCTCTCACCATTAGTGGTGAGCAACACCAGTGCTCTGCCACCGGCAGTGGCCCTGTAGACGCCGCTTACAAAGCAATCGAAAGCGTGGCGAATAGCGGCGCGACCTTAAAACTTTATTCGGTGAATGCTATTACTCAGGGTACCGACTCACAGGGCGATGTTACCGTACGTTTGGCCAAAGACGGCCTAATCGTCAACGGCGTTGGGGCAGACACAGACATAGTCGTTGCTTCAGCCAAGGCGTATTTACACGCCTTGAATTTGCTGGCCGCTCCCGAGCGCTCGCACCCGCAGCGCGAAGGCATTTAACAGAACATGGATGAGCTCGCGCGGCAAAAGTATTTAAACGCTCTAGGCATTGATGGCTATATGCCCCGTGTGCGGCTACCCCACGCGCCGCAACCTGTACTCTGCGCGATACCAGAGACACTTGTGCAGGCGTCAAGCCACACACCGGCCCAATCATTGATGCGGCCTGAGACTGAGGCTCTTCCCGCACGCTCAACACCGAAAGAAAATGTAGAATCAGTCGGTCAGGTACTGGCCGGTATCGGGGGGAATCAAGAGCGCAAAGCAGCCCCAAAAGCGCCGCTAAAAGCATCACTTACCCCCAAGACCGCCGGCGTAAAGCCGGTGCACTTACATCTTTGGCGCGCCTCGCCGTCCTTAATGATTGTCGATCAACACGAGCCGGGAATGGCGTTCCCCAAAGAAACATTATTAACCAATATTTTACGGGCAACCCAGCAGATCTCTCAGCCACTAGCAGAGGCCGAGCGAATCCGCTGCCCCATTAATGATGACCTGGCCAGCCGTTACCGCGAAGAAGATGTGAGCGAAGAGTTAAAAGCTTGGATCAATGAAGAATTAATTAAATCGCCGCAAGCCAATTTATGGATTTTTGGTCTGCGGCCTGCACAGTACTTAGCCACACCAGAAACTAAACCCGAAGCGACGTTTAGTCAGGCGCTAGTAAGCTGTTATGGCGAAACTGAAACGACACGGCGTGCCGCGGTACTTCCCAGCCTCACCGAATTACTGCAAACCCCCGATCTGAAACGCCAAGTTTGGCAAACGTTACAAGCTCGTGAGTACAAATAAACTCAGCGCGGACGCGCTCAACACCCAGCTACCGTTAAACGGGGTATACCTGCAACTGCGGCCACTGGCAGCAGACGATATTGCCGCTGTTTTAACGATCGAACAGTCCGTCCATTCTCACCCATGGAGTCGAAAGTTGTTCGAAGACTGCCTCCACTCGCGCCAACAATGCTTACTTTTGTGTGATCAGCAAACCGTTGTTGCCTATTGTGTGTTTAGTGTCGCCGCTGGTGACGCTGAGCTATTGAATATTGCTACTGCACCACAGTGGCAACGACGTGGCCTCGCTCGACTCTTGCTCAGCTATTTACTGGAGCAGCTCACTTGCGTTGCCGATACACTCTACTTGGAAGTACGCCAATCAAACATCAAGGCGATTATGTTATATCAAGAGCTGGGACTTGCCGAAGTAGGCATTCGTCCTAATTATTACCCCAGTGCCAAAGGGCGGGAAGACGCCATCATTATGGCTTACACTTTACGCCTATAAGTCCTGCGACATTTCGCCGCACCCGGTTTTTTTGAGTTTTTAACGCAACTGGGGCATTCTGCCAACGATTCTCTAAAACGGTGAGCTTTGTGCATTTGCGACATTTGGTTTTTATTCGCTTTTTATTGATATTGTCATTGGTTTTGGCAAGCACCATTGCTCATTTATTTTCATCAATTCCTGTTATCCCGATCGCAGCAATCACCCTCACCCTCATCGCGGTTAACTTTGCATCGCTGCCCAGAACCTCCCCTGCACTCGAGATTCAACCAGCCGAGCTGGCCCTTCATTTGTTAATCGATATCGCCGCAGTAGCTATTTTGGCTTATTTCACGGGCGGGGTCAGCAACCCATTACTGTCTTATATTCTCGTGCCCGTTTGTATTGCCGCCAGTGTACTGCCCAAGCTCTATGCTTGGTCGCTCAGCCTATTGGCCATTGCACTTTACAGTCTTTTGTTATTTTGGCATCAACCTCTGCCTTTATTTACCCCGCACATAGATCACCATTCACACCATTTGCCCAGTATGAATATTCATATGATAGGCATGTGGTTTAACTTTGCCCTCAGCGCACTGTTAATCAGCTTTTTTATTGTTCGTATGACGGCTACCGTACGACAACACCAAGACGAGTTAAATTCACTGCGTGAAGAAGATTTGCGCAATGAACAACTAATAGCAGTTGCGACTCAAGCCGCAGGCACCGCCCATGAGTTAGGTACGCCTCTAGCAACCATTAAAGTATTATTAGGGGAAATCGCAGCCGATCCTTTATTGCCGCAACAAACCCAAGATGACATTGCTTTACTCGGTACACAGGTGAGTCAGTGCGCAAGTATTTTACAAAAATTACGTCAGCGCGCGGATATTGATCAACTCACTAACCCCTCTGCGGTACCGGCATTAAAGTACTGTCAGCAATTGCTTGATCACTGGCAATTATTAAGACCCGATGTGTCGACCCAACAAGATTTAGATAAAAACCTAGCGAGCCACTCAGTGACCTTGCACCCAACTATTGAGCAGGCCATTATTAATGTGCTAAATAACGCTGCCGATGCCAGTGAAGAAGGTATAGCGATTAAGGTGGCAATAGAAAATGAACGACTACTCTGGCGTATTATCGATGACGGCAAAGGCATAGCACCCAGCACTCGCCCCTTATTAGGAACACAGCCGATATCCACAACCAAACCCGATGGCCTAGGTATCGGTCTATTTCTAACTCATGCCAGTATTCAACGTTACGGTGGCAGCGTTAGCCTAGAGGCCGGCCCTAAGGGCGGGACTCTCACTACCATTACTTTGCCTTTAGGTGGAATATGAACAACTGCGACGCCATACTCATTATTGATGATGACATAACTTTCGGCGAAATTTTACAACGCGCCTTAATTCGACGAGGGTTTAAGACCGATGTCGCTCATAATAGCCAAGAAGCTTATACCTTAAGCGAACAGAATGATTATCAACGAGCTATTATTGATTTGAAAATTGGCGCCGAATCCGGCTTAGAATTAGTCGATGAATTATTACTGCGCAAACCATCGTTGCACATTGTTATGCTAACTGGGTATTCCAGTATTGCCACCGCCGTGCAAGCAGTAAAAAAAGGGGTGATCCAATATTTGTGTAAACCGGCCGATGCCGATGAGATTTTAGCGGCATTTACTGACACGAGAGAAACTCCCACGATTCCTGATCAACCGCCCTCGGTCGATCGCCTAGCGTGGGAGCATATACAAAGCGTTCTAGCCGCACACGATGGTAATATATCGGCTACTGCACGCGCTCTAGGCATGCACCGCCGTACATTACAACGAAAGCTGAGCAAGCGCCCGGTAAAGCACTAGTAGCAGCGGCAATCTATCAGGTATTGATAGCCCGTGCAGTAACAGCCTGTCCATCACTTAACTGTTTAAGATCTGTTAAGAAACTTTTCTGCCAGGCGTGAATATCTTGAGCTTCTAATACGCTCATCATGCGCTGCCAGCGATCTATTCGCTCATCCAATGGCATGCGTAATGCCTTCGCCAGAGATCCCGCCATACCATCCACATCGTAGGGATTAACTATAACGGCTGAGTCTAGCTCATCGGCAGCTCCCGCCAATTCCGACAAAACCAACACTCCTGGGTCTTTCGGATTTTGCGCAACCACGTATTCTTTGGCGACTAAGTTCATCCCATCTTTTAGTGGAGTCACTAAACCTACATGCGCTAGACGATACATCGCCAGAATGGTTTTACGGCGAAATCCTCGATTTAGATAACGCAAGGGCATCCAATCAAAATCAGCGTAAGTCCCAATGATATGTCCCGCCTCTCGGTCGATACGTTTGGCAAGGTCACCATAGGCCTGTACATCGCCGCGTGAGGTCGGGGATATTTGTAAATAAACCACTTGCCGCAAAAATTCTCTATTATGCCCCAGCAAACGATCGTAGGCCTGAAAGCGCCTTACCAACCCCTTGGAATAATCCAGCCGGTCTACACCAATAAGTAGTTTACGATCCCCCAAGCTTTCGTATAAACGCTGGTACTCTTGGGTAGACTCACCGTGGTCAGCGACTCCCGGTAAAGCTTGTGTCTCAACACTGATAGGATAAACGCGCGAGGTACAGTGTCTGTCACCAAATCGCAAACGATCATTCTTTAGAATTTCTCCGCCTAACCCCTGCCCCACACCCATGCAAAAGCCTAGGTGGTCGGCTTCAGTCTGGAAGCCCACCAAGTCATAGTGCAGCAAAGACTCCAATACATTCTTATAACCGGGCACTGTACGCAATAAATCAATAGATGGAAAAGGCGTGTGTAGAAAAAAACCTATCGGATTTCTTACGCCAGCTTCACGCAGTATTTTACCCAATGGAATTAAGTGATAATCATGTATCCAAATGGTATCGGTGGGAGTAATGATTTTTAACAATTCATCGGCAAATTTCTTATTAACCTGTATATAGCCACTCAAATCTCTATCGCTGTACTGCATTAATTCCGGACGCTGATGAAACAGTGGCCAGAGGACGCTGTTGGCATAACCTTTATAATATTGGTTGTATTCGGACTGCCGCATATTGACGGTAATATATTCAATATTGCCTTTTACTTCGTGCTTGGCAGCTTCATCGCGGTTGTCTACCTTACCGCTCCAGCCGAACCATACACCTCCGGCCTTTTCCATAGCAGCCATTACACCTACGGCTAAACCACCTTCTGAACCTTTGTTGGCCCCATCCGTTTTTGCCACTCGATTCGATACAACAATTAAACGACTCACAGTTCATGCTCCCATTTCTTACTAAGAATTCGAGCGCTATTGATAATGCCGACCATTGAGTATGTTTGTGGGAAGTTACCCCACAACTCACCAGTTTCAGGATCTAAATCCTCCGACATTAATCCCAAGTGATTACGCTTAGACAATAAATCTTCAAATAGAACCCTAGCTTCTTGCTCACGACCTGCCGCAGCTAGTGCATCGATATACCAAAACGAACAAATCGTAAAGGCATTTTCAGGTGTACCAAAGTCATCCTCAACCACATAGCGAAATAAATATTTACTGCCTTCGGGAATTAATTTGTTTTCAATCTCAGTAATGGTACCTATAAATCGTGGATCTTTACCGTCTATATACCCCAGCTCACAAGCTAATAACAAGCTTGCATCCATGGTGTCCCCCCCCCAGGTAGCTGTATAGGCATTCAACTCATTATTAAAACCATTGGCCTCAATAGCAGTGCTAATTTTATGGCTTGCACACTGCCAGTATTCCACTCTTTCTGGCAATTCTAATTTACGTGCTATTTTGGCCAATCGGTCAGCCGCAGCCCAGCACATCATGCTGGAAAAAGTGTGTACGTGCTTCGAGCCTCTTAACTCCCACAAGCCGGCATCGGGTTTATCATAAAAGGCATAGGCTTTATCTCCGACAGTTTCCAATAACTCAAATAATTGAACACTGCCTGGGCGTCTTATACGCTCATCAAAAAACATTTGCGTGGCGGAAAGTACGATAGCGCCGTATACATCGTGTTGAATTTGTTCGGCGGCCTGATTACCCACGCGGACCGGCCCCATTCCTCGGTAGCCAGGAAGATCATGAGCAATTCTCTCTGGCATACTTTTAGAGCCATTAATACAAAACACCGGCTGTAGGTGATCTTCATCCATTTCAGCAACTATATTTACAAGATATTGTAAATATTGCTCCATCGTTCTAGTCGTACCCAGCCGATTTAACGCATGCACGGTAAAGAAACTATCTCTTAACCAACAGAAGCGATAATCCCAGTTACGTTGGGTATCTTTGGCCTCTGGTAAAGAGGTCGTCATCGCGGCAATAATAGCCCCTGTATCTTCATAGGCACTCAGTTTTAAAGTTATGGCCGCTCTGATGACCGCGCCCTGCCATTCGAAGGGAATCGCTAGATAGCGCGACCACTCCAACCAATAAGACTCCGTTTCAGCGTAAAAACGCTCGCTTATTTCTTTAATAGGCTCCTTAATTGATTTGTCATCACCCAAAATAAGATAGTGTTCACCGTCAAGAACAAACCAGGTTTCGTCCATTACCGCCGTCACCGACAAGCCGGTAGTGAGTCGTAACGCTAAATCATTGCCAACAAAACGAATGTGGTTACTGCCCTGTATGCGAGAATAGGGATACTGGCCATCACTGTATGCGGGGCGTAACCGGATGCGAATTTTAGGAGAGCCTATAGGTGCAAGTTTTCGGTTTAGCATCATGGGCCGAAACATGCGGCCATACTGAGTAAAACGCGGAACAAAGTCGGTTACCACAACCCCATTACCATGGGTATCATATAAAGTTGTTATTAGAATGGCTGTATTTTTTTCGTAATGCTGTTCACTATGGCTAAAGTCTTCTAGATCAATGGCGTAGGTACCTTGTACCGCATCCTCATCATCGGTCTTTAAAAGCGAACAAAAGACAGGGTCGCCATCAAATCGAGGTAAACACGTCCATACAATTTCAGCATATTGATCGACCAATGCCCCAATGACACAGTTACCAATCAACCCCATTTTTAGATTTCGCTTTTTCATCCACACCCTCCAGTCTATTGAGTTGTAACTTTAAAAAAGCAAGAACCTCGCCAGAATCTGTTAAATGTACCCCAGCGCACGTTTCTCCGGCTCCAACCTTGATAGAGACACCGCCATTCTGGTTCACCCAAGCAAAAGCGTCTTCATCGGTTGTATCGTCACCAATGTACACCGGCTGACGGCCGGCAAAAGGATGTGTGCTCATAAAACGTGCAACGGCAACACCCTTATCAACTCCGATTGGCTGTATTTCCCTGACACAGTTGCCTTTAATCACACGTATATCTGTCCGTTTAGTCAACTGTAGCTGATCATCAATAAAACTGTCCAAGTGTTCACGCAAATGCTCTTTACCTCGGTAATGCAAGGCAACAGCATGCCCCTTATCTTCAACGATTAAGCCAGCATTTGTTGCGTAATCTATTAACTTGGCTTTGATATGTGCAAACTCAGTTAGATCTAGTTTATGAGACATAACAGGCCCGTCCCCGAAGCGCCACTCGGCACCATGACTACCCGCCATCGTCAAGGGTAAGACGATTAAGCCTGCCAGTGATTCGATCGTCCGCCCAGACACCAGAGCCAAAGCACCATTAAGTTGCACAGCTAAGGTACCCAAAATCTGAGTTAATTCCTCAGAGACAAATACACCATCTGGGGTAGGCGCAAAATCCACTAGGGTGCCATCAAAATCCAGGAACAAAGCGATATTTTGGGTTTGGTCAATTTGCATAAACATTACTACCTGAGTACCACTATGGATTACTGACTATATCAAGGTGCGAAACTCTATGAAATGGGCGATACAAATCTGGAGACAGGGTAATTTAGAAAAATACGGAAATGGGTATCTTAAGATTAGTTGCCGAGGGAACAGTTGAAATATAGCTATCAAGTGATCTTATGTGACAACAATTTAAAACGAAGTAACTGTTATCCCCAAAATAAAAATCTTTTTAATCACGCTCAGCTAAACACTCATACCCACCCATTTCAAACTCGCGACAGATCAAAGGGCGGTTTTCATAGATTGTACACAGCATTGTTTGTCGGTCTAGTGCCGCACACCAACCATCTTCTAATCTAGCCATTGTCATGCCCCCCCATTGATCCTCCTCAATATACCTTTCTGGCACGCCGGTGTCGGTGATAAGCATTACCTCCAGACGGCAGCAATTTGCACGGCAGGTTGAACAAGTTATTTTTTGCTCAGTCAGATCGACAGTATTGATATTCAATGGTACGAATTAACCTCTTCTTTGCTGGACGCTGGACGCTGGACGCTGGACGCTGGACGCTGGACGCTGGACATGATTATGGTAGGTCGTGTGCCACATTGACAGACCTTTTCTTTATCACTTTGTTGAACATTAGCTCGTAAAAAGACAATGTTGTGCTGGGGAACTGACCTAGCGATGGGAAGCGTTTCTGGGCAGATGGGTCCAGCGAAGCTTTCTGTAAGGTAGAGCTAGGACACGCTCTATATCTGCT
>NZ_JAUOSC010000030.1:0-1060 GCF_030548285.1 Gilvimarinus sp. 1_MG-2023
CCAACCCGGCGAGCGTCTTCTTGATAGTTGCGGTCAACTGCGGGTACGGTCACTGTGGATACCACGACATTGGCGCTGGGCGGTTATTACGCCTATGCCGTCGACAGCGCCGGCAACCTGAGCCTGGCTTCCAGTGAGTGGATTACGTTAGCGGATGAAACGGCACCCACGTTTACGTCTGGCACGACCGCGACCGCGATTGATGAAAACTCCGGTGCCAGCACGGTTATCTACACGGCCACGACGGATGACGCGACGGCGGTTTATTCTTTGTCTGGCACTGACGCCAGTGACTTCAGCATCGACAGCAGTACGGGCGTTGTTACCTTGCTGAACAACCCCGATTACGAAACCAAGTCCAGTTACTCATTCATCGTTACCGCTACCGATGGCGCCGGTAACCATACCGACCAAGCGGTTACTCTCGATGTGAACGACCTGGACGATACTGCCCCAGAAGCCAGTATTGTGTTATCGCTCGCGACAGTACAGCTGGAAGCGTTGGGTAATACCAGCAATGGTGACTATGCCCCTCAAATCACCGCGGTAGGCAGCGATGGCGCCTATGTGGTGACCTGGTACGGATGGGATAGCGACGGTGATTGGTCGATCTTTGTGCAGGCCTTTGATGATGACGGCTTCTTAAACGGTGCCACGGTACAGTTGGAAGCACTGGATAATATCACCGGTGCTGATCAGTACCCTCAAATCACCGCTGTGGGCACTGATGGCGACTATGTGGTGACCTGGTACGGAAGGGACAGCAACGGTGATTATTCGATCTTTGTGCAGGCCTTCAACGCCGAAGGTTCCGTCAACGGTGACACAGTACAGCTGGAAGCACTGGGTAATACCATTGGAGATGACTATGCCGTCCAAATCACTGCGGTAGGCAGCGCTGGCGCCTATGTGGTGACCTGGGTCGGGACTGATAGTGACGGTGATGAGTCGATCTTTGTACAGGCGTTTAATGCCGATGGTACACCGGTGATAGATAGCACCTATGAAGCAGGGGAGTTGGTCACATTACAAAGCAATGAAGCAGGTACGGTGTATTTGG
>NZ_JAUOSC010000300.1:0-383 GCF_030548285.1 Gilvimarinus sp. 1_MG-2023
CCGGTTATGTGACGCGACAACAGCCGCTGCTGGATGCAGCCGGCGTGGTGGACGAGCAAGCCCTCGACCAGTTGGCCGGGCATGCCATGGTGCTGAACCCTGCCCTGGAAATCTACTTGCTGGACGCCAACGGCCAGATCCTTGGTCATCGTCTGCCGCCTGACCAGGTGCATTTGCAGCGCGTGGCGCTGGCTCCGATTCAACAGTATCTGCAACCAAACGCCCGTTACCCTGTGCTGGGCGATGATCCCAGTAATCCGCAGCAGCGCAACATCTTCTCCGTGGCCGCTATTCCGGCATCTCCAGCCTCCATACTGACCGCCAGCAGCGGCGATGCTGACGCCAGCGGAGCCAGACCACTCGGTTATGTTTACGCCGTTATT
>NZ_JAUOSC010000301.1:0-383 GCF_030548285.1 Gilvimarinus sp. 1_MG-2023
GCCTCACTTTCTTCAATCAGGGTACAGACCCAGTAGGCCTGGGCCTGCTCACGACAGGCATGATCGACTCGCTGAATCACTTCTTCGCGGCGCTGGTCGGATACCACGACGGGGGTAATCGGGCTGCGCCCTGGTGGCAGTTCGTCAATGATGGAGGTATCCAGGTCGGCGTAGGCACTCATGGCCAGGGTACGGGGAATGGGAGTGGCAGTCATGATCAACTGGTGTGGTGACAAGCCATCGAGATTCCCCTTGTCTTTCAGTGCCAGACGCTGGTGGACACCAAAGCGATGCTGCTCATCAACAATCACCAGTGCCAGACGATGAAAATGCACTTCTTCCTGAAACAGCGCGTGCGTACCAACAATCAGCTGGGCCTGGCC
>NZ_JAUOSC010000302.1:0-382 GCF_030548285.1 Gilvimarinus sp. 1_MG-2023
GGGGTTACACCATACCAACCCGAACATCACCCAAATGATGCGTCAGGTAGTTGAAAAACAGTTTCGCAAACTCGTCCGGGCGGGTTCACTCTGCAATCACATCCAACGTGCCCTGATCAATGGCCAGCTCAGTTTCTCGGCCACCCAGCAAACCATTGCCGAGCACTTCAATATCAGCACCCGCACTCTGAATCGCCACCTGCAACAGGAAGCGACTTCATTAAAACAACTGATCACTCAAGTACGGATAAAACAAGCCAAGCATCTGTTAACCAGCAGCAATGACAGTATCGATGCAATTGCCGTAACCCTGGGACTATCTGGCAGACGGGCGCTCGATCGTATATTTCACAAACATGAAAATATCAGTCCGGCACAGTTT
>NZ_JAUOSC010000303.1:0-382 GCF_030548285.1 Gilvimarinus sp. 1_MG-2023
GTGTCTGGTCGGTAGCTTGCCGCGATGGCTGATGGCTGATTGATGGTAGATGGCGGATCGAAAGTGGCCAGGCTGATAAGTAAGACGCCCCTGAACGGCTTAACCGCGGAGCAACCGATGCCGTTTCGACAGCCATTACCAGTCTCGACCCTGTTTGTTTTCACGTGGAACAATGCCAACACCTGAGGCTACAGGGTCGGGTGCCCAGCGGGCAAGTGATGCTGTAACAAGGCATGCAGACACAGGTGTAAATCATCCAGTGTCCGCCGCGCCCGTTGTGGGTTCTGGTGTACGACCACCAGAAATACGCTGTGGCTGACCTCCAGATAAAGCCGCCCCAGCCGTTCACGTTCGCGAATATGGCTCTGGATTCCCATACGTT
>NZ_JAUOSC010000304.1:0-381 GCF_030548285.1 Gilvimarinus sp. 1_MG-2023
ATAGAGACCATGTCGTCCACACTGATCTGATGACGTTTGGCGTGCATGCCGTCACGCAGGGACATGTCGTGCAATGTCACATTTTTTCCGTTCAGGTTCATTGCTTCTTCCTCCGTCTCTTATTCGCCACGGGCTGGCAGTGTGATGGTGCCGCTGGCGGCTTCTTCGGCAAACATTTCGGCGGTACGCAAACCGGCGGCGGTCATGATGTCGAGATTGCCGGCGTATTTGGGCAAGAAATCCCCGAGGCCTTCAACTTCCATAAACATGGACACCCGGTTGCCATCGAACACCGGGCCGTTCACCAGGCGGTAACCCGGTACGTATTGTTGTACTTCGGCGACCATGGCGTGGACAGATGCGGTAATGGCATCACGATCC
>NZ_JAUOSC010000305.1:0-381 GCF_030548285.1 Gilvimarinus sp. 1_MG-2023
GCCATCTTCTGCGTGTATGGCCAGATCCAGCATGGCTGTCACCGCGTAGCGGCCCTTGGTTGTCAGTCGCATATAACAATTCCTCCGATCGGGTCGGTATTATGTTTATATCCGACTAATACAGTCAACTAAGTAAAGCGTAAAGTAAGCGGTAAAGCCTGTCCGTTGCCCCGGTTTCAGCCCTCACCGCTCTGATCCACCCACACAGGCCTTTTGATCAGCCCTCTGAGGGTCTTTAATCAGCAGTCCGTTCAGCAGTCCGTTCAGATTCAGCTTCTGTTGCTGCAGTGTTTGGTGCTTCGGTGGATGGTAATTCATCCTTATCCAGCGCGGCTTGTTTGGATGCGCCAAGCGAATCTGGCGTTGCCTCATCCTGATCAT
>NZ_JAUOSC010000306.1:0-379 GCF_030548285.1 Gilvimarinus sp. 1_MG-2023
GTCGTTATCCTACCGTTTTCTGACGTCGTTTGAGTCGGGGAATGATCATCCGGTCGTGTCCTCTTCGTCGGATGGCTTTGATGCCTGAATCATGAAGCTGGGAGATCTGTCCGTCGCCTATGTCGAATTACTCGCCCGTGCCGCCCGGGCTGAGGGGGTTGATCCGACAGCCGTGCTGGAAGGGTATCAGTTACCGGCCTCGCGGCTGGCGTTACCCGGTAACCGCGTCAGTATTCCGCGCTTTATGCGTGCTGGTCATGCCTTGATTGAGGCGTCGGCAGCTCCCTGGCTGGGGCTGCGTATGGGGTCGTTAACAGGGCCTGCCAATCTGGGGCTGGCGGGTTTGATTGCTCACAGTGCATCAACCTTGCGTGAGGCC
>NZ_JAUOSC010000307.1:0-379 GCF_030548285.1 Gilvimarinus sp. 1_MG-2023
GTGCCACGTCGTGCTCCATAGCATGTCAAAACACCTTATTCGGGTAGGTTCAAGCGTCAGCAGTTACTCAACTTCGTGATCTGAGTCTTCATGGTCGCCCTTTGGCACATGAACCAAATCATTAGGTATCGACAGTAACGCAATACCTACCGAACCCAAGGAATTTGATATGTCCTATCTCGCGCCTTCCGAATTTGTGACCAAGATGGTCGATGCCGGTGAAGAGAAAATCTTCATGTCCACCAAGGACACTCTGATACGCGCCTTTATGGCCGGTGCAACCCTTGCCCTGGCGGCTATTTTTGCCATTACTGTAGCGATGAAAAGTGGTTCTCCATTCCTGGGTGCCAGCATGTTTCCTGTTGGTTTTGTCATGCTC
>NZ_JAUOSC010000308.1:0-379 GCF_030548285.1 Gilvimarinus sp. 1_MG-2023
CGCTTGTCGATGGCGAACTGTTGTTTGGGAGGGAGTTTTTTATAGGCATCAAGGATCGGCATATCAGCCACTTGCTCGTGAAACATACGTAATACGGCCAGGTTCTCATGCTGCCAGACCGTGGGATCGAGGCCTTTAATGGTGTGGTGCAAGCGTAAGACCCCTTCGGTGATATCACATTGCTCGCTCAAGACTGCTCGCGCCAGAAAGCGTACATCCTGCACCAGGCTGTGCTGGTAATCACGCAGCTGTTGTTCTGCGGCAGCCGCTTCGGCCTGTTGTTCCGCCTCAATCCGTTTGACCTGACGGGTCAGGCGCCAGGCGTAGACAGAAAGGGCGGCGATAATGGCAATGCCAACGACAGCGATCAGTATCATCA
>NZ_JAUOSC010000309.1:0-379 GCF_030548285.1 Gilvimarinus sp. 1_MG-2023
GTGTGGGTGGTGGTTCCAATGCCATCGGCATGTTTTACCCTTATATCAAGCATCCGGAAGTAGCCATGTATGGCGTTGAAGCGGGTGGACTGGGGCTGGAAGGAGATGACCATGCCGCACCTTTGAGTAAAGGGCGTCCTGGCGTTTTGCATGGCAATCGCACCTATTTGATGGAAGACGACAACGGCCAGATCATGGGGACACACTCGATTTCTGCCGGTCTGGATTACCCCGGAGTTGGCCCTGAGCACTCCTGGTTGAAAGATGTTGGCCGTGCCCAGTATGTCGCCGCTACAGACAGCGAAGCCATTGAGGCATTCCACAAGCTGACACAGCTGGAAGGCATTATGCCGGCACTGGAGTCATCCCATGCCGTCGC
>NZ_JAUOSC010000031.1:0-999 GCF_030548285.1 Gilvimarinus sp. 1_MG-2023
GCCATGCCTTGTAAACGGGCACGATCCTTATCCAGCAAGCCTATTGTTTGTTGTAGCCACTCTGGCGTCAGATCCTTCTGTTGACAGATCAGTGCGGCCTGATTGTTTGCCAAATAACCGGCATTGATGGTTTGATGATCATCGACCGCATAAGGGAACGGCACAAAAATCGCCGCTTTACCGACCGCCGCAACTTCCGATACCGTCAAGGCACCAGAACGACAAATCATCAGATCGGCCCAGCCATAAGCCGCCTCCATATCGTCAATAAATGCAGAGACGTCTGCGACCACATCACTGGCAGCATACGCCGCCAGCATACGCTCAGCATCCCGCTTGCCAACCTGGTGGCGCAAGTTCGGCCGCCCAGCCGCTGGCATCGCTTGCCAACAAGCCAGGACGGCATCGTTCAGGGCCGACGCACCAAGACTGCCGCCCACCACCAGAATATTCAAAGGGCCAGACAAGGGCACGGCACGGGCTGGTAACTCGACCAGTTCACGACGTACCGGATTGCCCACTGTCATCGCGCCGGCCAGAGCACCGGGAAAGGCCTGCAAACTCAAGTGCGCGATACGGTTAAGCCAGCGGTTGGTCATTCCAGCAATTGCATTCTGTTCATGGATCACCAGAGGCACTCCGGCAAGCCGTGCTGCCACCCCTCCTGGGCCGGCAATATAACCACCAAACCCCACCACGATATCGGCCTTGATGGCACGAATAACCGCCCGTGACTGCCAGGTTGCCAGGGCAATACGCCAGGGGGCCATCATCAGACCCTTGATGCCTTTGCCACGCAAACCTCGAATATTCACTGCATGCAGCGGGTACCCTGCAGCAGGAACCAGATTTTGTTCCATGCCATAAGGTGTTCCAAGCCAGTGAATCACATAGCCTTGTGCTACCAGAGCACGGGCAACCGCCAATGCCGGGAACACATGTCCCCCGGTACCAGCAGCCATAATCAGGGCCACTTTGCTACGACTGGATCCTGAAGGC
>NZ_JAUOSC010000310.1:0-378 GCF_030548285.1 Gilvimarinus sp. 1_MG-2023
GACTTGGCGCGCTTCAATCAAATCAGCGAACTCGGGCGGCGGGCCGGAATCTATGCTATCGTCCATGAACCTTACTCCTGTTGGGCGGCGGGCGGCTGGTCAGTGCCCGTCTAACGCTTAATTAGACCCGAAATTCCCCGCCGAGTTCCCGGCTTGCGCACAGTCCGCCCCTGGCCGCGTCAATGTCCCCTCGGGTTATGCTACCATACTTCGCGCGATCTCTGTACAGCGCTAAACTATATCAGATGGCATTAACCCATTTTTAGCACTTGCGTACGTTTGCCCCCCCGGCCTGAAATTCACGGGTGTTGCTTTTTCGACACAGGGGGCGGGTTGTTGCTGGCGCACGACAGTGGCATGGATGCGACAGTGGTGGGG
>NZ_JAUOSC010000311.1:0-378 GCF_030548285.1 Gilvimarinus sp. 1_MG-2023
AGGCGGATGCTCCAGCCCGAATGCTGCCGGAAGATATTGGCAAGTGGTACGTCCGTAATAACACTGGTGAAATGGTACCCTTCAGTTCCTTTGCCACGTCCTACTGGGGCTACAACTCGCCACGACTGGAACGTTACAACGGTGTCCCTGCGGTTAATATTCAAGGGGAGGCTGCACCGGGTATGAGTACCGGGGATGCAATGGTAGCGATCGAGGAGATTGTGGCCAAATTACCACCTGGTGTTGGTATTGAATGGACGGGGATGTCGTATCAAGAGCGGATGGCTGGTTCCCAGGCGCCGATGCTTTATGCGCTGTCGCTGTTGGTTGTCTTCTTGTGTCTGGCAGCATTGTACGAAAGCTGGACGGTGCCGTTTG
>NZ_JAUOSC010000312.1:0-377 GCF_030548285.1 Gilvimarinus sp. 1_MG-2023
GGTAATTCGTCATTGCTGAAAAAACCTTCCAGCAACAAGACCGGCTGAGTAATTCCCGCCGCACGCAGTTCCAGCGCCTCCTCAATACAGGCCACCGCAAACGCCGGAGCGTAAGGAGCCAGTGCCTGAGCCACCGGGACAGCGCCATGACCATAGGCATCCGCCTTGACCACTGCCAACGCCTGACCGGCGGGATGTAATGAACACGCCAACTGGTAGTTGGCAATAATATGATCCAGACGAATCCGGGCCTGCGCAGGACGAGACATGTATAACTACTCCACAGTGACGATCAGCGGCTGGTTACAGCGCCAGAATCGCCTCAACTTCAATATCAGCTGCTTTTGGCAGCGCCTTTACGGCATACGCCGCACGAG
>NZ_JAUOSC010000313.1:0-377 GCF_030548285.1 Gilvimarinus sp. 1_MG-2023
GGTCGAATATGACCTCGGTACGTCCAGCGCCAAGGAAGACGAGCCAGACGCCATGGACAGCGCGGTGTTTACTGCGGAAGTCGACAACATCGGCTTTAACGGCAGCCGCCAACCCATCCTGTTTGGCAGCGAGCTGTACGACACCAGCAACTTTGAACTCGACGAAATCGAACGGGTGCGCAGCTACTCCTCAGATGATCTGAACGTCGCCAAAATCGACATCACCCGTGACCTGATCGTTGCAGACTACCCTGCCATGGTGAAGTTTGGTGGCAAACTGAAAAACCGTAAAAAACACATGGATGTCGATATTCGCAAGTACTCAGCGGATGACATTAGCCTGTCGGATTACACCTCTGGCAGTACCGATTACAGCC
>NZ_JAUOSC010000314.1:0-376 GCF_030548285.1 Gilvimarinus sp. 1_MG-2023
ATTATATAGAATCCCATTTTATTCATTCCTTTCGAGAGTAATTATTCGTTCATGACGATTGGCTACATCTAAATCATGAGTCACTGTAATAATAGTAGTATTAAGTTCTTTATTCATATCAAAAAGTAGATTGATAATTTTTTCTTTATTTTTCGAATCTAAAGACGCAGTTGGTTCATCTGCTAAAATTATTTGGGGTTTCATAATTACAGCCCTAGCAAAAACAGCTCTAGATCGTTGGCCACCAGAACACTCAAGTGGTTTTTTTTTCAAAATGGGCTCAATCCCAATTTTAGTAACAATTCGTTTAAAGCGATCTTGCACAGTTAGGTCTTTTTCAATGTTAGCATACATAAGCGGCAATTTAATATTATCC
>NZ_JAUOSC010000315.1:0-376 GCF_030548285.1 Gilvimarinus sp. 1_MG-2023
CCGAAACACCGCTGCTGCGCAGCCTGACCGTGGGCCATATTGTCGAACTGCAGCGCCTGTATGAACCGGACATCAATATCGCCATTCTGCCTGAGTCGGCACATGAAGGTTTTTCTGAGCTGGAGCGACAACAGTTACGAGCGGATTGTCAGTATCTGGCACTGACCCAGCCGGGTTTCCGGCTGGCGTTATCGGGTACCGAAGCGGAGCTGGTGCAAGGGCTGAACAGCAGCTTGCCGACCACCTTGCAGCACGCCGATGTACTGGCCCGCTGGTTGAGCCAGCATATTGGCATTTTTGCGGCGCTGTTTGAGCCTCCGGCGATGTATATTCGTCTGGTGTCGTTGCAGCAGGCCATGTGCCCCCGCTTCCATGT
>NZ_JAUOSC010000316.1:0-376 GCF_030548285.1 Gilvimarinus sp. 1_MG-2023
TTTTAACCCTATTTCAGTCTATTTCACTCATGTCGCATGTCGAATGACACAATCGTGGTTTAGTATAAATACTAGAGGTGTGTTTGTTACTGCACCGACCGTCACTAGAAAGGGTATTATGCTGTCAAACGATCAAGCACCATCTGCCAGCGAGCAGAGTGAAAATAATCAGAACAATAACAAGCCGCCTATCTACTGGGTTCCGACCATCATGTTTGCAGCCAGCACGCTGGGCGTCTTGACCCTGGTGCCCTGGTATGGCTTCACCTATGGTTATGAGACCTCGGCCTGGGTTACCTATATTGTGATCACCTGGCTGACAGGGATGGCGATTACCGGTGGCTATCATCGTCTCTGGTTGCACAATGCCTATGAA
>NZ_JAUOSC010000317.1:0-376 GCF_030548285.1 Gilvimarinus sp. 1_MG-2023
GTGATATCCATTTCTCCGGTGGTTTGCATGTGGATGGTGTTATCAAAGGTAATCTGATTGCAGAAGCCGGTAGCAGTGCGGTGGTCCGGGTCAGTAACAAGGGCCGGGTAGAAGGGCAGATACATGCACCGAATATCATTATCAATGGCCCTGTTGTTGGCGATATACACGCTGGGGAATACATCGAGCTGGCGAAAGACGCGCAAGTCACTGGGGATGTGTACTACCAGATGATGGAAATGGTGTTGGGGGCATCGGTCAATGGCCAGCTGAAGCACCAGACTGCCGATGCGCCGGCCAAAAAAGGCAAAGCCACCGCGGCGACAGCGGTTAAAGTTGACTAAAATAGTCAGGTAATCGCATAATGATGTTATTT
>NZ_JAUOSC010000318.1:0-376 GCF_030548285.1 Gilvimarinus sp. 1_MG-2023
CCTTTGATGGACGCCGCAAATTCAAGGGGCGTCTTCAGGGTATCGAGGAACAGGATATTGTGCTGTTGGTTGATAATCATGAATACCTGTTACCTGTCGAGCTGATAGAAAAGGCTCATATTGTTCCCAATTTTGATAACTAAGGTTGCATAGCAGCGAGGCTGGAAGATGAGTAAAGAAATTCTCCTGGTCGCGGAAGCGGTTTCCAACGAAAAAGGCGTATCGCGAGACGTTATTTTTGAGGCCATTGAATCGGCACTGGCCGCCGCCGCGAAGAAACGCTACGAAGATGAAGAAGCGATCATTCGGGTTGATATTGATCGCAAGACTGGTGACTACGATACTTATCGTAGCTGGCTGGTTGTTAGCAATGATG
>NZ_JAUOSC010000319.1:0-376 GCF_030548285.1 Gilvimarinus sp. 1_MG-2023
AGAGACAGGATCACTGAGTGTCAGCACAGCGTCCATACTGTCAGCGCTGGTGCCTGACATTAAGCCGTTAAAGATCCGCTCCGGAGTAGACGGCATCATTGAATCATAATGAAGCGATAGCCATCCAGCCAGGTCAGCATGGCGTGGGCTTTTTTGAGAAATGCCGGCTTGTCTGCCGCGGCAATGGATTGGGCTTTGGGCAGTTTGACGCGTAACGAATCCCTGTGCACTCCATCGACCCGGAACTCATAATGAAGATGCGGCCCGGTGGCGAGACCAGTGCTGCCGACGTAACCGATGATTTGCCCTTGTTTGACGGATCGGCCCCGGCGCACACTGCGGTGAAAACTGTTCATGTGGGCGTAGAGTGTCTGGT
>NZ_JAUOSC010000032.1:0-963 GCF_030548285.1 Gilvimarinus sp. 1_MG-2023
CAAAGCGTTGCTTTGCAAACACTTGCCTCACCCAACTGAGCTACGGGTGCGTAATCAGGCTTATTAAACTGGCCCTGAGCCAGTGAGTATTCCGAATTGCGTGTATGATACAAGCGTAGATCTATCTCTCAGGCGCCAGCTGCATAGCATGTCGCTGGAGCACGAAGAGCGCGCATTCTACTAGGACTGGGGGCGGTCGTCTACGGCATTTCGGGCGACTTATTGTCAGGGTTGTTCACCTAAAGGGTGATTTCTGGCTATAATGCGCGCCTGACAATAGTGCAGATAAACTGCCCAAATACGAGGAAGCATCCGTGAGCCAAGCGAGAAAAATCATCGGCCTGATGGTCGCACTGGGTATGGGGGTTTTGGCCTCTAGTTTTGCGTTTAGCCAGTCGGCGGCGGTGAACGAAGCAATTGCCGAGCGTATTGCCCCGGCTGGAAGCACCTGTATGTCGGGTGACGACTGCGCGGCAGCGCCAGTAGCGGCGGCCAGCAGTGGCCCGCGCACAGGCGAAGAGGTGTATAACACCTCGTGTAATACCTGCCACGGCGCTGGCGTGGCAGGCGCACCTAAGTACGGTGAAGCGGCGGATTGGACCGATCGTATCGCCAAAGGCATGGACACATTGCACGATCACGCCATAAACGGCTTCAATGCCATGCCAGCCATGGGTCTCTGCGCGACTTGTAGTAACGATGAGGTAATCGCTGCGGTGGATTACATGGTGGAAAATAGCCAGTAAGATCGGTATCACCAGAGGCAGTACCCTCACCCAAAAGCCCGCTATTGCGGGCTTTTGGCGTTATTGGGTGTGCGGAAGTAGAGCGCGTCGTGCAAAAACAGCCGCTAAGGCTTGACAGAGAATAACCCCAAGGCAAAAATTATTGTCCAGCGTCCAGCGTCCAGCGTCCAGCGTCCAGCGTCCAGCGTCCAGCGTCCAGCGTCCAGCGTCCAGCGTC
>NZ_JAUOSC010000320.1:0-376 GCF_030548285.1 Gilvimarinus sp. 1_MG-2023
CGTCGCGACCCTGCAAGTCGCCCTGTCCGACACCAGGCTGCAAGTTGAATTACATTCACCCTTGATGAACCTCGCCGGATTTGAAGGTCGCGCCAATACCGAAGAGCAGCGCCAGGCTCTGGCTAACGTCAAGCAGCGTTTTACTTCGGAAATGATTCAGGCTCCTCAGTGCCAGTTGCAACAGGCGTCGTTTGATTGGCCGGACCATGATGAGCATGACCATGACGAACATGACCATGACGAACATGACCACGACGAACATGACCACGACGAGCATGACCACGACGAACACGGCCATAGCGATCTGACCGTCGTCTGGGACTTCCAATGCCCCTCAACCGGAGCCATCACCCTGGACTCCCAACTGATCACCACT
>NZ_JAUOSC010000321.1:0-375 GCF_030548285.1 Gilvimarinus sp. 1_MG-2023
GTTTATATCGTTTCGGTTTGTTCTGCCTGATTGATCAGTTGCTGCAATAACTGTTGGTCTTTTGCGTTTTGAAGTTGTGCCCGAAAATCCTTGAACGGCTGCAGAGATGGTTCCGACTTCAGAGCATCAGCAAAGTCCATGTGGCTGTTTCGGTTGGCATGATCGATGGCTTTCTGCAGTGGGCAGTGAGCAAGCATATTGGGGTGCTGCTTGATCAGGTAAATCAGGGAGCTGACGGAGGTACCATGACTTTCACCGATATGTTTTTTGAGCATGCTGGCCGGATCCTGTGTTTGAGTCGCTAGCCGCTCGATGATCTCAGCCGGTACTTCTTCTATCTGCAGTAGCCAAAACGATTTGTCCGCGCTCTGGATG
>NZ_JAUOSC010000322.1:0-374 GCF_030548285.1 Gilvimarinus sp. 1_MG-2023
TTCCTATTGATGCTTCTGGTGCCCTGCCATGGGCTGCCAGTATGGGTCCTGATGTCTCTGATATGGGCACTGGTATCTTCTGGGCTGCTTTCGCCATGTTTGGTGCCACAACCGGTTCCATTCTGTCGGGTGCGGTGATCGAGCGTATTCGCATGAGTGCGTACCTGATCCTGACCATTGTGGTGGGTTCTGGTGTCTGGATTCTGGCCGGTGCCTGGGGATGGCATCCTGATGGCTGGTTGCTGCTGGATCTGGGCTACCACGATGTGGGCGCATCAGGTGTGGTTCACGCCATCGCCGGTTTCTTTGCGCTGGGTGTGCTGATCAATCTGGGGCCTCGTTTGGGCAAATTCGTCGACGGCAAGGCGATGGCC
>NZ_JAUOSC010000323.1:0-374 GCF_030548285.1 Gilvimarinus sp. 1_MG-2023
GTTATCATCAGTAACCCGGATGGGGCTGAAATCCGTCTGCGCGATCTGGCGACCATCACCGACACCTTTGAAGACAACGATCATCAAGTGATTTTTGATGGCCAGCGGGCGGCTCTGTTGCGAGTCGCCAAAAACAGTACCGATGACAGCCTGCGGGTGCTCGACGCCGTCGAAGCCTTTATCGACCGTGAAACCCCCTACTTGCCTGCTGGCAGCCACTTTGTGCTAACCCAGAACTTCACCGATATTGTCAAGGACCGGCTGTCGATGCTGATCAACAATGCCTGGCAAGGGTTACTGCTGGTTTTTCTGACGCTGATGCTGTTTTTTGGTTTCCGCTATACCTTCTGGGTAGTGATGGGCCTGCCGGTAAG
>NZ_JAUOSC010000324.1:0-374 GCF_030548285.1 Gilvimarinus sp. 1_MG-2023
TTCTGGCACAGCGCATGGGTGCCGAGCTGGTTGAAGGCAGTGACCTGATGGTGACTGAAGACGACTGCGTCTACATGAAAACCATCGCCGGTCTGGAACGGGTCGACGTGATCTATCGCCGTATCGATGATTTGTTCCTCGATCCGGAAGTGTTCCACCCCGATTCAACGCTGGGTGTTCCTGGTCTGATGCGTGCCTGGCGTGCCGGTAATGTCGCCTTGGCGAATGCACCGGGCGCCGGTGTGGCGGATGACAAGGTGGTGTATGCCTTTGTTCCAGCTATCATCAAGTATTATCTGGGTGAAGAGCCATTGATTCCCAATGTGGAAACCTTTTTGTGTTATGACGATGTCCAGCGTCAGCACGTGTTGGAG
>NZ_JAUOSC010000325.1:0-374 GCF_030548285.1 Gilvimarinus sp. 1_MG-2023
GCCCGGAACCGCCCGATTCCTCGAGCGTTGATCGCAAAGTTGAGTTCCTTGGTACTTTCAAACTCATCCTGCTGCTTGCTGTTCATCAAACCCAGAACAATATCCCGGGTCTGTTCAGCGGCTAACGGCGATTTGCTCAGTGGCAAAATCTGGCCGTTGACCTTCTTCGATGGGGCAACACCGGCTGTAATAAACAGATCCGACGCGCCTTTATCGACCATCAAACGTAAAAACTTGTCCATCGACATAACAGCTTACTCCATGTCGTCACAATACTCCGGCCTAGAAAGCATCCGGGTTTTTGGCTTTTTCCTGCGCAGCTTCACGGGAAATCAGACCACGTGACAGCAAGGTTTTGAGCGACTGGTCCATGG
>NZ_JAUOSC010000326.1:0-374 GCF_030548285.1 Gilvimarinus sp. 1_MG-2023
GTCGTGAATATGGTGTTTAATCTGGCGCTGGTATTGCCATTTGCCCATGTCGGACTGGCGCTGGCCACCGCTATCTCATCGTACTTTAATGCTCTGATGTTATATCTGGGGTTGCGCAAAGCCGGGGTGCTGCAACACAGTCGTGGCTGGTTGGGGTTTATGGCCAAGCTGGCATTGGCAAATGCTGCCCTGCTGGGAGTGACCTGGTGGCTCATGGGGGATGTGGCCGATTGGCTGCTGTGGTCAGCTTCTGAGCGTATGGTACAAATGACGCTGGTGGTTGTTTCGGGCGTTGTCGTCTATGTGCTGGTGTTGCTTGTTGCCGGGCTGCAGCCCCGGCACTTGCGTGGTGCCTTGTTTGACTAGAGGGCTGG
>NZ_JAUOSC010000327.1:0-373 GCF_030548285.1 Gilvimarinus sp. 1_MG-2023
CTGCGACACCACCACATCGATTCGCTTAATGCCTGATTCCACTCCATTCAATTCCTGTACAAGCCGGGATCGTGTGTATTCAAGGCATTGGGGCCGTCAGGATTTCCGTGATCGTCCGCCGTAGTGCCCTTGCGATACCGGTTGGTGCCGATAATCCATCGATCTGTATGGCCGGGCGCTGCTGGTGACTGGTTACTGGTGACGGTTACTGGTGACGGCTGCTGGTGACGGCTGCTGACTGTGCGGCGTAAAAATCGGCTGGTAGCAAAATTAAAAGTTGCATTCTGATTCTTTTCTGGCACGAAAAACCCTCTTTGGCTCAAAGTGTTACCTCGCACACTGGTTGTTACCTTAGACCCCGAAAGCAGGTAAC
>NZ_JAUOSC010000328.1:0-373 GCF_030548285.1 Gilvimarinus sp. 1_MG-2023
GGCCAATGGTTTCCATGAACACCGGGAATCACTGCTGCATGAAGATGGCTGTGATGAAGCAGAGGAGAAAGCATAATGGTCGCGTTAACCCTGTTCTTGTTGTTGTTTGTCGGTATGGCGCTGGGCTTGCCGATTGCTGTGGCGCTGGGCTTCTCTTCCATGACCGCCATTTTGCTGTTTACCAATGATTCCATGGCGTCGATTGCGCTCAAGCTGTTTGAAGCAGTTTCTGAGCACTACACCTTGCTGGCGATTCCGTTATTTATTCTGTCGTCTTCTTTTTTGTCATCTGGTGGGGTTGCCCGTCGTTTGATTGATTTCGCTACGGCGGCGATTGGTCACGTTCGTGGTGGTCTGGCGATGGCGTCAGTAC
>NZ_JAUOSC010000329.1:0-373 GCF_030548285.1 Gilvimarinus sp. 1_MG-2023
CTGGTGGGCTTGTCTTCACGCTTGCTGACGGCAAAGGGCAATTTGCTCAGCTGGTCGATCAGGGCATGGGTATCGGCGGCATTGGTGGGGCGGAATTCCTTGCCTTGATAGCGAATCAGCTGCGCCCGTAACACTTCACCGCTGTCGGTACTGAGGTTGGCAAAGGCTTCCCAGAATTCTTCTGGAATAAAGGCGCGGATTTCCCGCTCGCGCTCGACAATCAGGCGCACGGCTACCGATTGCACGCGTCCGGCTGACAGGCCGCGGGCAATTTTGCTCCACAGCAGTGGCGACAGCATAAAGCCCACCACGCGATCGAGGAAGCGCCGTGCCTGCTGGGCATTGACGCGGTTCATATTCAGGTCGGAGGGCT
>NZ_JAUOSC010000033.1:0-962 GCF_030548285.1 Gilvimarinus sp. 1_MG-2023
CATTCTAAGAACGCCAGATACTGTCCTGCCATCTTCATCAGCTCGAATTTTCAAATCTTCGAGATCTGCCTCATCGATTTGAAAGCTATAGAGCCTCTTTGCTGGCTTCGCTTTTGCCTTACCCCTACCGATCTGACTAGGCTTACGAGTAGATGCCTTTTGGGCATTAACATCTGGTAGAACTGACTCCAATACTTCAGGCAAACCAGGACTACTAGAACTTTCTTGAGCCACACCGGGCATTAGCTCGTTGTAGTGGTCAACTAATCCCGGACAGTATTTTAAAGTTTTCCTCAGCTGCAACGGGCGAAATGCCGTCGTTGAATGTATGAGGTCGCTGCCGGTTGTAGTAGTCCATCAGATAACCACCAACATCCTTCTTGGCCTCGGCTAGGTTGCGATAACCTAGGGCCGGTATCCACTCAGACTTCAGACTTCGGAACAGTCTTTCCATCGGTGCGTTATCCCAGCAGTTGCCACGACGGCTCATGCTTTGGGTCATTCGATAACGCCATAGCCTCTGACGGAACTTACGACTGGCATACTGGCTTCCCTGATCCGAGTGGAACATAACTTTCTCTGGCTGACCACGGTGTTCCCAGGCGTGATCCAGAGCTTTTACAACCAAGTCCGCATCCGGACTGGATGACATTGCCCAGCCAACAACACGACGGGCGTACAGATCCAGCACCACAGCCAGATAGCTCCATCGCTGACCGCTCCAGATGTAAGTGATGTCGCCACACCAAATCCGATCGGGCTGCTCTACTGCAAACTCACGATCCAGGTGGTTGGGAATATCCGGCCGTTCAACGGTGGCCTGCTTGTAAGCGTGAGGGCCTGGCTGCTTACAGATCAGGCCCAGCTCGCTCATAAGCCGTCGAACCTTGAAACGACCGACGGCAGTGCCTTCCTCCCTGAGCAAGCCTTTGATTGTCCGGCTGCCGGCAGAGCTTCGGCTC
>NZ_JAUOSC010000330.1:0-373 GCF_030548285.1 Gilvimarinus sp. 1_MG-2023
GCCCCAGACCCGGCCAGCACAACCTCCAGCGTCACCTCCGGCACGGACACCATCCCGACGCTCACCGAGAGCAATATCCCGCAAGACGCCATCACACCGGCACCACAACAACCGGAATCCCCCACTCTGGAGCCCCTGCATTTTGAACCGGAACCGGAAGCACCAGTCCTGCCCGAGTCTCCAGCAGCTGACGCTGACGTGCCGGAGATAGCTGCCAAGATATCGTCCAACCCGTTTTTGCCGCAGTCGATACTGGACCGCCTCACCTCCGAGCGTCTGGCGGCCCAACACAGTGCCGAAGAAGCACACCGCACCATGCAACGGGTGACAGAGCAAAAACAACAGCGTGACTCCGATGCCATCGCCCTACTGG
>NZ_JAUOSC010000331.1:0-373 GCF_030548285.1 Gilvimarinus sp. 1_MG-2023
ATCCACGCCAGACCCTTGGCACCGTAGATGCTGACAAACTTGGTGTATTCGTCAATCTGCTTACGGCTCAGCTCGGCACCACCAGTAACTTTTAACGCGGCAACACGGCCATGCGGATCTTTCGCCGGAGCGGCAAAGACCTTGAATTCGATGTCTTGCAGGAATTCTGCAACATCGACAATCTCCATCGGAATACGCATATCCGGCTTGTCGGAACCGTACTTGTTCATTGCTTCAGCGTACGGCATGCGAGGAAAATCACCCAGGTCAACGCCCAGCTCCTGCTGGAAGATGCCTTTGATCATGTCCTGGGTCAGATCCATGATGGTGTCTTCGTTTATAAACGAGGCTTCGATATCAATCTGGGTAAATT
>NZ_JAUOSC010000332.1:0-373 GCF_030548285.1 Gilvimarinus sp. 1_MG-2023
GAGTATGTCATGACAGCTGCATTGATCGAAGATTTGAAAGCCCGTGGATTGCTAAACCAGGCGACCGCAGATGAAGAACTGATTCAACATCTCGAATCTGGCATGCGTACACTTTATTGTGGATTCGATCCAACAGCAGATAGTCTGCATATTGGTAGCTTGGTTCCCCTGTTGATGCTGAAACGTTTCCAACTTGCGGGGCATCGCCCATTTGCGTTGGTTGGTGGGGCTACCGGCCTGATCGGTGATCCCAGTTTCAAAGCGCAGGAACGCAAATTGAACGGACCTGACGTCGTTGCTGGCTGGGTAGAAAAACTGAAAGCCCAGGTCAGTCAGTTTATCGATTTTGACTGCGGCGACAACAGTGCCGATG
>NZ_JAUOSC010000333.1:0-372 GCF_030548285.1 Gilvimarinus sp. 1_MG-2023
GAGTGAAGGCCGGTTTGACGTTACCGTTGGCTCTTTGGTTAATGCTTGGGGTTTTGGGCCGGGCAAACACCGCGACCAGAAGTTGTCGGAAGAAGAGGTCAACGGCCTGCTTGCCGGTATCGGCTCTGACGCTATTCATCTTGATGACCGGACCCTGTCAACCGACAAACCGCTGTATATCGATTTGTCTGCCATTGCCAAGGGATGGGCAGATGACCAGATTGGATATTTGTTGGAGCAGCAGGGGGTGGTCTCTTATCTGGTGGAAATTGGCGGTGAGCTGAGAGCGCGTGGTAGCAAGCCGGATGGCAGTGGTTGGCGGGTTGCCATAGAACGGCCTGCACTGGATAGTATGACGCATCAGGTACAGCT
>NZ_JAUOSC010000334.1:0-372 GCF_030548285.1 Gilvimarinus sp. 1_MG-2023
GGCCATGGTTTTCCAGGTGCACGTTGACGTCTTTGTCGCCGATCTCGACGTATTTCCGAATCACCGCCAGTATTTCCCGTTCCAGCTGGGGCAGGTAGTCGGGGCCATTGTTACGTAAGCGGTCGTGGGCAACCAGCACCCGCAACCGTTCTTTGGCAACGGATGCGGAGCTGGTGTCGTCTTTTCGGAATCGTTTTAACAAACTCATATCAACCTCCAAAAACCCGTTTCAGGAAGCCTTTTTTCTGCTTTTCAAGAAAACGGTGTGGGCGATCTTCGCCGAGGTAGCGGGCAACGGAGTCGGCATAGGCCTGACCGGCATCGCTGTCGCTGTCGTGCACAACCGGCACGCCCTGGTTGGAAGCTTTGAGC
>NZ_JAUOSC010000335.1:0-372 GCF_030548285.1 Gilvimarinus sp. 1_MG-2023
GAACTACCTGACCGAAGATACCCGTAACGCCTATCAGACCATCGATGTGAATGTGTATCAGGAAAATACCTTCCATACCAAGATGCTGCTGAAGGATTTTGAACTGGATAACTATCTGTTTGGTGAAGCTGCGCTCAGCCTGAGTGACGCTGAACGGGATGTGATCGAGAACAAGGTGCGCAAGGAAATGCTGGAGATTTTCTACTCCCGTAATATGCCAGACTAAATACCGCAGTTCTGCAGTACTCCGGGAGCGGCTGTGATCAGCGCGCTGCCCGGTATCAGCCAGCGGCTGTTTCGGCTGACCCGTTCTGGTGTCAGTCTCTTGATCTTTTGGGGTGATTCAGCTTTCTTTGCGTAGCTGTAATTGCC
>NZ_JAUOSC010000336.1:0-372 GCF_030548285.1 Gilvimarinus sp. 1_MG-2023
GGCGGGAGATCATGCCCTGTTCGATAATGGCGTAGGAACGAGGCCCCAGGCCAGTCCCCAGAAACAGGTCGGTAATGTCTTTACGGCGACAGCGGCTGCCATTCAGAAAGTAGGTAGACTGGCCATCCCGGGTAACCTGGCGACGGACGCCAATTTCGGTGTAGGCCGCGTATTCTCCCCGCAGCGTCTGGTCGCTGTTGTCAAAAATCAGGTCAACGCTGGCTTTGCCTACCGGCTTGCGCTCGGAAGAACCATTAAAGATAACGTCGGTCATCGAGTCGCCACGCAGGTATTTGGCTGAGCTTTCGCCCATCACCCAGCGCACCGCATCAATGGTGTTGGATTTGCCGCACCCATTAGGGCCAACGATAC
>NZ_JAUOSC010000337.1:0-372 GCF_030548285.1 Gilvimarinus sp. 1_MG-2023
GGTAATGGGCAGGAATCAGTTCCATCACCAATGCGCTCATATTGTTTGCGTTGATACGGGCCATCGCCGTGACAAGATTTTTATGGGCGGGCACCGACAAACAGGCATCCAGTTCATCCTCAGGGTAGCCATCACTGGTCACATCGCCGTGAAAAACCTTTACCGCAACCCACTGCTCTGACTGCAATATCTCTTGTTGCTCCAGCGATTGCCAATAAGCCCGGGAAATAATTCCGGAAGCACCTCGTCCCAAGGTCTCGGTCAAGGCCAGCGCTTCAGCGTCCACCAACGGGAAATCGGCATGTGTTTGCCTTGGCGCACAAAAAGGATTACCGGCAAAAGCGAACCAGGCGAGCTTGGGTAACGTTAAGG
>NZ_JAUOSC010000338.1:0-372 GCF_030548285.1 Gilvimarinus sp. 1_MG-2023
AGTTAACACTATGCAGGATATGATGCCTTCACAGGGTTCCGACAGGAATCGGTTTTACAGACTTCTTTAGCGGGACAATGGATGCATCTCACCTCATCTCGTAGGGCAGGTCATTTCGACTGGCTGAAAAGTTATCATTCGCTGATGCTGTTGCCGATGGTGACAGCGCTTCTGCTTATGCCTTTTATGGATGGCACTGAAGTTCGTTACTGGCTGGTTTTCTGGGTGTTAGTGGTGGTGGTTTTGACGATTTGTCGAGCCTGGATGATGCACTCTAACCGGTTGCATTTGCAGCAGCACAGTGGCGTATTACAAGCCATCTTTGATGGCCTGCCCGATGGTATTTTTTTTAAAGACCGTGATGGCGTATAC
>NZ_JAUOSC010000339.1:0-371 GCF_030548285.1 Gilvimarinus sp. 1_MG-2023
CCTTAAAACAGCAAAATATATACCTAACTTGAGTCAAGCACAATGAAATTTCTAGTCACTGGCGGAGCCGGTTTTATCGGAAGTGCCGTCGTCCGACACCTGATCAATGCAACAGACCACACTGTCATTAATCTGGACTGCCTCACTTATGCTGGCAATCTGAATTCACTGGATTCAATATCTCAGAATGAACGTTACACATTCACAAAAGTAGACTTGAGAAATGCCGACGCGGTAAAAGACACACTCGAAAAATACCAGCCAGACATCATCATGCACCTGGCTGCTGAAAGTCATGTCGATCGTTCAATCGACAGCCCCGATGACTTTATTCAAACCAATGTTATTGGAACATTCAACTTACTTGAAGC
>NZ_JAUOSC010000034.1:0-910 GCF_030548285.1 Gilvimarinus sp. 1_MG-2023
CCTCAGTACCGATCGCGATACCGTCGACAAGCTCTTGCGGGGCATCTGGCAGCAAACCCTGACACCCGATCAGCGCCGCAGCGACCTGCGCTTGCTGGAGTTACAGGAAGGTGCCAACGAATCGGATATCCGTCGGCAATATCGCCGTCTCGCCATGCGCCACCATCCGGACCGGGGTGGTGATGTCAGTCATTTCCAGGCGCTGCTGGCGGCGTATCAACGGCTGACGGTTTGACACTTTCTTCTAGAACCGCAACCAATATCCATCTTGTTGGCCAGGACAGGCTATCTTCGGCAAGGGGTCACTAGCGACGGCGCAACCGCCAGAAGGTCAACACAGAAGGAACAATATCGGCAGTCACCAACACATCAGGATGCCAAGGAACGTCACTCGAATGCCGTAGTCACAAGGGGGCATCTATTTAATCCGGTGCTCACTCTGGGCTACCGGATGGTTTCGAATCACGAAGCCGACTTGCAGGCCTGACGGGTCAAGTCAAACGTCGGCGACACCGAGTCGAGATCATCCGGCAGCCCCCGAAGGGAGCGGGTTGCCGCCGTCCAGTGCGGTGTTGACGAATTTGAAAAGGACTCGTCATTTCGCTGCATTCGTCGCCTTGCCCTGAACAACGGCAACACTCGCGCAGAGCCGTGCAGGATTAAATGGATGTCCCCATTACATTAGCAACAGAGAGGCCAATATTCCTCAACAGGAATATTTAAAAATTATGACAAGCAATCACTAATAAAATCAAAGTGTTGGGCAAGCCAGCCCAAGCAACAACTGGCACACGATAAACATAACAACGGAGTGTGGCCGGGAAATTTTGTTGAAACAGGCCATTTGGCTGCCATTATTTTCAGTAGACTGCCAAAAATGACAGGCAACAAAAATCACCCAAACAACCCC
>NZ_JAUOSC010000340.1:0-371 GCF_030548285.1 Gilvimarinus sp. 1_MG-2023
GTTCCAGGTTCTCGCGTTCGTTGGCGACAAACCGGCCCCCGGCAATTTCCAGTTCGATCCGGCGATCCGCGTAGCGATATGGGGGATAAAACTGCAGCAGATACTGCCGTGCAATCAGGCTGTAGAGCTGTTTTTCCGTCAGCGTCAGACGATCTGCTCCGGTGTTTTTTTCGGTCGGAATAATGGCGTGGTGGGCTTCGACCTTGCGGTCGTTCCAGGCTTTCGAGCGTAGCCCCAGATTGGCTCCCTGCACCACGCTGGCCAGCTCGGGCTGATGTTGCCCAATCGCCTGAATCACCGCTTCCCGGCGACTGTAGTGATCCATCGGCAAGTAACGGCAATCGGAACGAGGATAGGTGATCAGCTGATAT
>NZ_JAUOSC010000341.1:0-371 GCF_030548285.1 Gilvimarinus sp. 1_MG-2023
AAACTTGAAAATGGTCACGTGGTTACGGCTCATATCTCTGGAAAGATGCGCAAGAACTATATCCGCATTCTGACTGGTGACAAGGTCAAGGTTGAGCTGACTCCCTACGACCTCAGTAAAGGCCGAATTACCTATCGCGCCCGCTAACCGGCTGTGATATCTGTGACCCCTACCTGACAGGTGGGGCCACAGACTACCAAATCACAGTCTGGTTACTGCCTTTTCAGGCAGAAACCTCTTCAGGTACCACAACGACCAGTTCGCCGTCCTCGACCTGAACCATCACATCCCCTCCACGTGCCAACTCCCCAAACAGAATTTTCTCTGCCAGTGGTTTTTTGACCTTTTCCTGCACCAGACGAGCCATCGGG
>NZ_JAUOSC010000342.1:0-371 GCF_030548285.1 Gilvimarinus sp. 1_MG-2023
GGCCAGATCCAGTGGCTGACGATCACCAGTACCGCCAATACCAACGGCATCCAGAGCGACGACCAGCGCAAAGGGTAGCCGATGGCGTTTTTCGCTGCCGGGTTACGGCGAATCTCCCAGGCAGAAAACAGCAGCGCCACCAATGCCAACGGCAAACCAAACAGCACCAGTGTTATTAATTGCGCCCCCGGAGCGCTCAGCAACGTCAATCCCATCGCTGCAAAGAAAGGTGACCAAAAAGCGCAGGCCGAAAAGGCTCGCAACAGCACCATGCCCTGTTCGGGTTGCAAGGGCTGATGCTGACGAGCATGGGCCAGACGGTCACCAACAATCAGTGCGGCAGAGATATTCAATACCGATGCAATCAGATG
>NZ_JAUOSC010000343.1:0-371 GCF_030548285.1 Gilvimarinus sp. 1_MG-2023
CAGTAAAGCGGCTTCCGATAACGGCAAGGTATTGCTACTGCAAGGGCCTGTTGGGCCATTTTTCAAGCGATTGCAGCGTTATTTGACGTCTGAAGGTATGGATGTCAACCGGATTTGTTTTAATCCGGCGGACTTGCTGTATTCCTGCCGTAAGAATCGCATTTATTTCAGTGGCGGGTTTATTGAATGGCGCCGTTGGTTAAGAAAATACCTTCACGTTTCTCGTCCTGATGTCATTATCTTGTTTGGGTCCGAGCGTCCGGCTTATCGTATTGCCCGGCAGTTGGCGGAGCGTTTGGGTATCCGGGTGTTGTCGCTTGAAGAGGGGTATATCCGACCTGGTTTTGTGGCGATGGAAGAGGGTGGTAATA
>NZ_JAUOSC010000344.1:0-371 GCF_030548285.1 Gilvimarinus sp. 1_MG-2023
CCTCCAGCCGCTACCGTATCAGAGCCGGCAGTAGTCGCGCCTGTAACACCAGAGGCAGCAACAGAGTCAGCAGCACCGCAGGATACATCGGTAGCCAGTAATGTGGTGCCATTGCGTACGACCCTAGGCACGCCAGTAGCGGCAGCCTCGGTACCAGCCTCCGTCGCGGAAGCTGCCCAACAGGTGGCTGCACGTAAAGCGCCACAAGAGCTGGTCAAGGTATCGGCCGATTTGCTGGATGACCTGGTTAACCTGGCGGGTGAAACCTCGATTGGTCGTGGACGACTGGAACAGCAGGTCACGGATTTCTCCTACACGCTGGAAGAAATGGAAGGCACGCTGGATCGCTTGCGCGACCAGTTACGCCGTCT
>NZ_JAUOSC010000345.1:0-370 GCF_030548285.1 Gilvimarinus sp. 1_MG-2023
CACGCAAACTGTAACGAGGCTGGCCGGCGTAAACCGCATCGGCACCATAGGCAAAGGCGTAATCCATGTTTTTGAGTGTGCCAGCGGGAGAAAGCAGTTCGGGGATGATCATGATATTGGTTCTGAGTGCCGGGTTGGATAATGGGAATAAACGCGTCATTCTAGCGCCGTTTCAAATTGCCGCATTGATCCAGCCCGTATTCCTGTTATTCCGCCACACCGAACAGACTGACATCCATATCGGATAGCCAGACAAAAAAGTCGTTCGGCAAAGGGATATGCTTCACCTCATTGAATTGACTCTGGAATTCCTGCTGGATCGACGCAAAATAATGTTTCAGTTCCGATGTTTCAGCGCCCAGTTCCGTCA
>NZ_JAUOSC010000346.1:0-369 GCF_030548285.1 Gilvimarinus sp. 1_MG-2023
GTGCAAGGGGGTGAGGCGGTTCTGAATCTGCGCTTTCTGCCGTGTCCGGATGAGGATACCTCGATGTCGTGGGTATTGCCGCGCGGATTTATTCCGGCGGCCAATATCGCCACTGCAGTACAGGCGCTGGCAGCGGTTGGCCATTTGATGCCTGAAGAGGAAGTGGTCAAAACCCTCAAGCGCCTGCGGGTTCCTGGCCGTTTGCAGGGCTGGCAGTGCCTGTGCCCGGATGGACGACAACTCAGACTGACGCTGGATGTTGCGCATAATGAACAGGCCGCTGCGTATCTGGCCACCCGAGAGCAAGAGGTGGATGGCATTCTGCTGGCCATGCTGGCCGACAAGCCGGTAGAAGCGGTGGTGCAGGCA
>NZ_JAUOSC010000347.1:0-369 GCF_030548285.1 Gilvimarinus sp. 1_MG-2023
GTTGTGTGCGGATGTCATTTGGCTGCGGCAGACCAACAGCGCACCGGCTTGCTCAGCCTGGTGCTGCAAGGCTTGCATAAACCGGTGACTGTCGATGATCCCGGTTTCCGGTGACCAGAGCGCAGCCGCAGCGGCAACGTCCGGTTCCATTTGATGTAGCTGGTGGCGGTCCAAACGTTGTAATGGAATGGCAAGGCGCTGGGCTGTGTGTTCCGGCCGCTGCAGTTCCGGGTGGTCATTGGTTGGACTGACAATCAGCTTGCCGATTTTCTGATGGGGAATGTCGAACTGCTGACAGAATTGATAGGTCAGGGCGCGTCCGCGCAGACACAGGGTTTCTTTCAGGGAGCCTGGCGGGTAATACAGGCC
>NZ_JAUOSC010000348.1:0-369 GCF_030548285.1 Gilvimarinus sp. 1_MG-2023
TAATAAAAAAGAAGAAAAGAAATAATTGATTTCTTAAAAACGGCTTTAAATGACGATAAAAAATGTATCGATGGTATTTTTGTTAAGCTCATTATTGAAGAGCAAGAAAATAAAAAAGGAAGAATATTTCCTTTCTGTATGCCATTAGACAAGTGCACTCGAGACATAAATAAAGTTGTTAAAAACCTAGCGTATGCTTCTATAGATAGTGTTTTTAAAGAAATTTTAGATAAAGCAATCGATACCAAAAAAGGTAAGTGTAAAGCTATCGCAGGCGATGTTTGGTTAGCTCTGAATGATAATTATACCTCGTGTTTCAATTTGTCTAATATAGGAATTATTGATTTATATAATGAAGCTATGCTTGAT
>NZ_JAUOSC010000349.1:0-369 GCF_030548285.1 Gilvimarinus sp. 1_MG-2023
GAGGCCGGGCGCTGGTCAAGCCATTGTTGTTGCGACAGCACCGTGTATTGGGTGCCGGGTTTGAGCGGTGCTGGCAAGAGCGGTTGGCCGAATGGGTCGGTGGCGATGACGGTAGCAGGCAACCACAGGGCGACAGGATCTCCGGCGGCAGGTAATTGGGCTGTCATGCCTTGTTTTATGGTGATTTGTTGTTGGAAGTTGCCGCGATTTTCCTGTTCACCGGGCAGTATCACCTTGCCCTGCTGATTGGTGTTGTGTTTATGGAAGGCGGTGGTTGATGAACTCCAGCGCAGTCCATCAAAATGGTCGAAGGTGCGTACTTTCAGGTAGCTGCCGTGAGGGGCTTTCATCAGGGCAATAACCTGGTTC
>NZ_JAUOSC010000035.1:0-842 GCF_030548285.1 Gilvimarinus sp. 1_MG-2023
GTCCAGTAATCCGCAAAAGAGATGCACCCGCTCACTGGTACCACCAGGAGAAGACCAGTAGCTGCAGATAGGCAACAATCGCTCAAACCGACAGCCGGCCTCTTCCATCGTCTCACGGGCAGCGACATCTTCCACCGACTCACCGGCTTCTACCATGCCCGCCACCAATTCGGTCAGCCAGGGCGTATTATCTGCACCGATGGCCCCTACGCGAAACTGCTCCGTGAAAACCAACACATCCCGTTGCGGGTCATATAACAGCACGCACACCACTTCGCCGCGTTCAAACAACTCCCGACTGAAGGTGTCGGTCCAGCCACCGGCGAATGTTTTGTGCCGCAACCACAACCGCTCAATACGGAAAAAGCCCTGATACGCCACTTCTTTATGCGTTAATTCCCAGTCCTTATGGCCAGGAGTCGATTTGTTATTATCCATGCTTGACCTGACTATATTACTCAACAAGAATACTTAAGCTTCGCGGGAGGCACGCACTGTTCTGAACGCATGCACAATGCCAAGACAGCCCATCAGTTTTTTTCTGATAGACTCAATGGCAGTCTATTTTCCAGGATTCAGCAAAGGTTTTGTCATGAAAAAACTGCTTTCCATCTCCACCCTGGTACTTGTATCCAGTATCGCTACCGCGAGTGACCTTAGCACCATTTACCGCCAAGCGGCCAGCAACGACGCTGAAATCGCCGCTGCCAGAACAGAGCGGGAAGCAAATGGCTACAATGTGACGATTGCTCGTGGTGCCATTTTGCCACAAGCCCAGGCCAGCTATAGCTATACCCATTATGATGTCGAAGCTGAGAGTGCCAGCATCATCAGTATCATTA
>NZ_JAUOSC010000350.1:0-368 GCF_030548285.1 Gilvimarinus sp. 1_MG-2023
GAACATCACAAAGGCGTTGATTACCCCCTGAATCAGAGCCAGCGTCACCATATCCCCGTTGGCAACGTGACCAATCTCATGGCCCAGCACGGCCTTTACTTCGTCTTTGCTCATGCGTTGTAGCAGACCGGTTGAAACCGCCACCAGAGCATCGTTACGATTCCAGCCGGTGGCAAAGGCATTGGGTTGATGAGAGTTGAACACCCCCACTTCCGGCATGCCGATTCCTGCCTTGTCGGCCAGCTCTTGCACCGTGCTGACGAGCCATTGCTCGCTGGCGTTATGGGGAGATTCGATTACCTGGACGTTCATGCCGCGCTTGGCCATCCACTTGGACAGCAGCAAGGACACGGCAGAACCCGCCATAC
>NZ_JAUOSC010000351.1:0-368 GCF_030548285.1 Gilvimarinus sp. 1_MG-2023
GGCGCGGGTTGAGCCGGAAGGCAAACAAATGCGTATGTGGGAAGCGATTGAAACCTACATGAACCGCAAACAGCCGCTGATTATTGTGGCGGGTGCTGATTATGGTCAGGGTTCTTCCCGTGACTGGGCCGCCAAAGGCGTTCGTCTGGCAGGCGTGGAAGTGATCGTCGCGGAAGGTTTCGAGCGTATTCACCGGACCAACCTGGTGGGTATGGGAGTATTACCGGTGGAATTCAAGCCGGGTACCACTCGTCTGACCCTGGGTCTGGATGGCACCGAAACCTACACCATCAAAGGCGATATTTCTCCACGCAGTGAGCTGACCCTTGAAGTGACTCGCCGTAGTGGTGAGGTGGTTGAGGTACCGG
>NZ_JAUOSC010000352.1:0-368 GCF_030548285.1 Gilvimarinus sp. 1_MG-2023
CCTGTTGCGGTATCGACGGTCAGGGCATGACGCATCAAGTGAAACAGCCAGTGTTGTTCCATGGTGCCACCCAGCAGGTGGGACCAGGGGCCAGCCCCGTAGACGGCGACGTCTTCGCCGCCATGGGTTTCTGAGTACATGGGTATCAACGCTTGCTGACGATAGTCTGGTGATTCAGCTTCGTCGGCGCTGATGGCCGGACGCGGCATGGCGACAGCGCCGGGGCCATTACGATAATTCATCGATGTGTAGTGTTCGCCATCCGCCAGACGATCAGGCTCTGGTGCCGGGTGGCCGTGATCATCATTGCCCGTTACCAGTGCTGTCATCGGGTTGCCGCGGGTCGGATAGCCTGCCAGAGTCAGTGT
>NZ_JAUOSC010000353.1:0-367 GCF_030548285.1 Gilvimarinus sp. 1_MG-2023
GACTGAGTAGCGGTGGTGTGCACGTGCATCACACAATGACTATCGGCAACCTGCTGGTGAATCTTGCCATGAAAAGTAAAGCCAGCCGGATTAATCGGCCAGTCGGACTGGCCAATAATATTGCCTTCGATATCGACCTTGACCAGATTGGAGGCGGTGACTTCGGTGTAGTGCAGGCCAAAAGGATTAATCAGAAAATGCTCAGTACCAGGCACCCGTAAAGACAAATGGTTATAGATACCCTCGTCCCAGCCCATCAAGGCGAACACCCGATAGGTGCCAGCCAGTTTGATCCGGGTTTGCCATTCGCTATCACTGATATGCGGTGGCTTGTTGAAGTTGGCCGGGTCACGGCTCAGAGTAGTGC
>NZ_JAUOSC010000354.1:0-367 GCF_030548285.1 Gilvimarinus sp. 1_MG-2023
GCATCAGGGCAAGGTGCTGTCGGAAGGCTCGATGGAGCGGGTTCAGAACGATCCCAAAGTCATTGAAGTGTACCTGGGCCATTGATCGCCAAGCCGGTAAACGAGGAGATAAACAATGCTTGAGCTAACCGATTACAACGTTGCCTACGGTCAAAGTGACGTGATTCGCAATATGAACCTGAGTGTCGGAGACGAAGAAATTGTCGCCGTGCTGGGCCGTAACGGCATGGGCAAAACCACGCTGATGAAATCGCTGATCGGCATGATTCCGAGCAAGTCCGGAACGGTTGCCCTCAACGGAGTCGATCTGGTGCCACTCCAGAGTTACGAACGCGTCGGCGCCGGTGTCGGCTTTGTGCCACAGGGG
>NZ_JAUOSC010000355.1:0-367 GCF_030548285.1 Gilvimarinus sp. 1_MG-2023
GCCGGTATCCGCACTGGATTGTGAATGGGCGGCGGCCAGTGGTTGCCAGATATCGGCCGGGTTCACAATGTCTCTCCCTGAGGGTCTGATGACCGGATGTCGGCTGCGGGGAGGCGCAGTGACTCTGGTATCAGCTCATCCAGTGCTGTAAGTAACTGGTCAATCTGGGCGGTGGTATGGGCTGCAGTCAGGGTGATACGTAGACGGCTGCTGCCATTGGGAACGGTCGGTGGTCGAATGGCTGTTACCCATAGGCCACGCTGCTGCAGTTCGGTACTGATGGCCATGGCGCTGGCTTCGTCGCCAATCATCAAGGGTTGAATCGGGGATTCTGACGGCATCAGGGCGAGCCCGAGCTGGCTGGCAC
>NZ_JAUOSC010000356.1:0-367 GCF_030548285.1 Gilvimarinus sp. 1_MG-2023
CTACATACCTTTGTCAGCCGGGTACAGGGCGGCAAGCTGAAGGCCAAGCACGAAATCCGTATTTCGACCCTGTTTCGCAACACCCCTGAAGCCTTCCTGCGCATGATCATCGTCCATGAACTGGCTCACCTGCGCGAAAAAGCCCACAACAAGGCGTTCTACCAACTTTGTCAGCATATGGAGCCAGACTATTTCCAGCTCGAACTGGATGTCCGGTTATACCTGTGTCAGCGCGACCAATACGGTGATTTATGGTGACTGCTGCCGGATTCTGATGGCTTCACATCGCGCATGTGGCTCTGCCTTGAAGTCTTCCGGCCACAAAAAAGCCCGGTCATCCAGACCAGGCTTTTTTGTGGTGTTCCAG
>NZ_JAUOSC010000357.1:0-367 GCF_030548285.1 Gilvimarinus sp. 1_MG-2023
GTTGCACCGGCCGCAGCTCCATATCGTCGTACAGGCGCACTGCCCTGGGAATATGCTGGAGCGTCTGGTTAATACGGCGTAGTCGTTCGATATCGCTTTCCATGCTATCGAGGAAGGCGGCATTCAGCATATGTCCCATTATTTTGGCCGGGGAGGGATAGGTATCATCCGGGATATCCGGTTTGTTGCGGTGGGCAATGGCACTGACACCAATCACCATTACTTTTTCTGCACCCAGGTGCAGAGCCGGGCTGATGGGCGCCAGTTGGCGGACGGCGCCGTCGGCATAATACTGGTCGCCCAGAAACACCGCCGGAAAGATCATCGGGATGGCCGAGGAGGCCAGTAGATGATCGCAGCTCAGTCG
>NZ_JAUOSC010000358.1:0-367 GCF_030548285.1 Gilvimarinus sp. 1_MG-2023
GCTGTGTATCAATCACCAGGCAAGGGGTTTCCTGTTGATCGGCAAAGGCTTTGATGCGCGCAAAGGTATCGGCGTCGTAGTAATCTTCTGGTTGAGTGAGCATCTGGCTCGTTGTCTCCTCGAATAAGATCCGTCAGCATGGGTGCTGATTGGGAGGCGCAAAGATAGGGTTATTTGCGAGAAGTAAAAGCGCTATTTTTTTCTCTTTACGATCACAGAATATGATCAACATCGGCAGCCGCAAGCAATCACCCAAACCTTGATCCAGATCGTCTCAATACTGCCGTATCAGTGGCAGATGATGCTATAAAACCCATCGATTACTATTTCCTCCTGACCCGCTTAACCCAAAGGACGCCTTATGAGC
>NZ_JAUOSC010000359.1:0-366 GCF_030548285.1 Gilvimarinus sp. 1_MG-2023
GCCATGGCCAACCTGCGGCTGGCTCCGGGAGCAGGCCAGGTCAGTGATTACGCTCAATCACATAGTCGGCAATCTGTTGCAGCAAGCCGGTTTGGCCGCCGTCTTGCTGCAATACCAGCAAGGCTGCCTGGGCTTGCTGACACAGTTCCAGCGCTTTTTGTCGAGCGGCATCCATCCCCAACAAGGCCGGATAGGTCGGTTTGTTGAGGGCAATATCAGCTCCAGCCTGCTTGCCCAGAGTCGAGGTATCCCCTTCCACATCAAGAATGTCATCCTGAACCTGGAAGGCCAGCCCGATGGCATTGGCGTAGTCAGTCAATGCCTGTTCTTGCCCGGCTGCCAGTGGCCAGCGCACCGACATGGCTC
>NZ_JAUOSC010000036.1:0-839 GCF_030548285.1 Gilvimarinus sp. 1_MG-2023
TGGTCTTTAGAGTCCGTTGTATAAGAGTGTGAGGCGCAAGTGTGTGTGTACGGGTCATCTTATTGGCCCTCGCCGGCAGAAGCGTCATCACGCGGTTTGTCTGGGGTGATTTCCGCGCGGCGGTTTAAGGCGCGACCTTCCAGGGTATTGTTGTCGGCAATGGGGCGCTGCCAGTCGTAACCTTTGGTGCCCAGACGCCCCGGGTCAATGCCCAAGTCGGTCAGCAGGTTGTACACCGCCATAGCGCGCTGGCGAGCCAGGCGCTGGTTGAGCGACAAAGGCCCGGTGTTGGAGGTGTGGCCTTCAATCAACAGAGTCAGCTCGGGGTAGTCTTCCAGCTTTTGCACAAAGCGTTCGAGCATTTCTACATACTCATCGGCAATGTCAGAGCTGTTAATGGGGAACAGCACCGCACGCGGCATGGGCAGGCCAATCTCGGCCAGCTGCTCTGCGCTTAGGCGGGTGCCGCCTTGCACAACGCCCAACTCGATTGTATCCAGCGCTCCGTCGAGCAGGTCGCGACCCTCGAAAATGTTGGCGCGATTGGCGCGGCCCAAGGACTCGCGAGCCGGGAACTGGGTACTGGTTAAGCCGTCATTGTAGCCGCCGCCCGGGTGGGAGCTGAGCAAGCTCAAGTTACCGTCCACCAGCGACAGGGTGTAGTTATTGCTGGCCAGAGTCGCCACCGGCGTTAAGGTATAGTCGCCGGGCAGTGGCAGGGTGAGATTGGTAATAACATTGACCGGGTTTACAAAGACATCAGCCTCGGTATCGCCGTTGGCAAGCCCATCAATCGTGCGCGGAAATTGCGCCGGCAGCAGGTCCCAGTAAGTTTCCAG
>NZ_JAUOSC010000360.1:0-366 GCF_030548285.1 Gilvimarinus sp. 1_MG-2023
GGGCAGCTGCCAGGTCGCGCATTTTACCGTCAAGCTGAATGACAACCGCCAGGAACTGCATGCCCATGTGGTGGAGTTGTGCCGCCGTTACAGTGTGCCAGCGCCGGACCCGGATTCTTCCTGTTTGTATCAGGATTTTGGTGGCTTTGAGTTGCGCTGGGAGCGCCATCTGGAATTTGCCAACTTCACCTTTATTGTTGCAACCGAAACGCCATTCGCAACCGATGCTCTGGCGTTTATTCCCAAGGACTGGCTGGCGGCGATGCCCGGAGAGCTGGTTGTGGCCGTGAATCTGTCGCTGGTCAAGGAGACCCCTGACGATCAGCAGATGTTTGACTGGTTCGAAGGACAGCGGGTGTCCGGGGC
>NZ_JAUOSC010000361.1:0-366 GCF_030548285.1 Gilvimarinus sp. 1_MG-2023
GTGTTCGTACAGTTCAACACCCTTGGACACAGCCGCCGCTTTGGCAGCTGCCAGAGACACGGCCAGAATGGCGTTAGCACCCAATTTGGCTTTGTTGTCGGTACCATCCAGCTCGAGCATTTTTTCATCCAGGGCACGTTGCCCGGTTGCGTCCATGCCAATCAGAGCAGGCTTGATAATGTCATTGACGTTAGCAACGGCCGTCAGTACGCCTTTGCCCAGGTAACGGCTTTTATCACCATCACGCAGTTCAAGTGCTTCACGAGTTCCTGTTGATGCGCCAGAAGGAGCACAAGCGGTACCAAAAAAACCGCCTTCGAGGGTAACATCCGCTTCAATAGTCGGGTTACCGCGGGAATCCAGCAC
>NZ_JAUOSC010000362.1:0-366 GCF_030548285.1 Gilvimarinus sp. 1_MG-2023
GGATTACTCTGGACGGACTGGAAAGTGCCGATGCCAGCGACTACCTCGCCTGGCTGACCCAGCATTACCCAGCCGCACACCATATAGAAGTCAAACAGGATCAAACACAACCACAGGCCAGCCAATACCTGGCTTGGCAATGGGTAAAGCTGCCGTCATGGCTGGGCATGCGTTACAGCAACGATTTATTCAATCCGTTTGCTGCCACCACTGGCGGTATGTTCTGGATCGACCAGCGCCTGAAAACCAATGCCCTGGCACGCACAGCAAAATTCAGTACCAATCAGACCTTTATCAACGATACTTATCAAACCGATCCGGATATCGGCCTTGGGGATGATACCGTCAGCGCGATCAGGCCATTTC
>NZ_JAUOSC010000363.1:0-365 GCF_030548285.1 Gilvimarinus sp. 1_MG-2023
TAGCCTTTAAAGAATGGCGTGTGACGACCACCTTCTTCTTTGCTCAGTACGTAAACTTCGCCTTCGAACTTGGTGTGCGGGTTTACCGAACCTGGCTTGGCCAGTACCTGACCACGCTCAATCTCGTCACGCTTAGTACCACGCAGCAGAACACCAACGTTCTCACCAGCACGGCCTTCGTCCAGCATCTTGCGGAACATCTCAACACCAGTACAAGTAGTCTTGGTGGTGTCTTTGATACCCACGATTTCGATTTCTTCACCAACGGTGATGATACCGCGCTCAACACGACCGGTAACAACGGTACCGCGACCTGAGATCGAGAATACGTCTTCCACTGGCATCAGGAACGGCTGATCAATCGC
>NZ_JAUOSC010000364.1:0-365 GCF_030548285.1 Gilvimarinus sp. 1_MG-2023
ATGGTACTGACCGATTGGGGGTGGCGGCTTCTGGACTCCGGTTCTTATTGCACAATCGTCACAGGATATACCGCTGATTTTTGAGCCGTCGGATTCAGTTTGGCCATTTCCGGTGCCAGCTTGCCCAGATCGCTGGCGCGGCTGCTGGATGACGGGTGAGTAGACATGAATTCCGGTACGGAACTGCCGCTGGCTTGCTGCATTTTTTCCCAGAGTGTTACTGCCGAGGTTGGAGAGTAACCGGCACGGGTGGCCAGCTCGATACCAATACGGTCGGCTTCTGTTTCGGCTGTGCGGCTATTGGGCAATTGCAAGGCATATTGAGCTGCCAGAGCACCGCCAGACAACACCATGGCGTTGTTGTC
>NZ_JAUOSC010000365.1:0-365 GCF_030548285.1 Gilvimarinus sp. 1_MG-2023
GATCTCAACCCCCTGTTCCTCAACAATGGCGCGCTCGGCGGATTCTTCATTCAGGATCGGATTGGTGTTGTTGATATGAATCAGCACTTTACGCTTGTCCGGGTACTGGGCCAGTACATCCAGCATGCCGCCGTCCCCGGACTGCGCCAGATGCCCCATCATTTGCCCGGTCGACTGACTCAGACCCATATTGATCATTTCATCATCCGTCCACAGCGTGCCGTCCACCAGCAGACAGTCGGCTTGCGCCATCCAGGGCAACAGATGATCTTCAATCACCCCCAACCCCGGAGCATAAAACAGCTTGCCGCCGGTGAGAGTATCCTCAATAAACACCCCGATATTATCCCCCGGCATCGGATTAC
>NZ_JAUOSC010000366.1:0-365 GCF_030548285.1 Gilvimarinus sp. 1_MG-2023
CCATGACACAGACCGACGTATCACCTGTTGCCGCTCCGGCCAGAAACGAACTCAATGCAGAACAGATCGCCCATGCTTGCAAAGCCCTGGGCGACCCGTTGCGACTGGCCATTGTGCAGCTGCTGGGGCGTGGTTCTTTTGGCGTACTGGAATTGTGCGAGCTGTTGGATATCAAACAGTCCAGCATGAGCCATCACCTGAAGATCCTGGCCCAGGCCCGCCTGGTCAGCAATCAACGGGAAGGCAACAGTATTTTTTATCGCCGCCCGTTACTGGCCAGTCACGACCGCTGGACCCAGTGGCTGGCGACGACGCTGGCAACGCTGGATGCACTGAACGATCCACAAGACAACGGGGTCGAACAG
>NZ_JAUOSC010000367.1:0-365 GCF_030548285.1 Gilvimarinus sp. 1_MG-2023
GGACTGAGCTATGGCCTCAGTGCCAACACTCGCGGTCTGCAACTGATGCTGTCCGGCTACCAGGATAAACTGCCCGAGCTGCTCAAACGGGTACTCGAAGGCATGCAACAGGTCAATATCAGCGATGACCAGTTCCAGCGCTATCAAGCCTCGCTGCAGCGTAATCTGGAAAACCAGCTCAAGGCCAAGCCCTACGAACGCGGCATCGCCGAGCTGAAGCGCCAGATTTACTCCCCCAGCTTTAACGAACAGCAACTGCTGGCTGAACTGGGCTCCGTCAGTCGCGCCGATGTCGCAGCCTTCGCCAACGCCCTGAAAGGCCAGACCGCCACCCGTATGTACATCCACGGCAGCATGAGCAAGGC
>NZ_JAUOSC010000368.1:0-365 GCF_030548285.1 Gilvimarinus sp. 1_MG-2023
CATCATTGGTGTCATTATAACGCCTACAACTTTAGACATATCTGGAAAATATTCAAATAAAACACATAAAATAAGAGCAATTCCGACCGCCAGGGCCATCAATAAAAATATTGCCAGCAAAACCCCAGGGAGAGATACGGGTGTAACCTTGTACCCCAAAAACCAGTAAATTGAAAACTTGAGTGTTACAAAAACAATTGCCATCGTCGCCAACTCGATAAGTAAGCGTGTAATAATTGGGTAAATAGGCTCGACTTGCCGGTATGCCATAAGGCCTTTATTGGACAGAACGGCATTACTTAATTGAGAAATAAGTTTGGTGAACAATTTAAAAGGAACCAGACCTACAAGCATAAAAACCGGAA
>NZ_JAUOSC010000369.1:0-364 GCF_030548285.1 Gilvimarinus sp. 1_MG-2023
GTCTATCTGAATGGCCATGCCCGGCAGCGGGTTGCTGGTCTGCTTAATCTGTCATTTGACGGGGTTGACGGTGAAATCCTGCTCGCCTCATTGGCGCAAGTGGCGGTATCGTCCGGGTCGGCCTGTACCTCTGCCAGTATCGAGCCTTCTTACGTGTTAAAAGCCATTGGACGCAGCAATGCGCTGGCTCATGCCGGGCTGCGTTTCAGTGTCGGCCGTTACACCACTGAGGACGATATTGACTTTGCCATTGAGCAGGTGAGCCGGATTGTAACGCGGTTACGTCAGCAGACCAGCCGGGGTTGAGACGGGGTTGGGTCTGACAGCGGTTACATGCGTACACCTTTTATCAAAACGTGCGTAT
>NZ_JAUOSC010000037.1:0-829 GCF_030548285.1 Gilvimarinus sp. 1_MG-2023
CCGCGGCGGTGTGTACATAACATACCTGGGAGCGCGGCGATTGGTTCACAACATACCCGGGAGCGCAGCGATTGGTTCATAACATACCCGGGAGCGCGGCTGTTGGCTCATAACATACCTGGGAGCGCGGCGATTGCGAGGGTGTTCATAGTTCTGTGTCACCCATTACTTACAGATCCACGTAGCCGTCGATCCGTCCTTCGAAGTGGATGCTCAGCTGCGACAGCGTCAGGTTCCAGTTTTGCACCGGATGCGTCCACTTTTCGGATGCCTTCAACATACCTGCGTACAGCAGCTTGAGCAATGCGTTTTCATGGGCGAAGCCACCTTTGGTCTTGGTCAGTTTACGGAACTGGCGATGCACCGCCTCAACCGCATTGGTCGTGTAAATCGCTTTGCGCACCTGTTCCGGGTACTTGAAGTAAACGGAGAGATTCTCCCACTTACTCCGCCAGGACTTGATCACCAGCGGGTATTGCGCGCCCCATTTCGCTTCCAGGTCGTCCAACGCCTGTTCGGCGGCATTCTGAGTCGTGGCGCGGTAAACGCACTTCAGATCTGACATAAAAGCTTTCTGGTTCTTGCTGGCCACGTACTTCACGCTGTTGCGGATCTGGTGAACGATACAGAGCTGTACTTCTGTTTTTGGGTAAACGGTTTCTATCGCTTCCGGGAAGCCTTTCAGGCCATCCACCGAGGCGATCAGGATGTCTTTTACGCCCCGGTTCTGCAGATCGGTCAGCACGTTCAGCCAGTAGCGTGCCCCCTCGCTTTCTGAGAGATACAGCCCCAGCAGTTCCTTTTTGCCTTCGATGTTCAGGCCTAAAAT
>NZ_JAUOSC010000370.1:0-364 GCF_030548285.1 Gilvimarinus sp. 1_MG-2023
CAATAGATGATGGAGAAGTCTCGGCAGCTGCAATTGACGACGCTGCCAGGAGGAAACCCAGTGCAAGACTGGATCTTTTCAGAAACGAATTTTCCATACTAGGGCCAACGCTCCGTGATTTGCACTATTGCCAGACAAGGCTTGCTGGACCTGAACCCGGCCGCCGATGCTGACGTTGTAAGCTATATTCCAGTTGATGTCGGTCGTGGCTGACAGTACCGGCACAGTTGTGTCGTCCCCATCATCATCCCAGCGGGTCGAACCGCCGGAACTCTTGCCAATGCCAACTCCCAAATACCCATCCCATGACCAGCGGCCGTTCTCTGCAAAAGGGAAGCGCTTGCCTGCTTCCACTGAGTACCAG
>NZ_JAUOSC010000371.1:0-364 GCF_030548285.1 Gilvimarinus sp. 1_MG-2023
GTATGTTCCGATGCCAGGACGGCAGACGGACGTTGATTCTCATCGATTGTCATGCCAGTAATGGCAGCACCCAAAATAACAACCAATCCTACAAAGACCAGTAAATCTGGCTTCTTCATTGAAAGTGACTCCAGCAAAAATCTACTTTTATACGTATGGCCTACCAAGATGACACCAGGCAGACATATAGCTACTTTGTCTGTCTTTGAGCAACATTTCTGCCACTTTAGTCACAAGTAGTGACCAAAGTATGAATAGCACCAGAATTGCCCTTCTGTTTTGAGCAATGACGCCAAAATCAGTGCGCTCATTTTCTGAAAGACCGACCCACCAGGCAAGAAAAGCTGTTATTGCACCATTTGAG
>NZ_JAUOSC010000372.1:0-364 GCF_030548285.1 Gilvimarinus sp. 1_MG-2023
ATTATACAAAAGGTACGCAGTCACCGAACAAGTCGGCTCCCACTGCTTGTACGTACGCGGTTTCAGGGTCTATTTCACTCCCCTAACAGGGGTTCTTTTCGCCTTTCCCTCACGGTACTAGTTCACTATCGGTCATCTGGGAGTATTTAGCCTTGGAGGATGGTCCCCCCATGTTCAGTCAGGATAACACGTGTCCCGACCTACTCGTTTTCACAATCTATAAGTTTTCGTATACGGGGCTATCACCCACTATGGCGGCACTTTCCAGAGCCTTCTACTAACTACAAGATTGCTTAAGGGCTAGTCCCCGTTCGCTCGCCGCTACTAAGGGAATCTCGGTTGATTTCTTTTCCTCGGGGTACTT
>NZ_JAUOSC010000373.1:0-364 GCF_030548285.1 Gilvimarinus sp. 1_MG-2023
ATCCAGATTACCTCGCCCCTCACACCGCGCACTTGTGACCGCCAACGCTGGGCGCCAACACCACAGCAATCAATCCATAACACTGCCGGATAAGCTTGTTGGTTCACATACCAATGGCTGTGCGCGTCTTCAGCAACGTAATCAACCGGACTATTCAGACTGATTTTTCCACCAGCGGAAATAATGGCCCGATGTAACAAAACCAATAGACGGCGATTTTCCAGATGACCTTCCGGCATCAGCCAGAGGCCGCGCCGGAATTGCTCCGACAAGTGCGGCTCCAGCGCCTCGATTTGCTGGCGATTTTGCCAGGCAATACCCTGCTCGGCTCCAACATGATGCCGTGCAAGGCATCGCCCCATAT
>NZ_JAUOSC010000374.1:0-364 GCF_030548285.1 Gilvimarinus sp. 1_MG-2023
TGTCAGAACTTTGCTGGCGTATTCGTGCAGGTCGGCGTCGACACCATCGGTCAGAAATCCTTCGGTGGTGATCGAGTAGATCAGTGGCTGGGATCTGGCCCCTCGTGCCGATTTGATGACGTCCCATACTGCTGATGTCGGATGTGCATGCAGTTCGTCGATCAGGCCGTAGTGCACATTGAGGCCGTCCATGGATTTGTGGTCTTTCGATAGTGCCTGCAACCTGCCCCTGCTTTTTGGTGCCAGCACTCGGTTGGAGTAGCGGCGCACCAGGCGGAATAAACTGGGACTTTGCTCCAGCATGGCGACGGCGGCGTCATACAGTTCTGCGGCCTGCTCTCGCTTGGTGGCTGCGGAGTAAATC
>NZ_JAUOSC010000375.1:0-364 GCF_030548285.1 Gilvimarinus sp. 1_MG-2023
GCCAACAGCTGACGCTGGAGCAGGTCGCCAATTATCCGTTGGTAACATACGTCTTTGGTTTTACTGGGCGTTCCAAGCTGGATGAGGCTTTTAAAAGTCGAGGGCTGACACCGAGAGTGGCGTTTACTGCCGCGGATGCCGATGTGATCAAAACCTACGTACGGTTAGGGGTTGGTGTTGGCATTATTGCCAGCATGGCGCTTGATCCAGTGCAGGATAAAGATCTGGTCGCGATTGATGCCAGCCATTTGTTTGCGCCCAGTGTGACCAAGATCGGTTTCCGAAAAGGTACCTTCCTGCGTGGTTTTATGTATGACTTTATTTCTGGGTTTGCGCCACATTTGACGCGAGAGCTGGTGGATGC
>NZ_JAUOSC010000376.1:0-363 GCF_030548285.1 Gilvimarinus sp. 1_MG-2023
CCCCTCAGTACCGGGTATTCGAACGCCTGCCCGATGTCTTTGACGGACTCAGCCTGGCGATTGTGCTGGCCACCCTGGTTGCCTTTCTGGTGCTCTGGTTTACCAACGTCTCCCGGGCTGGGCTGTACCTGCGTTTTGTCGACAACAGTCCCGGTGTGGCCCGTGCCGTGGGGGTGCCGGTTAATCGGGTAATCCTTGGTACCGTACTGTTGTCCGGAGCGCTGGCCGGGCTGGCCGGTTTTATGATTACTGCCGGACAGGAAGGCCGCCTGACCCATTCGTTCTACGTTGGCTATGGCTTCTCGGGAATCCTGATTGCCTTTCTGGCCCGTAACCAACCGATCGCCGCCACCGTAGTGGCGC
>NZ_JAUOSC010000377.1:0-363 GCF_030548285.1 Gilvimarinus sp. 1_MG-2023
CATTTACTCTGGCGCACTGCCCGTCATGGCCACAGCAGATGACGGACCAGCTCCTGGAGCCTTAGCCCAGCCCCGCAAAATACCGGGTTGAGCCAGTACAAGCCCCGCAGCAACGGCATTTTAAGCATTCGCTCAACGATAGCTACCGCAAGGCAGAGGCATTAGCCAAACGGCTAACATCCCCATTCAGACCAATTGATTGGCATACTGGTTGCTTACCCTCCCACCCTAATGAAATCGTTCTGGTCACACACTTCTTCCAGGACATTTCCAGAATATTCAACATCCAATACACCAATAAAAATTAAGAGTGAGGATCGTCCATGAAAACCTTAGTCGCCACTATTCTGGCTTGCGCCAGCC
>NZ_JAUOSC010000378.1:0-363 GCF_030548285.1 Gilvimarinus sp. 1_MG-2023
GGTTGAAGTTGAAGCTGGCTTTGTGATCATCACTACCGGTTGAATAGTCGATGTAGCCACCCAGTTCAACCTGGCCCCAGGATGCACCATAGGTCAGAGTGATCTGGTGATCGTCGTCCAGACCATTGTCGTTCATGCTGTAAAAATACGTGACGCTGGCGAAGTTCATGCCCGGAATCGCCAGGTCGGCACCAATACCGTACAGGTAGTTATCCTGACTGAAGCCGGATGAGGTTGAACCGGATTCCAGCGTAAAGGCCAGGTTGATGTTTTTAACGATGCCATCGTCAAACTTGGTGACGAAGAACTTGGGTGAGAACTCGCTGTAGCTGGCGCGGAAGTTATTGTCACCCTGGTCACGGT
>NZ_JAUOSC010000379.1:0-362 GCF_030548285.1 Gilvimarinus sp. 1_MG-2023
CCAGTACCTGGGCGAAGGCGGCGTATTCTTTCTCGACATCATACGTCAGCATAAACCGGACCTCACCACGGCCCACGGTGGACGAGGTGAATTCAACCCCTGGTTGTTGCAACAACCATTGTTCCAGCTGACGTGCCTGTTGTTGGGTTGCAAGAATATCACTGCCTTCCGGCAGCCAGATATCAACCAGAAAAATCGGCGTATTGGATGGCGGGAAAAACGCCTGTTTGACCTGTCCGAAACCGAGTACCGCCACTACCATCATCATCACCATCAGGATGGTGGACAGGGCGCGATACTTCAGCATGGTTTTCAGGATCGCACGATACCCGGTGTACATGGCACCCTGATAAGGCGTGGTG
>NZ_JAUOSC010000038.1:0-818 GCF_030548285.1 Gilvimarinus sp. 1_MG-2023
GGTAACAACCCCAGACGCAACCGCAATAATATCCGACCCCTGCTTACCGGCAAATCAACACCGCCATGCCAGGCCAGCTGGCCGGTAAAAGGATCGGTACGACGACCATAGCGGGAAGACATCCAGCCTTTTTTGATAGATCGGCCAGTTACAAATGTATCCGCATCCAGCCGTTGGGCAGACATCAGGTCATCCAGCACTTCCAGCTGCTGCTCACGATGACCAATACGATTAGCCAGGTCATTCAGCACATCGCTGATTTCCGGCGCTTCGTAGGCTTCACCCAGTGTCTTTGGCCCGCCCAAAGCAGGTGCCATGGAAAAATCGAATTCATCGGCTTCCAGATTGGCAACACTGACCAGGCGTTCACCCAGAGCATCCAAACGCATCAGACGGGACTGCAGCTCGGCCAGTTTGACCGTTAATGCCTGTAATTCCTGATTGGTCTGGACACGAATCTGCTCCAGCTCCTGACGCTGCAGGCTGAGATCATTTTCCCAGGCTTCTGCTGCCTGTGGCTCTAGGGAAAAACCTTCATCTGCCAACCAGTCAACCAACCAGAACCCGGCCATCCCCATTGCAAAAGGCAGGGCCACAAGGCACCCAAATAACAATGTCTTGGCAGGTGTGGTCAATCGGTAAGTACGGGACTCTCCGTGACGCTGACCAACAACAATAATGTTCATAAATAACCAGGTAAGTGACGATTACCAACTTGCTTGCTACTTATTGACACCAACCGCATCACAAACGAAGCCTTACAAACCGCAAAACTCATCAGAATCCACCAACAAACAGACAAAAACAAGGCCATATAG
>NZ_JAUOSC010000380.1:0-362 GCF_030548285.1 Gilvimarinus sp. 1_MG-2023
GAAACGGAAATGCCCATCGTGACCGGCTATACCCAGTGTCGGGAAGGCTTGATGCGCACCTATGATCGTGGTTATAGCGAGATGACGTTCAGTAAGATCGCGACCATGACCGATGCCTGTGAAGCGGTTATTCACAAGGAATATCACTTCAGCACTGCCGACCCCTTGCTGGTGGGTGCCGAGAATGTCAAACCGATCGGCATGACCAATTACGATGTTGCTGACCAGCTGGCCAACCTGGGTATGGAAGCGATTCACCCACGGGCAGCTGCCGGTTTGCGTAAAAAGAATATTCGCCTTATTGTGCGCAATACTTTCGAGCCGGAACATCAGGGCACCGAGATTCGTCGAGACTACTGCAG
>NZ_JAUOSC010000381.1:0-362 GCF_030548285.1 Gilvimarinus sp. 1_MG-2023
AGCTCAGTGATGCCGCCGATGCCGCCAGCAACAGCGATGATAGAACATGAAAGCCTCCCTTTTGCACAAACTGGAATCGCTCTCCGAGCGTTACGAAGAAATCGGACACTTGCTCTCCGACCCGGAAGTGATTAACGATCAGAACAAGTTCCGCCAACTATCACGAGAATACAGCGAGCTGGAAAGCCTGGCCCAGACCTTTGGCCGCTACCAGCAAGCACAAGCTGACCTGGATGAAGCTGATCTGCTGGCCAATGACAGCGACCCCGACATGCGCGCCATGGGCGAAGAAGAACAGCACGCCGCCAAGGCACAGCTGGAAGCCTTGAGCGGCGAGCTGGAAATCCTGCTATTACCAAAAG
>NZ_JAUOSC010000382.1:0-362 GCF_030548285.1 Gilvimarinus sp. 1_MG-2023
GCTTAATATCAATAATCGCACCCAGGCAGCACTTATTGTACAGCAGCTGGAAATACCAGACTGATCGAGATCGACAGCAAACGGGTTCTGGCAATAAGCCATAACCATAAAGTCACGGTCTGCTACAACATTTTATGTAACAAGGCCCGTAATGCCATTGGTTTTACCGGTTTTCGCAATAGCATAAAGCCCAGCTCCTCAATGCCCTGTTTTACCTCATCGGTATAGTCGGCAGTAATAACCAGACAGGGTACTGGTTGCTGCCATACCTGGCTGAAACCGGCCATCACGTCCAGCCCGGTCACTCCCTGGTCCAGGTGGTAATCGATAATCACCAGATCCGGGATTTCCCCGGCTAACGC
>NZ_JAUOSC010000383.1:0-362 GCF_030548285.1 Gilvimarinus sp. 1_MG-2023
GTCTATGTGCGTTTGCCTGTGTCATTCTTGCCCGATGAAGATCAGGGTGTCCTGCTGAACCTGGTGATGTTGCCAGCCGGTGCGACAATGGAACGTAACCACGAAGTCATGGACAAGCTCAACGAGCACTATATGAACGAACCGGCGGTAGATTCTGTTTTTACCGTCTCCGGCTTCAGCTTTACCGGTCGTGGCCAGAACCAGGGTCTGGCGTTTGTCAAACTGAAACCATGGGGAGAGCGGCTGTCGCCTGATCAATCGGTTGGTGCTGTGATTGGCCGGGCATGGGGGGCATTAAGTCAGGTAAAAGACGCGATTATTTATCCTCTGAATCTGCCGCCTATTATTGCACTGGGTACCGC
>NZ_JAUOSC010000384.1:0-362 GCF_030548285.1 Gilvimarinus sp. 1_MG-2023
GAAATCCCTACCGATCGTTTTATTGTGCCGCGCATCGAAGTAGAGCTGGCGTTTATCCTGAAAGCGCCGTTGAACGGGCCAAACTGCACCATTTTTGATGTCTACAACGCCACCGATTATGTGATACCGGCGCTGGAACTGATCGACGCCCGTAGCCAGTCCATCGACCCTCAATCCGGTCGCCCGCGCAAGGTGTTTGATACCATTGCGGATAACGCCGCCAATGCCGGGATCATTCTCGGTGGCCGCCCGATCAAACCGATGGATATCGATCTGCGCCGCGTCAGTGCCATCATGTACCGCAACGGCGTGATTGAAGAAACCGGCGTGGCAGCCGGAGTACTCAACCACCCGGCCAATGG
>NZ_JAUOSC010000385.1:0-362 GCF_030548285.1 Gilvimarinus sp. 1_MG-2023
TTTTGTTAGTGGTACCCTGGCAGGCAAGCAGGTGGTCATCACGGCCGGGCCAACCCGCGAAGCGCTCGACCCTGTGCGTTACATCAGCAACCACAGCTCTGGTAAAATGGGTTATGCACTGGCCCAGGCGGCACTGGAAGCCGGAGCGCAAGTTACACTGATCTCCGGCCCGGTCAGCCTGCCCGTACCCGAGCGGATCACCCTGGTGCCGGTCACATCGGCCACTGACATGCTGACGGCGTCATTAGCGACGCTGGGTCAATGTGACGTTTTTATTGCCAGCGCCGCCGTGGCCGACTACCGGCCGGCGGCGGTAGCGGAACAGAAGATCAAGAAAGCCGGTGACGAGATCCAGCTAACGC
>NZ_JAUOSC010000386.1:0-362 GCF_030548285.1 Gilvimarinus sp. 1_MG-2023
GTCCATGAGTACTCGTCAGCAGCAATGGGTGCGCAAGCTGATTGCCCGCCGCAGCCTGGTGTCATTGTTCCCGATGTTACTGGTGGCCTTTCCTGTGTTTGGGGTGCTGGTGGTCTTTCCTGCTGTTCACAAAATATACCGGTTGTTTCAGGAATTGGGCGTTTCGCTTTGATTCTACCACTCTCAATACACCTGATGATGGAGGGCGTTATGAGTCAGGCATCGCCAAAACGGCAGCAAGGATTCGTGATTACCATGGAATTACTGCTAATTACGACTATTTTGATATTAGGGTCTCTGGTGGGGCTGGTAGCAATTCGTGATGCGTTGTTCAAACACAAGGTGCAGCAACAGAACATGAC
>NZ_JAUOSC010000387.1:0-362 GCF_030548285.1 Gilvimarinus sp. 1_MG-2023
GATGATGGCTATCAGGTGGTCGCCGGATACTATTCGGGAGGGTCGCATGAGAAAGCCCAGGCCTGGCAAGAAAAGCTGAAAAGCGAGGGTTATGATATTGCCCTTGGTTTTGGCAACATTACCAGCTGGGAATCTTGCGAAGCCTGTATCAACAAGATTCGCGAAGAATTTGGCTCAGTTGATGTTCTGGTCAACAACGGCGGAATTACTCGTGATGCCACATTGAAAAAAATGACCCCGGAAATGTGGCATGACGTGATCAACACCAACCTGTCATCTGTTTTTTATATGACGCGTCTGGTGATCAACGTGATGCTGGATAAGAAATGGGGCCGGTTTATTAATATTTCTTCTGTTAATGC
>NZ_JAUOSC010000388.1:0-361 GCF_030548285.1 Gilvimarinus sp. 1_MG-2023
GTTATCGCGTCAGGCGATGACTGCTCGACAACTGGCCAACCGGTCTGGCGCGCCCACAGCTCTGGCAGAGCGTTTTTTTGCAGCTGCAGAGTGTGCCGGGCTGTTGGAATAAATAAACCTGGCTGTTCGCTTGCTGTTCGGTATTGTTCCCGGCGCCGTAGTGAATGGCCATCCTCGCCATATTTCCCTGTTCTGTTTGTGACTTTGCTGTCAAGGTTGTAAATAACGACTGGCAGTGGTGTGTTTCCTGATGAATTTCCTCTGATAACAGCACGGTGTGAGTGCCGTTATTCATGGCGCTTGATTATCGCCGACAGGGTAGCTCCGTGTTCTGACGACTATTACCGGCAATACCTGTGGG
>NZ_JAUOSC010000389.1:0-361 GCF_030548285.1 Gilvimarinus sp. 1_MG-2023
GTGTCGGCTTCCTCATGGCTGGTTTCGTACCCAGTCGATATGGCCGACTGTTCTTCTGTCCTGGCCTCTGGCTCGATAATCACTTCCTGCTCACCCAGCGCTTCGACGGTCATCAACAGCGGTACCGATTCATCCAGATTCACCGGCTGGGCTTTGGGGATGATGGCGGCCGGTGGCTGCTCCTCGGTTGACTGGTCTATTTCCTGGCTACGGGCATTCAGCCAGCTTTCAATATTGTCTTGCAAGCCCTGTTCTTCTGTACTCCCGGTCTCGGGTTCCAGAACATCGGTACAGGGAGCAGCCAGATCGTCACGGTCACTGGCCCAGGCCTCGGGAACAAAAGCGTCGATATCCCCCGGGT
>NZ_JAUOSC010000039.1:0-734 GCF_030548285.1 Gilvimarinus sp. 1_MG-2023
GGCCTTGGCTGACGTTAACGTTTAAATCGCTGGTGCCGAGTTCTTCACCGGGCACTAAGGTGGTGTTGACCGCAATGCCGGGGATGTCGGATAAGCGCAACAGCGGGGTTTCCAGCGCGTCGGCGGTGAGCATTTGATCCGGCGCCAGCGAGCGGAACGGACGCTTCACCACAAAGTCGCGGGTGTGGGCGTCGTTGCTGACGGCCACTTTGCCCAAACGGCCTTCGAGTACATCGATGGTGACGGCGCCATCGCTGACGTCTTGTTGCGGCAGGTAGGCCCGCGCTAAGAAGTAGCCCTGTTCGCGGTAGTAGGCGGTGATGGTCGCCGCGGTTTGTTGCAGCTCGGCCAGGGTGAGGTCGCGCCCCTGTTGGTCGCGAATCAGCCCCAGTAAGGTGTCGCTGTCAAAGGCCTGGTTGCCGGTAATGCTAAAGCGGTTCACCTCAACCGTGGCGCCACCTTCGGCCGCTTCCGGCGCCTGCTCAGGCTTGGGCAGTTCCACCTCGGCCCCGGCATTGTTAACCGCGGGGGTGGGTTCGGTTTCCAGTTCGCGGATAAACGTACCGGCGTTGGGCACCACTTGGGCGAACGTCTGGGCGCTGATCAGCGCACCGGCCAGGGTGAACAGTGACAGGGAGCTAAGGCGTGCTGCGGTCATGGTCTTTAGAGTCCGTTGTATAAGAGTGTGAGGCGCAAGTGTGTGTGTACGGGTCATCTTATTGGCCCTCGCCGGC
>NZ_JAUOSC010000390.1:0-361 GCF_030548285.1 Gilvimarinus sp. 1_MG-2023
CCTGATCAACTCCGCGAAGTTCGTATTACTCGCCATTACACCAAACACGCGGAAGGTTCTGTGCTGGTTGAATGCGGTGATACAAAAGTGATTTGTACCGCCAGTGTGGAAACCAATGTGCCGCCGTTTTTGCGTGGCAAGGGCCAGGGTTGGGTGACGGCGGAGTACGGTATGCTGCCGCGTTCAACCGGTTCGCGCATGATACGTGAAGCCGCCAAGGGCAAGCAGCAGGGCCGTACGGTAGAAATCTCTCGCCTGATTGGCCGCAGCCTGCGTGCTGCTGTGGATATGAAGGCCTTGGGTGAAAATACCATCGCCATCGATTGTGATGTGATCCAGGCCGACGGCGGCACTCGTACGG
>NZ_JAUOSC010000391.1:0-361 GCF_030548285.1 Gilvimarinus sp. 1_MG-2023
GCTGCACGGCGGCTCAATTGGCCACATCGGCGGCGACGTTCGATCTGATTGTGCTGACCAATAAGGCCTATTCGCTAGCGGAGGTGATCAAAGATATCCGACCGCTGGTCAGTGCGCAGACGATGATTTTGCCGTTGCTGAATGGCTTGCGGCAGCTGGACGATCTGGATGCCAGTTTTGGTGCCGGGCAGGTGTTGGGCGGGATCGCCAAAACCGTGGCGACATTGGCCGACACCCATACCGTTGTGGTGCGTAGTCCGGGCAGTCAGGTCACGGTTGGTGCCCGTACGGCAGCGCAAGACAAGGCGGTTGCTGAAATTCGGGCCTTGTTTGCGGATGCCGGTATTACGCTGGGAGATGG
>NZ_JAUOSC010000392.1:0-361 GCF_030548285.1 Gilvimarinus sp. 1_MG-2023
GGTCTTATCTTGGCGGATTGTCACGGGTCAAGCCATGTGACCAAAGCAGACATCTTGCAGGGCTAGCGGATTCAGCAAGTCCTGCACTGTGGTATTTTAATAATACCAAGACAGCCGGGCGGACCAGTGTGTACAGCACACATGGTATGCTTCCCCGTTCGCCTTGTGGCGCAGCCTCTTACACCAATAACCTCTAACAATAAGGGTACCTATGATCCAGGTATGGCAACTGGTGTCCATTTCTGTTCTGTATATTGCAACCTTGTTCTGGATTGCCTGGTACGGCGACCGGCGCGCCCATGAAGGACGGCCCATTCATAACACCGGGGTGATTTACAGTCTGTCACTCGCAGTATATTGC
>NZ_JAUOSC010000393.1:0-360 GCF_030548285.1 Gilvimarinus sp. 1_MG-2023
TTCCAGTAAGGCGTCGTGATCCAGGGCTTGACGCTGAATCTGGTACCCCTGGTTTTTGAAGGCTTCCTGCTGTTGTTGCAATAACGGACTGTTGTTGGTCACGCCTGCGTGAATCAAGGTCAGGCCGGGTTTGCGGCTGGCTGGTTGCAGTTGTTGATGGTTGATCAGGAGGGCGGTGAGGGATGGATTGCCCTGGAAATAATGGCGATAACGCGCAACCGGACGTTGGCCCAGTAGCTGAGTGATCAGCGGGCTGTTCCAGTTTTGCTGGTTGTGAAGCGGGAGAATATCTTGATCGCCACGCTGTAGTTGCAGGTAGCTGTCTTGCAGGTTTTTGCTGAAGCGGATACGGATCTGCTG
>NZ_JAUOSC010000394.1:0-360 GCF_030548285.1 Gilvimarinus sp. 1_MG-2023
TTATCACCCACACCATGCCACTGGATCAGATCAACGAAGCCTTTGACCTGATGCATGAAGGCAAATCAATCCGTTCCGTTATTCATTACTGAAACCCCTGATGCCAGATGGCGGATGTCTGGTCTGGCCAGCTCCGCCATCGGCATTGCCGTTTAACCATTTTCATCTGACGTCTGCTGGCAGGCGTCTGACCTATCTGAAGGGGACTTCCATGGAAATGATTAGTCAGAACAAAAGCTTTGATGGCTGGCACAAGCAATATACGCATCGGTCGGAAGTACTGAACTGCGATATGCGCTTTGCGATTTATCTGCCGCCACAAGCGGTGCAGGGGCAAGATGTACCGGTGCTGTACTGGTT
>NZ_JAUOSC010000395.1:0-359 GCF_030548285.1 Gilvimarinus sp. 1_MG-2023
GTAGTATAACGCGAAATAATGTGAATTGTGTCACATAAGTTGCCTAAGTAAAGCAGGTTGGGGAGTCGTCGCTGGGGTGTTTTCCTGATCCACGTGCAAGGCGAGTGCATGGCAGTGGGGGCACTCATCGGGGAGATCGCTCAGTGCTTTGAACTGGGACTGCCAGGTACACTGTGAGCAGCTGACGTGATAGATAAAAGTGAAGGGCTGTTCCATAGTCTTTTCCAATTTAATCCAGATCTGGCGAATTGTTGGCAGTGAGCGCGGCAAATGGCGTCGCGCAGAACACGGAATAATTGGAGAAAATGGACAGCGGTGGTTGCTTGCCCTGTTGCAGGGCTGGATTAACAGAGCGAACC
>NZ_JAUOSC010000396.1:0-359 GCF_030548285.1 Gilvimarinus sp. 1_MG-2023
AGCTGAAGCAGGCTGGAATACGGGTTGTGCGGGTAGCGAATCATTATTCGTTACAGGGGGTGCTCGATAAAATCACCGCCGTTGCCGGAGCGCTGGGTAAAGAGAGCGAAGGGCGGGCATTGGTTGAACGTATTCATCAGCGCAGCCAGGCACTGCTGCAGCAGATGCCGGCGGATGATGCCTCATCCGTTATGTTTCTGCTCGGCGCTGGTAGCCGGGGCATGATGGCGTCAGGCTCCGGTACGCAGGCCGATGCCATGCTGGCGCTGGTCGGAGCCAGCAATGCCATGGGTTACAGCGGCTATAAGCCAGTGAGCGCCGAAGGTGCCTTGCAGGCTGCACCGGACGTGGTGCTGGTG
>NZ_JAUOSC010000397.1:0-359 GCF_030548285.1 Gilvimarinus sp. 1_MG-2023
GGCCCACGAGATCGTTATCAACTCCGATCCTTGTATCGCCTACCTGATGGAAGAAAACACCATGCCGATGCAAGCGCTGGTGATTGCCCACGCCTGTTACGGTCACAACTCCTTTTTCAAGGGTAATTACCTGTTCCAGACCTGGACAGATGCCAGCTCCATTATTGACTACCTGATGTTTGCCAAGCACTACGTCCGCAAGTGTGAAGAACGTTACGGCAACGAAGAAGTCGAACGAGTGTTAGATGCCTGTCATTCCCTGCAAAACTACGGCGTCGATCGTTATCGTCGGCCACGGCCGATCTCCGCCGCCGAAGAAAAGTTGCGCCAGGAAGAACGGGAAGACCAGATGCAACGGC
>NZ_JAUOSC010000398.1:0-358 GCF_030548285.1 Gilvimarinus sp. 1_MG-2023
CCGATGGCCAGCCTTTTTGCACAAAGACGGGAGCTTGCTTGCTGAGCAGGGCGACACCGTAGTGGCTTTTCTGGCCAAAGTGCTCAACGTGATACCCCAGGCTTTCGATATCTGCCAGAGGAAACATATCGTCGTGTACCTTGATTTCCTGTAAGCCCAGAATATCCGGGTCCAGTTGTTCCCGAATAGCCTCAAGTTGATGTTGACGGGCGCGAATGCCATTGATGTTAAAGCTGACGATAGTGGTCATTGGAGTATCCATAAGCTGTCAAAAACGGTGCCGGTGCAGAGGCCGGCAGTCTAGCAGGTTGTTGGGCATCTATCTGCGTTGTAACGGTAATCTGGCGGGGGAATGGTT
>NZ_JAUOSC010000399.1:0-358 GCF_030548285.1 Gilvimarinus sp. 1_MG-2023
CCTGTCGGCCCTGCACGATATGGACGATGGTAATATGCTGGGTGCCGGTGTACATGTTGTCGATTTGCGCAAGCCGCACGGTAATCTGTATATCGGAGTGGGTGCCAAGGCCTTTGCTTTTGAAAGTGATCACTACGATGGCGCAGCTCTGGGTGTTGGTGGCTTTTTCCGTGCTGCCATTCCAACTCATCCGGATGTCAGTTTCGCCGCTTACGCCTATTATGCGCCTGCGGTTGTCTCTTTTGGTGATGCCGAAAACCTGATCAACAGTGATTTTCGTGCCCAGTATGCGGTGATTCCTTCCGCCCGTGTCTATGCTGGTTATCGTTATAATGGTATCCGCGTCGAACATATGGAT